>JAKLEC010000070.1 GCA_022711715.1 Acidobacteriota bacterium
AAAGTGTAGGCGAAGCCCTCGCGCAGCTCGGGCCAGAAGCCGCCGATCCGGCGCCGGCGCTGGCGCGGGGCGAAGCGCATGGCCAGCAGGGCGAAGATCACCGCCAGGTAGCTGAAGCCGTTGAGCAGGAAGCAGATCCCCTCGCCCACCAGGCCGACCATGATGCCGGCGATGGGCGGGCCGACCAGGCGGGCGCCGTTGAACATGGCCGAGTTGAGGGCGATGGCGTTGCCCAGGTCCTCCTTGCGCTCCACCACCTGCACGACCATGGAGTGCCGCGCCGGCGCGTCGAGGGAGTTGGCCACGCCCAGGAAGAAGGCCAGCGGCGCAAGCTGCCAGGCGGCGATGGCGTGGGTGAACATCAGCACGGCCAGGACGAAGGCCTGCACCATGGCCAGCACCTGCGCCGCCAGCATGATGTGCATGCGCTCCCAGCGGTCGGCCAGCACGCCGGTCAGCGGCGCCATGAAGAAGACCGGCACCTGGGCAAAGAAGGCCACCACGCCCAGGTAGAACGCCGATCCGGTCAGCCGGTAGACCAGCCAGCCCATGGCCACCTGCTGCATCCAGCTCCCGGTCAGCGAGATGCCCTGGCCGCCGAAATAGAGGCGGTAGTTGCGGTAGCGGAAGGCGCGCAGGGCCGAGCGCAGCCCCGCGAAGCGGACGGCGGCGGCGGGACGGGTCGCCACGGCTCACCCCCCGGCCAGGTGGCCGATCAGGATCCGCAGGCCGATGGCGACCAGGATCAGTCCGCCCAGGAGCTCGGCCCGTTCGCCCAGCCGGGGGCCGAAACGCCGGCCGGCGACGCCGGCCAGCAGCGAGAGAACGAAGGTCACCAGGCCGATGACCAGCGCCGGCCGCAGGATGCCAACGGCGAGCGCCGAGAAGCTCAGGCCCACGGCCAGGGCGTCGATGCTGGTGGCCAGCGCCAGGGCCAGCATCGTGGCCGCCCCCATGTTCGCGGGCCGCGGGCGGCAGGCGCCGCCGCGGAACGACTCGCGGATCATGCGCCCGCCGATCAGGGCCAGCAGCAGGAAGGCCAGCCAGTGGTCGAAGCTCGCGATCAGCGGCTTGAAGCCCAGGCCGGCCAGCCAGCCGGCGACGGGCATCAGCGCCTGGAAAAGGCCGAAGAGCGCGGCGAGCGCGAATGCCTGGCGCGGCGCGGGGCGCGTCGCCGCGCAGCCGCTGGCCAGCGAAACGGCGACGGCGTCCATCGAGAGGCCGATGGCGATCAGCAGCAGGGTGGCTAGGTCCATCGGGAAAGGCGCGCGGCGCGCGGCGGCAGCGGGTTCATGGAGATGGGACTGTACCAGAACCGGCCCGGGGTGTCAATTCAGTAAAGAAGAGTGATAGTGATAGTGGTAGTGGTAGTGAAAGCAGCAAGCACTTGCCTTGGCACCAAGTTCTAAGCTGCACTTAAAAGCGAACTCACAAAGGAAAGCCCTCCAGAGGAAAATTGTCAGAACAAGCTCTCTGAATGCTGTTCCTAACACTATCACTACCACTATCACTTATTCTTATTGCGATCAGGAAATCAGCGCGGCAGCAGCTCGATCAGGACGCGCCGCGACAGGGAGCGGTATGAGGCCCGCAGCTGGATGCGCCCGGCGTCGCGGATGAGGTACAGGTCGTAGTTGAAGTTGCGAAACAGGAAGTCGTAGTGCATCTGCGTCTGAAACGTCCAGTTCTTGACCAGCGAGACGGCGCCGTCCAGGTAGCCGCTGGTGAAGCGGCCGGTCTTGGTGTCGTAGGAAAGGGAGGCCCAGCCCCTGACGCGCTGGCCGTTGTCCCGCAGCCGCAGCAGCGCCGACCAGTCCTGCGAGGTGGTGCCCTGGATGAGCCAGCGCTCCGTGCGCCGCCGCGAGTTGAAGTTGTAGAGGAACTCAAGGTCGGCGAAGGAGCCGAGGCGCTGGCGGCAGGTCAGCACGCAGCCCAGGGACGTGTAGCGGTCCTGCGGCTCCCGCTCCAGCAGCTGCTCGGCGGCCAGGGCCACGGTCAGCGTCGAGCGCGGCCCCAGCTCCAGCGCCTCGCTCCTCAGGTTGAGGGTCAGGTTGGCCCGGCTCTGCTGGTCGCGCCGGCCGGCGAGGGTGAGGCGGTTGACCAGGAAGCTGGAGGCGAAGTCCACCCGCAGCAGCCCGCCGTACAGGCGGAAGGGCGTCGCCTTCAGGGTGAAGCGCGGCGTGCCCTGGGACTGGTCCTGCAGCAGGTCGCGGTGGAAGGAGTAGTCGGCGCCCAGCTGGAACAGGCGGTGGCTGTAGGCCAGCGAGACGTTCGACTCGTGCCGGCGGTTGAAGAGGTCCTGGTTGAACAGCAGGCGCGAGAAAGAGTGCTGCAGCGAGAGGCGCACGTTCTTCAGCGCCTGGTTGCGCAGCGAGATGCTGCCCTGGTATTGGCCCTCCTTCTCGCCGCCCAGGTCCAGGGCCAGCTCGCCCAGCGCCGGGTCCTGCAGCCGGGAGCGCAGGCGCAGCCACAGCTCCTCGCGCGCGGCCTCGGTGCGGCTGTACTCCAGCGCCAGCTCGCTGCTCAGGCGCGGCGTCCACTGCGAGCGGAAGGCCACGCCGGCGCGCAGCAGGTTGGCGGTGAGGTATTCCACGTCCACCCCCGCCTCGTGGCGTCGCGTCAGGCTGAAGGAGTTCCGCGAGTTGAAGTTCAGCCGCAGCGCCGGACCGTACTCCACCTGGCCGAAGGGGTCGATCATGAGGTCCAGGGAGTTGGCCGAGCGCGCCGTCCCGCCCGGCACCGCGCGCTCCAGCAGGAAGTGGGTGTTGGCCACGATGCCCTGCGAGGCGTAGTACCACACGCGATCGGCCCAGACCCCCTGCAGCTTCGAGGTGTCGATGCCGCGGTCGAGGCTGAAGCGCTTGAACGACAGCGACTGCCCGCCCTCGATGAACGCCGTGGTCTGGTAGCCGTAGACGCGGTAGACGGTCGAGATGACGACGCGCTTTCCCAGGAAATACAGCAGCGAGCCTTTCAGCGCCGGCAGGCCGCGCTCCTGGAAGCGGCTGCCGCCGGGCGCCGGGGCGGCGCCGGCCGGCGGCTTGCGCGTCCCGGGCAGGGTCCAGGAGCGGACGTTCCCGCCGTACGCGAAGAGGGTCAGGCTCAGGGTCTCCAGGTCGATCGCCAGCCGGTCCGCCTCGACCTCGAGGCCGCCGTAGCTGACGCGGCAGCCGCGGCCGGCCACGGCGGCGCGGGCCGAGACGTCGACCTCGACCGCGCCGGCGCGGATGGTCCAGTCGGCGCTCTGCAGCACGACGGCGCCCTGGCCGTACAGGTAGTTGAAGTCGTAGCTGTAGAGCAGGTAGTCGCCGCGGACCTCCAGCAGCCCCTTGGCGCCCAGCAGCGCGGCGCAGGCGGCCCACAGCAGCGCCGGCAGCACCCGCCTCATGGGAAGCGCAGCTTGAAGATGAGGCCGCTGCGGTCGCCGCACCAGTAGATGCCCCCGGCGAAGGCCATGCCGGAGGGGTTGCGCGCCGGCGCCTGGTAGCGGTTCACGACGGCGCCGCTCTCGTCCAGGCGGAACAGCTTCATCTGCGTGGCGTCGACGACCCACAACGAGGCGCCGTCGTGGCAGAGGCCGTCGATGGCGAATCCCGGCTGCGGGATCGAGCGCTCGACGGCGCCGGTCTCGGGGTCGATCACCAGGATGGAGTTGGTCTGGCGGTCGCCCGCATAGAGGCGGCCGGCGGCGTAGTCCAGGGGGCCGAGGGCGCCGCGCGGCAGGTGCAGGGCGCGGATGGTCGCGCCGTTGATGACGTTCACCAGCAGCAGCTGCGGGGCGTCGCGGACGCTCAGCCACAGCTCGTCGCCGTCGTAGGCGATGCCGGCCGGCGTCGCTGCCACCGGCAGCTCGCGCAGCAGGGCGCCGGAGTTGTGGTTGAGGGCGACGACGCGCCCCAGCGCGTCGACGGCCCACAGCGCGTCGCCGCTGAAGGTCAGGTCGACGGGCACGATCCCGGCCTGCAGGGTGGAGAGGATCTCGTAGGCGCGCAGCTCGGCGTCGGGATCGAGGGGGTTGTCGAACAGGCGGTCGTTGCAGCCGGCCAGCAGCAGCAGGCTAAAAGCGGCAAGTAATGCCGGCGCCGTACGCATGGCTCGCATGGTCGTAGAAGGGATAGAGGGCCAGCGAGCGCTGGCGCCCGTACTTGCGCTTGGCGAAGACGAGGATGTCGGCCATGTTCAGCACCCACACCCCGGCGGCGGCCAGGACGGCGCGGTTGCGGCGGCGGTCGCAGCGCTCGGTCTCGGCGCGCCAGCGGACGGCATCCCCGGCCGAGGCGGCCTGGCGGTAGTTCCAATAGGCGTCGTCGCCGCGCCCGGAGTGCACGACGGCCAGCGCCAGGCAGGCGATCTCGGCCGAGGCGAACAGCGCCGCCTTGAGGAACTGCTTCTCGTGCAGCTGCCCCAGGCCGGGGAAGAGCAGCGAGCGCACCAGCGCCTGGCGCAGCCGCGGGTCGGCGGCCGGTTTTTCTTCCTCGCCGCGCAGCGTTCCCGGAGCGGCCGCCAGGGCGGCCAGCAGCAGCCACGCCACCCGCCTAGGCAATCTTGCCCTCGCAGAGGTTCTCGTTGACCACGCGCTCGACGCGCACGCGCAGCGTGCGCCTCTTGTAGCCGCGCACCGGCGGCACGCGCACCGACAGGAAGTTGCGCGTCACCACCAGCGCGTAATTTGGGTTCTCCTCGATGAGGATGCCGGCGAAGGTCTTGCCGCGGCAGCCGTCGCGGTAGGCCAGCTTCATGCGGCTGCCCAGCTCCTTCAGCTCGGCGGCGCGGGCGCGCACCAGCGCCGGCGGCAGCGGCTCCATGGCCGCCGCCTTGGTGCCGGGCCGCGGCGAGAAGGGGAATACGTGCAGGTAGTTCAGCGGCGCCCGCTCCAGGAAGGCCACCGTCTCGCGGAACTCCTTCTCGGTCTCGCCGGGGAAGCCGGCGATGATGTCGGCGCCCATGTTGGCCCCGGGGAAGCGGGCGCGAAACTGCTCCAGGATGCTGAGGTACTCGGCGCCCTTGCTGCCGCGGTTCATGCGGCGGATGACGGCGTCGCTGCCGCTCTGCAGGGAAAAGTGGAAGCTGTCGGCGACCTTGGCCACGGCGGCCAGCTCGCGGACGAAATGGTAACGGATGAAGCGCGGGTCGAGCGAGCTGAGGCGGATGATCTCCACGCCGCGCAGGCGCTGCAGCTCGCCGACCAGGTCGAGCAGGGTCTGGCGCGGGAACAGGTCGTAGCCGTAGGAGGAGAGGTTGATGCCGGTGAGCACCACCTCGCGGTAGCCCAGGGCGGCGTAGTGCCGCGCCTTGGCCAGCACCGTCGCCGCCTCCAGGCTGCGCGCCTTGCCGCGCAGCGACGGGACGATGCAGTAGGAGCAGCGGAAGTTGCAGCCGTCCTGCACCTTGAGGAACACCCGCGAGCGGAAGGCCGAATGGTAGACCAGGCGGCCGTCGGCGGGGAAGATCTCGCCGACCGTCTCCACCAGGCGCTCCTTCTCGCGGTTGTCCAGGAACAGGTAGTCGCGGTACTTCCCGGCCAGGGCGGCGCGGTCGCGGTGCACCGTGCAGCCGGCGACGAGCCACTTGGCGCCCGTGTGACGGTAGGCGCGGGCGATGAAGCGCAGCACGTCCTTCTCGGCCTTTTCGGTGACGCTGCAAGTGTTGACGATGCCGAAGGCGGCCTCGGCGGCGGAGGTGGTGAGCTGGTAGCCGCGCTTCTCCAGCTCGATGATCCACTCCTGGACCTCGGCCTGGTTGCTGCGGCAGCCGAAGCTTTCGACGACGAATTTCATCCCTGCTCCAGCTTCTCCTTCAGGCGCCGCCCCTTGGCCAGGACGCCCTCGCGCTGCTCGGCGCGGTAGGCCTGCAGCCGCTCGCGCAGGGCGGAGTCGCCCGCGGCCAGCATGGCGGCGGCGAAGAGCGAGGCGTTGATCGCCCCGGACTCGCCGATGCCGAAGACGGCCACCGGCACGCCCGCCGGCATCTGCACCATGGCCAGCAGCGAATCGAGCCCGGAGAGCGGCGAGGCCATGGGCACGCCCAGCACCGGCAGCAGGGTGTGGCCGGCCACCACCCCGGCCAGGTGGGCGGCGCCGCCGGCGGCGGCGATGATCGCGCCCACGCCCTCGCGCTCGAACTCGCGGATGAGTTCCAGGGTGCGCTCGGGGGTGCGGTGCGCCGAGCTGACCTCGACCCGCGCCGCGATCCCCAGCCGGCGCAGCAGGGCGATGCCCTTCTCCAGGGCCGGGAAGTCGGAGTCCGATCCCAGCAGGAAGGCGACCCGCGGCGTCATTTGCGGCTCCAGCCGATGTCGCGGCGGAAGACCATGTCATCGAAGGTGATGAAGGAGATGCCGTCGTAGATCTTGGCCATGGTCTCCTTGAGCGTCGGCCCGGTGGCGCAGACGTTGAGGACGCGGCCGCCGGACGTGACCAGGCCGTCGTTGGTCATGGCCGTGCCGGCGTGGAACACCTCCACCCCCAGCGACTTGGCGCGCTGCAGCCCCTGGATGCGGCTGCCGGTCGGGTAGGTCCCGGGGTAGCCGCGCAGGGCCAGCACCACGCAGCCGGACACGTTCTCGTCCCATTCGCAGCCGACCTCGAACAGGTTCTCGTCGGCGGCGCCCTCGAGGATGTCGACCAGGTCGCTCTTCAGGCGCATGAGCACCACCTGCGTCTCCGGATCGCCGAAGCGGGCGTTGAACTCGAGCACCTGCGGCCCCTCGCGGGTGATCATCAGCCCGGCGTAGAGCAACCCCTTGTACTCCTTGTTCTCGAACTTGAGGCCGGAAACGGCCGGCTGGATGACGGACTTCATGATCTGGTTGAACAGGTCCCTGCCGACCTGGGGCGCCGGCGATATGGCGCCCATGCCGCCGGTGTTCGGCCCCTTGTCGCCCTCCAGGGCCTTCTTGTAGTCCATGGAAGTGGCCAAGGGCAGAATGCGCTTGCCGTCGCAGACGGCCATGAAGGACATCTCGCTGCCGGAGAGGAAGTCCTCGATCACCACCTGCTCGCCCGACTTGCCGTATTTGCCTTCCACCATGATCTCGTTGATGGCCTCGGCCGCCTCGTCCTTCTTGCGGCAGACGTAGACGCCCTTGCCGGCGGCCAGGCCGTCGGCCTTGACCACCAGCGGGAACGGCGCGCGCACGAGGTGATCCAGGGCCTCGGCGGCCGAGCCGAAGACCTTGAACTCCGGGGTGGGGATGTTGTTCTTGCGCATGAATTCCTTGGCGAACGACTTGGACGTCTCGATCATCGCCGCCTTCTGCGTCGGGCCGAAGATGCGCAGGTTGCGGCTGTTAAACTCGTCGACGATGCCCAGGGCCAGCGGCTGTTCGGGCCCGACCACCGTCAGGTCGATCTTATGCTCCTGGGCGAAGTCGGCCAGCTCGATGATGCTGGCAGGCTTGACGTCGATCCGTTCGGCCAGCTCAGCCATGCCGGGGTTGCCCGGGGCGGCATAGATACGGTCCACCCGCTTCGACTGGGAGATCTTCTTCACCATGGCGTGTTCGCGGCCGCCGGAACCGATGATCAGGACTTTCATCTTGTCTCCTTGCTCGTGGGTGAATTATAGATAAAAAAGAGGGCGACGACAAGCCGCCGCCGCCTTCGGGGCGAACAATCGTGACGCGTAACGCGTGACGCGTGACGCGGAAGAATCAAATTTCAAGTCGCAAGCACCAAATGCCAACTTCCAAACAAATTCCAAGTTCCAAATTCCAATGACCCAAACTTGGGCGCTCAATCGATCCACAGCTAATTTTGAGAAATTGGGCAGTAATTCCATAAAACGGGCTCATTTACTCTTCGTTTTGGCCATTTGGACATTGGTGCTTGGTGCTGATTCGGAAATGAGTGCTTGGAACTTGGAGCTTCAGCCCGACCCGCTTCTGAAGGTTATTTTGGGCAGTTCTGGTTTTTACTTTTCACTTTTCACGGTGGTTCGTTCCATGCTGTCACTTGTCACGCGTTACGCGTCACGGGCATTCCGGCAGGCTATTGGCTGGTGAAGTAAATGGGATTGGCGGCCAGGAACTCGTCGCTGAAGATGTCGCGCACGACCTCGCCGCGCAGGCTGCGCCCCAGCGGGAAGCCGGCGTAATAGACCAGGGTGGGGAACAG
>JAKLEC010000071.1 GCA_022711715.1 Acidobacteriota bacterium
CCGGATCGCGGCCAGGTTGGAGGGCATGTTGGCCCCTTCCGAGACGCAGAAGCAGCCGTTCTTGGCCATGGCCTTGGCGTGCTCCTCGTCGATCTCGTTCTGGGTGGCGGAGGGGAAGGCGCAGTCGATCTTCAGGCCGTCGGCGATCACGTCCCACACGCTCTTGCCCTCGTGGTACTTGGCCTTGGGGAACTTGCCCAGGTAGTCCTTGATGCGGGCGCGCTGGACCTCCTTCAGGTTGATGATCTCGGCCAGCTTGCCGGCGTCGATGCCCTCCTCGTCCACGATGGTGCCGTTGGAGTCGGAGAGGGTGATGACCTTGCCGCCCAGCTGGGTGATCTTCTGCGTGGTGTACTGGGCGACGTTGCCCGATCCGGACACGGCGCAGCGCAGGCCCTTGAGGTCCTTGCCGCGGGTGGCCAGCATCTCGGCGGCGAAGTATACCGAGCCATAGCCGGTGGCCTCGGGGCGGATCAGCGAGCCGCCCCACTCCAGGGCGCGGCCGGTGAGCACGCCGGTGTGCTCGTTGCGGATCTTCTTGTAGTAGCCGTACAGGAAGCCGATCTCGCGGCCGCCCACGCCGATGTCGCCGGCCGGCACGTCGACGTCGGCGCCGATGTGGCGGAACAGCTCGCGCATGAAGGCCTGGCAGAAGCGCATCACTTCCATGTCCGACTTGCCCTTGGGGTCGAAGTCCGAGCCGCCCTTGCCGCCGCCCATGGGCAGGGTGGTCAGCGAGTTCTTGAAGATCTGTTCGAAGCCCAGGAACTTGATGATGCCCAGGTTGACCGACGGGTGGAAGCGCAGCCCGCCCTTGTAGGGCCCGATGGCGTTGTTGAACTGCACGCGGAAGCCCTTGTTGACCTGGACCTCGCCCTTGTCGTCCACCCAGGGGACGCGGAAGAGGATGGCGCGGTCGGGCTCGACGATGCGCTCGTAGATCTTGGCCTTGACGAATTCCGGGTGCTTCTTGACCGTGGGCTCCAGGGTTTCCAAAACCTCCTTGACGGCTTGGTGGAATTCCGGCTCGCCCGGGTTCTTGGCTTTGACCTTCTCGATGAGTTCCTTGATCATGGGCATTTTATTTCTCCTTTAGGAGCAAAGATTTAAGGAAGCCGGGATAGATGGCCATCGGGGTTTCATCAAGGCCAGAGTATATGCAGAACGAATTTCATTTGTCAATCTCCCCGGCGGAGAAATTTCCACCCCGATCCGTGGAGCGCTCTTTCCCCGCCATCGGGGATGGAATGTCACAAGGGCTTCGCCTTGACAAAGAGCGAAAAAAAATCTATACATGGGGGGCCATGCGCCTGACCCGCAACATCCTGGCTTTTCTCCTGGCCGCCGTGCTCATCCTGCTGATGTTCCTGCCGGTGGCCCTCGTTTCCGGCGTCGGCCGGCGGCGCGACTTCATCTTCTCCTGCGGGCGGCTGGTGGTAGGGACGGCCCTGGGCGTCCTCGGCGTGCGCATCGTGCTGCGCGGCATGGACGCCGTCGACTGGTCGCGGCCGCCGGTGATCGTCAGCAACCACCTGTCGAACCTGGACGGGCCGCTGCTCGTCCACTCCCTGCCGGTGAACCCGCGGGTGCTGATCAAGGCCGAGGCGCGGCGCATCCCGCTGGTCGGCTGGATGCTGAAGCTCGCCGGCTTCGTGTTCGTCGACCGCTCGTCGGCGGCGCGACGCCAGCTGGCGCTGGAGGAGGCGGTCGAGCGCATCACGCGCAACCGCTCGCCGTTCGTGGTCTTTCCGGAGGGGACGCGCCGCCGCGGCGGCGTTCCCGGCGAGTTCAAGAAGGGCAGCTTCGTCATCGCCCGGCGCGCCGGCGCGCCGGTGCTGCCGGTGCGCATCCGCGGCAGCGAGCGCCTGCTGCCGCCGGGCCGCCGCACCTGCGCCGCCGGCACGGTGGAGATCGATTTCTTCCCGCTCCGCGACCCCTCCGACGTGGGTGAGAGCGAACTGGCCCTCTTCGCCCGCGACGTGCAGCGGATCATCGAGGAAGGAGGAGCGGCATGACCCTCATCGATGCGGAGCGGGTGCGCCAGCGCGCGCGGCTGCTGGCCGCCCTTAACGAGGGCGAGGGGCTGCGCCGGGCCGGCGACCTGCTGGCGGCGGCGCTGGCACGCGGCGGCAAGGCCCTGGCCTTCGGCAACGGCGGCTCGGCGACCCAGTCGTCGCACTTCGCCGCCGAGCTGGTCAACAAGTTCCTGTTCCGCCGCCCGGCGCTGCCGGCCCTGGCCCTGAGCTCCGACGTGGCCTGCCTGACCTCCATCGCCAACGACGAGGAGTACCGCTTCGTCTTTTCGCGCCAGGTGGAGGCCTTCGGCCGGCCGGGGGACGCCGCCCTGGGCCTCACCACCGGCGGCGCCTCGGCCAACGTCCTTCTGGGGCTGGCCAAGGCGCGGGAGCTGGGGCTGGCGACCATCGCCCTGTGCGGCCGCCGCGACCGCGCCCTGCGCGACCTGGGCCTCGACGCGGTCGTGGCCGTCGATTCCGACGAGACGCCGGCGATCCAGGAGCTGCACCTGTTCGCCCTGCACGTCCTGGCCGAGACGGTCGAATCCAAGCTATTCGGAGGCAATCCATGATGGAACTATCCAAGCGCGTCCAGACGATGACCAGCTCGCCGACGCTGAAGCTGGTGCAGATCAAGAAGCAGCTGCAGGCCCAGGGCAAAGTCATCCTCGACTTCGGGGCTGGCGAGCCCGATTTCCCCACTCCGGACAACATCAAGGAAGCGGGCATCGCGGCCATCCGCGCCAACTTCACCAAGTATACGCCCACCTCGGGGATCGCCGAACTGAAGAAGGCCATCCGCGCCGCCTATCGGGCCGAGCAGGAGTACGAGGCGCAGGACGCGCAGATCGTCGTCTCGCCGGGAAGCAAATACGGCCTCTTCATCCTGCTGCAGGCGCTCATCGAACCCGGCGACGAGGTGATCGTGCCGCTGCCCTACTGGGTGTCCTACCCGGAGATGGTGCGCTTCTGCGGCGGCAAGGCGGTCTTTGCCGACCACCTGCAGGGCCAGCCGCGCTTCGCCCTCACGGCCTCCTCCTATGTCTCGCGCTGGAGCAAACGCACCAAGGCCGTGATCGTCAATTCGCCGTCCAACCCCACCGGCATGGTCATGAAGGCCGGCGAGCTGGCCGAGCTCATCGGCTTCTTCCGCAAGAAGAACGTGCTGGTCGTGGTCGACGACTGCTACCGCAAGATCCTCTACGGCGACGGGAAGTACCCGCCGCCGCTGAGCCTGGTCCCGGCGGCCAGCGAGCACGTCGCCGTCGTCTGCTCGCTTTCCAAGAGCTATGCCATGACCGGCTGGCGCCTGGGCTACACCATCGCTCCGGAGCCGCTGGCCGCGGCCATGACCCGCATCCAGGAGCACTCCACCAGCAACCCCTGCTCCATTTCGCAGAAGGCGGCGGTGGAGGCGCTGACCGGCGGCCAGGAGACCGTGCGCGCCATGGTGGAGGAATACCGCCTGCGCCGCGATTACTTCGCCCGCCGCGTCGACGCCATCGGCGAGATTCCCTACGCCCTGCCCGACGGCGCCTTCTACTTCTTCGCCGACTTCTCCCATTACATCGGCCGGAAGAAGCTGCAGGATGACGGCCAACTGGCCATGGACATCCTGGAGAAGCTGAACGTCATCCTGGTGCCGGGCTCGGCGTTCGGCGCCCCCGGCCACCTGCGCATCTCCTACGCCACTTCCATGCAGGACATCCGCGCGGGGCTGGACAAGCTGGAAGCCTACCTGAAGTCATGAGCCGCCCCCGCGCACGAGCCCCGATCCCGGCGGCGGAGTGAGCCGGCGGTGCTGGACTACAAGGACGTCACCTTCTCCTTCCAGGACCGGCGCCGGCGCCAGCGCCGGCGCCGGCTGGCGCTGCTGCTGCTGTTCCTGCTGGCCGGCTTCGTCGCCCTGGGCATCCACCGCCTGAAGGCCGGCTCGGCCGTCGCCGCCGCCGAGGATCTGCTGCTGGCCGGGCGGCTGCAGGAGGCCGGGCAGCGGCTGCGGCATTTTCCCTCGCCCCTGTTCCAGCGCGCCAATTTCCGCGAGCTGCAGGCGCTGCACGACCTGTGCGCCGGCCGCTGGCCGGAGGCAGCCGGGGGGTTCCAGCGGCTGCGCGCCGGCGGCGCCGTGACCACCCTGCGCGCCGGGGACTTCCTAGCCCGCTTCCTCGACCGCGGCGAGTACTCCCGTCTGGAAACCTACTCGACCTACCTCTTGTCCCGCGGCGGCGACAAGGCGCGCTGGTTCCACGCCATCGCCCTGGCGGCCCGGCTCGACGCCGACGGCTCGGACCGCGACCTGGCCGGGCTCTCCGCCTCCTATCTCCAGGCCAACGCCAAGGCCGTCGATCTGCTCGCCGGGTTCAACCGCTCGCTGCGCGGCGGCCGGGTCGACTACGTGTTCGACCGCAACGACGAGCCTCTCGCCGCTTACGATGTCCGGCGCGGCGCCAGCCGCCCGCTGGTGCCGGGCATGGACTTCGCGCCGTTCGCGGCGCAGTTCCGCGCCGGGGCCCGCCGCTTCCGCCTGACCCTTGACGCCGGCCTGCAGCGCCGCATCGACCGCCTGTTCCAGGGAAGATTCGGCAGCCTGGTCATTCTGGAGCTGCCCGAGAGCTCCATCCTCGTCGCTTATTCCCGGCCGCGGGCGGGCGGCGGCGGCGACGCTGCCTTCCGCCAGCGCTTCAACCCCGGCTCCATCGTCAAGATCGTTTCGCTGCTGGCCTACCTGCGCTCGGGCGCCGATGTCTTTCCCCTGGAGTGCCGGGGGAACATCGCCGCCGGCGGGGGAGTCGTCTACGACCTGGAGAAGCACGGCCTGGTGCGCGACCCGGCCCTGGCCCTGGCCCGGTCGTGCAATGTCGCCTTCACGGGCATGGCGCGCGCGGCGGGCCCGGCGGCACTGGCCGAAATGCTGGGGCGCTTTTTTTTCAACGGGCCGGGCTGGAACGACCGCTTCCTGCATTTCGCCGCCGGGCGCTTCGATACGGCGGGAGGCGACCTGAAACTGGCCCAGCTGGCCTCGGGGCTGGATGGGGTCACCATGACCACGCTGCACGCGGCGGCGCTGGCGGCGCTTTTCGCCCAGGGCGGGGAACATTTCCCTCCCTACCTGATCGATGACGCCAAGAATGTCCTGGGCATCGGCTATTACCGGCATGCGGCCCGACCGCAGCGGCTGCTCACCGACGACCTGAACTTCCTGAAGGTGCGCCAGGCCATGGCGGCGTCGGTCGAGGACGAGGAGGGGACCTTGCGCCGGCTGCGCGGCATCCAGCCGCGCCTGGCCGCCAAGACCGGCACGGTGGCCGGCGCCGCCGGCCTGGACGCGGTCATCGCCGGCTTCCTGCCCTACGAGCGGCCGCGCTTTGCCTTCGCCCTGCGCCTGGAGGGTGCGGGCCGCGCCGACGCGGCCGGCGCCGATTTCCTGCGCGAGCTGCTGCCCATCCTCGCCGCGGAGCGGCCATGAGGCGGGCCGCCGCGTTGCTCCTCCTGCCGGCGCTGGCCATGCCGGCGTTGGCCGGGACGCTGGTCCTGCCACCGGTGGTCGCCACCCGGGACCACGCCTCGCACCAGTGGCTGGGCAAGGCCGTCTCCTTCTTCCTCAGCGCCGGCCTCGAGCACAATGGCCTGCCGGTCATCCCGGAGGAGGAGGTGCAGGCGCTGCTGAACCGCAACCTGGTGCGCTTCCCCTTCGACATCACCAAGGCCACGGCCATGGCCCTGGCCGCCGAAAGCGGGGCCGACACGCTGATCTGGGGCAGGGTCCTCTCCGGCGAGAAACGCTCGGCGCCGCTGCAGGTGCAGCTGTTCCTCATCGACATGGCCGCCGCGCGCCAGCGGCCGCTGCCACCGGTCAAGGGCAGCTTCGCCGAACTGTTCCGGCTCCAGGAGGAGCTGCTGCGTTTGGCGGTGCGCGCCGTCGCCCCCGGCCGCCCGGACGCGGTCTTGCCGCAGCTGGGCATGGCGCTACCCGAGTACGAGCGCTTCGTCAAGAGCCTGCTGCTGGGCGACGCCGGCAAGCGGCTGGAGCTGCTGCAGCCGGCGGCGGGGAAGGCGGCCCGCTCCGACTTCGTCCGCTACGCCCTGGCCAGGGCTTCCCTGGACAACGGCGATCCCGCCGCCTGCCGCGCGCACCTGGAGCTCGTATCCGATATCCCCTTCTTCCGCGACCGCAGGGAATTCCTGGCCGCCCTGGCCGAGCATCGCGCCGGCGACAATGACGGGGCGCTGAACCGCTTCATCCGCCTGCAGCAGCGCAACGCCTTTCCCGTCGCCACCCACAACGACCTGGGCGCCCTCTACCTGCTCCGCGGCGAATTCCCGCTGGCCGAGAAGTGCCTGCGCTACGCCTTGTACCTGCGCCGCGACCCGGGCATCCTCGCCAACCTGGTCCTGCTGCTGCGGGCCATGGGTCGCGGCAACGCCGCCCAGCAGGAGCTGGTCGAGGCGCTGCGGCGCTTCCCCGAGGACGACCGGCTGCGGCGGCTGTTCGCCGGCTCACTGGCCGCGGCCGAGAACCGCGAGGCGCTCGGTCAGGCATTCCGCGACTTCGTCGACCTGCCGCTGCCCGGGGAGAGCGTCCCGGGAGTCGACCCCCTGTTCATGGATTCGGGCGCCGGCGGGCCGGCCGGCCCCGACGATGCGCCGGGCAACCTGGCTTACATCGAGGCGCGCAACCTGTTCCTGGAGAACGACCTGGAGGGCGCGGCGCAGAAGGCCGAGGAGGCGATGGAGGCCAATCCCTTCCAGCCCGAGAACCACCACCTGCTGGCCCTGGTATCGCTGCAGCGCAAGGAGATCGCCGTGGCCGACCTCCTCGCCCAGAGCGCGCTGTTCCTGGCCGAGAGCCTGGACAACTTCCTGCTGCAGCTGAAGGTGCACCAGGCGGCGCATGAGCGGGAGAAGTTCCGCGCCACGCTGGAGCGGGCGCTGAAAAAATACCCGCAGAGCCAGGAGCTGCTCGAACTGGGCGGCCGCAGCCGCTGAGGGAGGCCGGCGCCGGGGAGGGCGGTCCATGATCGTCAGCGTTTCGCGCCGCTGCGACGTCCCCGCCTTCCAGGCGGAGTGGTTCATGGCGGCGCTGCGCGCCGGCGCCGTCGGCGTGGCCAACCCGTTTCGGCCCGGGCCGCCGCCCCGGGTGAGCCTGCGCCGCGGCGACGTGGACGCCTTCGTCTTCTGGAGCCGCGACGTACGGCCGTTGCTGCCCCACCTGGCAGAGCTCGAGTCCGGCGGTTTCCCCTCCATTTTCCTGCTCACCGCGACCGGCTATCCCCGCGCCCTCGAGCCGGGGGTCCCGTCAGTCGCAGAGGCGGCCGCTTTTTTCCGCGAACTGGCGGCGCGCGTCGGCCGGCGGCGCATCGCCTGGCGCTACGACCCGGTTCTCATCACGCCGGAGACCGACTCCGCCTTTCATGCGCGCCGATTCGCCGAAATGGCAAACCTGCTGGCTCCCTGCGCTTCGCGGGTGATCGTCAGTTTCTTCGATCCCTATCCCAAGGCCCTGCGCCGGCTGCGGAGGTCGGGGATCGAGGCGGACGCCGCCTCCGGCGGGGCGGAGGCGCAGGCCGCCCTGCTAGCGGGATTCGCGGCCGTCGCCGCGCGCGAGGGGCTGGAGATCCGGAGCTGCGCCGAAGCCGCTTCCTGGGCCGGGGTGGCGCACGGCAAGTGCGTTGACGAGGAGCTGCTGAACGAATTGTTCGGCCTGGACCTATCCTACCGCAAGGACCCGGCGCAGAGGAAGCTGTGCCTCTGCACGCTCAGCATCGACATCGGCCGCTATGGCGAATGCGGGCACGGATGCCTGTACTGCTATGCCAGAAGGGAGAAGCCAGGTGCCGGACGCTTGCCAGACAGACGAAGACCCAGCCATCGTGACGCGTGACGTGTGACAAGTCAAGACGCAAAGGATTCGGAAGCGGAAAGGCGATGAACTGCTTGTTTCTTTTTTTTTTTATGCCCCAGCGAACGAGGGCATTCACTTTGGCCTCACAAGATCGTTTTTCCCGCCGGATCCTAATTGAAAATTGAAAAAGATATATAATATCCTGTTGGAATCTGGAGGTGGATCATG
>JAKLEC010000072.1 GCA_022711715.1 Acidobacteriota bacterium
TGGTAGCGGCCGGGGTGGCTGGACACCTCGCTGACGCTGTAGCCGCTGACGGCGACGGCCAGGGCGCGGGGATCGATGGCGCGGATCCGCTCCAGGGTCTTGATGCCGCCGATGTCGCCGGGGCCGGTCAGGTCGAGGAAGACCAGGTCATAGGGGAGGCCTGCCCGCCGGGCGGAGTCGAACCTGGCCAGCGCCTCGCGGCTGTCGGCGGCCAGGTCGACCTGGTAGGGGGTGGCGCGCAGCATGTCGGCGAAGACCTCGCGTACGACCTCCTCGTCGTCCATGAACAGGAGGCGCGCCTGGCGGGCAGCGGTCTCGCGCGGCGGCGGAGGCGCGCCGATGGGCTGGCGCGAAACGGGGAAATACACCGTGAAAGCCGCCCCCTGCCCCTTCTGCGAACGCACCTGGATGGCGCCGCCGTGCTTGGTGACAATGGAATAGGCGATGGCCAGGCCGAGGCCGGTGCCGGTCTTCTTGGTGGTGAAGTAGGGGATGAAGATCCGTTGCCGGTCGCCCTCGGGAATACCCGGGCCGTGGTCGCGCACCGTCAGCGCCAGGTAGTCGCCGGGAGCCAGGATGCCGGCTTTCTCCTGGCGGTGCCGGGCGACGGTGATGTCGATCTCGCCGCCGGCGGGCATGGCCTCGCGGGCGTTGAGCAGCAGGTTGTTGATCACCTGCATGGCCTGGGTGACATCCACCTCGCAGGGGGGCAGCGGGCCGTCGGCCTGGAGGCGGGCGCGGACGTTGCCGCCGCTGGCGACCAGGTCGATGGCGTCGCGCACGAGCTCGAGCAGGTCGACCGACTTCTTGACCGGATAGCCGCCCTTGGAGAATGTGAGCAGCTGGCGGGTCAGGCCGCTGGCCTTCAGCGCCGAGCGCTCGGCCTTCTCCAGGATCTCGTCCACCGCGCCGCCGGCGGCCAGTTTGCGGGCCACCGAGATGTTGCCCAGGATGCCGGTCAGCATGTTGTTGAAATCGTGGGCGATGCCGCCGGCCAGGACGCCGACCGACTCGATGTTCTTGGACTTGATGATCTCCTCTTCCATGCGCTTGCGTTCGGTGATGTCCAGGAAGATGCCGAGGATCCCCTGCACCCGGTCGTCAAAGACGATGGGCGAGGCGATGATGTGCACGTCGAGCAGGGTGCCGTCGCGGTGGCGCCGCCGGCCCTCGGCCGCGGCCCGCTCGCCGCGCCGCGCCTCCTGGCGCAGGGAGGCCGCCTGCGCCTGCGACTCGGGGGTATTGATCAGATCGCCGAGGTCACGGCCGCGGGCCTCGTCCAGGGTGTAGCCGAACAGCCTCTCGAATTCGCGGTTCATGTCCGTCACCCGGTAGTCGCCGTCCAGGATGACGATGCCGGCGGGCATGGTCTTGAACAGGTTCTCGAAATAGGACTTCTGGCGGTGGATCTCGCGGACGCTGCGGCGCACCTGGGAGCGCAGGAGCAGGTTGAAGACGAGGAACAGGGCCAGGACGGCGGCGATCACCAGCAGGATCCACCAGATGTTGCGGTTGAGGAAGAGCAGGCGGCGCTGGAAGAAGGTCGGCCCCAGCCACTTCTCGTAGAAGCGGTTCAACTTCCCCCCGGGGCTGCGCTTGGCGCGGCGCAGGTAGTCGTCCAGCTGAGCGGCCAGGCCCGCCCGGCGGGGGTTGATGCCGAAGAACAGCGGCTCGTGATAATAGGAGCCGGGCATCACCTTGACGCGCGGCAGGGAGGGCATGCCCTTCAGGATGTGCGACAGGCTGAATCGGCCGATGAAGCCGGCGTCGACGCGGCCGGCGGCGACGTCGCGGACGATGGCCTCGAAGCCGTCGAACTCGCGGAACACGGGGGTCACGCCCTGGCGCCGCAGGTCCTCGGCGAAGAGCCGGGCGTAGTAGTCGCTGCGCACGACGCCGATGCGGCGGCCGTGAAGGTCGGCCGGCAGGGTGAACTTGGCCGCGGCGCCGATGATGACGTTGGACCAGTCGATCAGCACCGACTCGGAGTTGAACTTCAGGAACCCCAGGCGTTCCTCGCTGAAGGCGATGGGGGCGATCATGTCCACCTCGTCGCGCTTCAGCATGTCGAAGAGCTCGTGGAACGGGGCCTGGACGAAGCGCAGCCGCAGGCCGCGCTCGCGGGCGAAGTCGCGGATGACGTCGACGATGAAGCCGGAGGGCGCGCGGCCGCCGGAGGTCATCGGCGGATTGTCGTAGATGCCCAGGCGCAGGGGTGGCTCTCCCGCGGCCCGGCCCGTCAGGGCCGTGCCGGCCAACAGCAGCAGCGCGAGCAAGCGTTTCGGCGCCATCGGGCCACCTCGTATCCCTGATTATAGCGAAAAACAACGGCCTGGCAAGGAGCGCGCCGCCGTTGGGGGCGAAGCCCCGGCGGCCATTCAATCCCAGATCGCGAGGCAGGCAAAGCCTCGCGGATCTGGGCGGAATCATCGCCGCCGGGGAAGCCCCGGCGGCCATTCAATCCCCGACAGCGGGGGAAGGCCCCCCGCTGGCCGGGGCGGCAGCGTCGCCGACGTGGCAATGCCCCGGAGGCTATTCAATCCCCGACAGCGGGGGAAGGCCCCCCGCTGGCCGGGGCGCGGCAGCGTCGCCGACGGGGCAATGCCCCGGAGGCTATTCAATCCCCGACAGCGGGGGAAGGCCCCCCGCTGGCCGGGGTGGCAGCGTCGCCGACGGGGGCTTCGCCAACCGCCACCCCGTGTGCTATAATCGCCTGCGAGGTGTTGCATGAAAAAAGCCGTCTGCTTCGCCGTGCTGGCGTTGGCAGCCCGCTTCTTGGCCGCGGCCCCCGCCGGCAACGAGTTCTCCCGGGCCATCGCCTATTACCTGATCGGCGACGTCGACCTGGCCCAGAAGCACATGGACGAGCACTTCGCCCGCCGGCGCCAGCCGACCGTCCGCCTCGCGTTCATCCTGCTGCTGAAGGACGACAAATGGGAAGCGACCAAGAAGTTCGCCGACTACCTGGAAAGCGACCGGCGCAACCTGGAGGCGCTGACCGGCATCAGCCTGGCCAATGCCGACGTCGGGAACTCCCTGGCCATCGACAACCTGAACAAGGTGCTGCGCCTGGACCCGGGCTACGCCCCGGCCTACCTGTGCCTGGGGCATGAGTATGCCCGGCGCGGCGACTTTCCCGCCGCCGAGGAGTACTACACCCGGAGCCTGAAGTACGCCGCGGTGCCGGAGTTCAAGGTCCTGCTGGCCGACCTGTACCTGCGTGCCGGCGAAGCGCAGAAGGCCCTCGACCTGATCCGGCCCGAGGCCGACGCCGCGCCGGGGAACTATTTCTTCGCCTTGACCGCCGCCCGTGCCTGCCTGAAGCTGGAAGGCTGCGCCCCCGCGGCGTACATCGAGCAGGCGCTGCGCGCCCGCCCCGGCTCGCGCGAGGCGCAGCTGCTCAAAGGGCAGCAGCTGCTGCGCGCCGGCGAGCTGCGTCCGGCCAAGGCGCTGCTGGCCAAGCTCAAGTTCAGCGCCTACAATCCGGAATACAGCCTGACCTTCGCCGAGGTGCTGCTGGGGCTGAAGGACCGCGATGCCGAGCGATACCTGTACGAGGTCTTCGCGCAGGACCCCTGGAACGCCGCCGCCAACAAGCTGCTGGGGCTTTTGCACCTGCGGCGCAAGGACGCCAGCGTCCAGAATTGGATCCGCCGCGCCCTGCTGGCCGGCATGCCCGCGGCGGAACTGCGGGCGGCGTTTCCCGGTTCCGCTCCCGTGGCGCCGCCGTCAGCCCCGGCCTTCGCCATCAAGAAGCTGCAATGGCTGGGCTCGCGCCGCCTGCTGGCGGCCGGCGCCCTGCGCAGCGGCGAGAAAGAGCGGCTGCTGGTGCTGGACGCCGACACATTGCGCACGATCCGCTCCTTTGAATACGAAGGCGCCATCCAGGCGTTCTACCCGTCCCCGCGCCTGGACAAGGTCGTACTGGCCACCAGCGCCGTGGAGAACGAGAAGGTCTACCTGTACACCCTGAACGCCGAGCGCGACGCCTACCGGCTGAGCCCGGTCGTCGGCTACGCGCTGGACATGGCGAGCGTGCTGGTCGGCTTCAACGGCTCCGGCACGACGGCCTACGTCACCGACGGCAGCCTCCCCGAGCTGGCCTTCACCGCCCCCTTCTCGCTGCCCGGGGCCTACGGGCGCAGGAAACCCATTTATCCCGACTACCCGTTCCCGGTGTACGCCTACAGCTACGCCGACGGGCGCTGGACGCAGCTGCGGACGCGGTCAGCGCTGGACGCCGTTCCCATCCCCGCCGTGCGCCGCTACCGGACCGTTGCCGAGGCCAGCCGGCGCCACGCCGAGATGGCCAAGCTGCTGGAGCGCGGGAGCGGGCTCGACGTCACGTCGTCGGTGGAGATGTCCATCCAGTTCTCCGCGGCCGGGGACGCGTTTCTCCTCGTCCTCTCCGACCTGAAGAACGCCTTCCAGGCTTGGGCCTACGACGGCCGCCGCGACCTCCTGACGCGCTTCGACGAGAGCATGTTCCTGGGCGACAAGTACTATGCCCCCCTGGACCTGATCGCCTTTCATCCCGAACGCGACGAGATCCTGGTCGTCACCCGCGACAAGCTGCGCAACCTCTTCCAGTTCAACTACCGCTCCCTGCTGTACAAGAAGATCGCCAGCAGCGCCCTGGCCGCTCTGCCCGCTCCCGACGGCAAGACGCTCTACCTTCTGAACGAGCGGGACCGCTCGCTGTACTTCAGCGAGGCCTCGCTGGAGCGCGTCATCCTGTCGCCCTTCAGCCGCCGCCGCTTCGATTCCCGGCGCGACCTGGCCGCCATCGTCGACGCCAGCGATCCGGCCGCCGTCTATGTCGCCACCTTCAACGGCGAGTTGCTGAAGCTGGACGAGGAGGGGAACTTTTCCGGCCGCCAGGTCGCGCTGGCCGGGGCGCTGCACCAGGTCGCTCCCGACCGGCGCCGGGCCGCCGCCTTCATCAACGGCCGCCTGTACGTCCTCGACTGGCAGGAGTAGGGGCGCCCGGGCGGCCCGGCATGCCATGTCGACCCGCAGCGGCTTCCAGGCCGTGAAGTTCTTCGTCGGCCTCATTTACCGCGAGGAAGCGCAGGCCGGGGCGGCGTGCGCCGGCATGAGCGCGGTTCTCGGCGAGGCCGGCCTCCGCTCCCCGGCCGTACCCTTCACCGCAACAGACTACTACCAAGGCGAAATGGGCGCGCCGCTCCTGCGGCGTTTCGTCGCCTTCCGCGAATGGCAGCCGCCCGAACTGCTGCCGGAGGTCAAGGTCGCCGCCATGGGGGTCGAGGCGCGCCTTGCCGCCGGCTCGCGGCGCACGGTGAACATCGATCCCGGCTACCTGTCCGCGGCCAATGTCGTCATCGCCACCGCCAAGAACCACTATCACCGGGTGCCGCTCCGCGACGGCGTCTACGCCCACCTGGAATACGTGCTGAAGGACGGCCGCCTGCAGTTCCTGCCCTGGACCTATCCCGACTTCAAGTCGGAGCCCTATCTCGATTTTTTCAACCGCCTCAGGGAACAGTTCCGAACGGAACACAAGAGTCAACTGCCGCATAACCGCAAAACCTGACAGTCCGTCGAGGTTCCACGCTGCCGGCCCCGCCAGGGGCGGCGTCCCCGAGGAGCGTTAGCTCCGAGTGGGATACCACCCGCCACCTAAGCAGGAAGACTATCAGTCCGTCGAGGTACCACGTACCAAGTACCACGTTGAAAACACAATCTCTCCCCTTCCTTCAGGATCTCGTGCAAAGGCATCTGCCATAGACTGCGAAAGCTCTCTCTGATACAATCGCTCATGTGTCGTATGCTCCCTTAAATTTAGTTTGTGGTTGAACTTGATTTAATAGCATACGACACACCTCTTTCATACCCGCACACAACTTTAGATCATATCTCCTCTCCCAGCTCTTCTTCTAACATGGTACATGGTACGTGGCACGTGGTACCTTGATGGACCGTCGTTCTGAAAGCCGCTGTCTAGTTCCGGGCAGCAGCTACTTGTTTCTCGTCACGCGTCACGCGTCACGATCGTTCGCTATGTTCCTAATGGCCGACGCCCGCGACCGTCTCCCGGGGATCCTGATTGTAGATCGAGGAGCTGACCCGGGCCAGGTAGCGGGTGTTGTTGTACAAATAGCCGTTGTTGTAGAGGAAGAGGGCGCGGCGCACATTGCCGCCGGAGGCGTCGCAGTACTGCCTCAGGATGCGCAGCCCCAGGTCGATGTTGTAGTCGACGTCGAAGATGCGCGCCTTGTCGATCGCCAGCGCGTCGCGCCACACCGAGTAGCGCACCTGCATCAGCCCGTAGGCGCCGGCCGCCGAGACGGCCAGGGGGTTGAAAGCGCTCTCCACCTGGATCACCGAAAGCACCAGGTTGGGGTGGAAACCATAGCGCCGCGCCTTGCGGAAGGCGACCTCGACGATGCGCGAGAACTCGGGGAACTTCTTCCGGAAAGTGGCATTCTTGAACTCCAGCAGGTCAAGGTTCTCCTCCCGTTCCTGGTTGGCCAGCTTTTCGGCGTTCAGCTGCAAGACGCGCTCGTGGGCATCCTCCAGGCGCGCTTCCAGGTAGCGCAAATGGGAAAGGCTGCGCTCGTAATTACGGTTGGTCTCGGCCAGCTGCGCCAGCAGGGACAGGGCGGCGAGGCCGGCCAGGGCCGACAGCACGAAGGCGAAACGTTTCAGGGGATTCTTGGCGAACATGGGCACCTGCCTAAAAAAAGCCCAGATATTATAGGAACGAACAAATGAAATAGCAAGTGGTTCGGCCAAAAAAATTGCGAGCGGAACCCTGGGCGCGGAATCGCGTATAATGGATCCGTGGCGCGTCCCGCGCCGAAATGGAGGCATGAATGAAACGCTTGACCGTCCTGATGCTGATTCCCTGCGCATGGATCGCCCTGCGGGGCGCTCCTGCCCCCGCGGCCGCGCTGAACGGCTCCTGGGAAGGGGCGATCTCGATCATGGGCCAGGAGTTGAAGTTCGCCGTCCATTTCAGCGAGTCCGAGGGGACGTTGAAGGCGGCCATGGACATTCCCCAACAGGGAGCGATGGGACTGCCGCTCACGCAGGTGCGGCGCGACGGCGACAGGGTCCATTTCGAGCTCGTGGCCGGGCCGGGGGTCGCCGTCTTCGACGGCGTCATGGCCGCCGGCGCCATCGCGGGCGACTTCCTGCAGGCCGGGATCAAGGGAACGTTCCGCCTCGCGCCCCGCGGGGAGAATGCCGCTGCCCCGGCGCCCGCGCCGGCAGCGCCCCTGCCGTACCGCGAGGAGGAAGTGGCGGTGGCCCATGGCGAGGTCAAGCTGTCCGGCACCCTGACCATCCCCGAGGGACCGGGGCCGTTCCCGGCGGTGATCCTGATCACCGGCAGCGGCACGCAGAACCGCGACGAGGAGATCTTCGGCTTCAAGCTGTTCCGGGTCATTGCCGACCATTTCACCCGCCAGGGGATCGCCGTGCTGCGCTGCGATGACCGCGCTTTCGGCGCGTCGGGGCCGGCGGGAGACGCCACCTCGGCCGATTTCGCCGCCGACGTGAACGCCCAAGCCCGCTATCTGCGGGAGCGTCCCGAGATCGACCCGCAACGGGTCGGTCTCCTTGGCCATAGCGAGGGCGGCCTGATCGCGCCCCTGGCGCAGCGCGAGGGGCATTTCGCGTTCATGGTGCTCATGGCCGGAACTTCGGTCAAGGGAGAGGACGTCATCCTCGAGCAGATGGCCCGCATCGCCCGCGCCGACGGCGCCGCCGAGAAGGAGATCCGGCGCGACGTGGCCCTGCAGAAACGGATTTTCTCCCTATTGGGCGATCCACGGGGGGAGCGGGAGCTCGGGGAGATCATCCTGGCCCAAGCGCGGCTGGGGCTGGAACAATTGTCCCCGGAGCAGCGCCGGGCGATCACCGATGCCGAGTCCTATGTCCAGACCATGGCCAAGGCGCAGCTGCTGTCGCTCCGCTCTCCCTGGTACCGCTACTTCCTGGCCTACGACCCGGTCCCGGCCCTTGAGGCGCTGGCGTGCCCGGTCCTGGCCCTGTTCGGAGAGAAGGATA
>JAKLEC010000073.1 GCA_022711715.1 Acidobacteriota bacterium
CTTGGCGCCGTTCTGCACCTGCTTCCAGGTGACCTGGGAATAGGCGCGCAGCGCGTCGGCCACCTGCGCCCCGGAAAACACCTCGACCACCCGATCGTTGACCTGTATGTTCATGATGGCAACTCCATGGGAAAGTAAGAATAGTAAGGGAGTGCCCGCGTGTTGTCAAGGAAGAACCCGCCCCTGAATCGCACCCGCTCCATTCTATTCAGCAGCTGTAACGCACGACGGTCCTTCAAGGTTCCACGTGCCACGTTCCACGTCCCACGTTAAAAGCCCATAGGCCGAACGCAACAGGAAGCAACTAGCAACGACATAGGTCGCCGCCATGCTGTTTCAAATCACGAAAAGCGAATCACGATTGATCGAGTTTATGGCTGCTGCTTGTCACGCGTCACGCGTTACGCGTCACGAGAGATCATTATGCTATAATACCCCTGATGAAGCACCCCACATCGGTTTCGCTGACGCTGCCCCCGTGGCTGAACGCCTTGCTCCGCGGCGAGATCGAGATGCGTGATCCCGAACAGCGCATGCGCTGGGTCATCGGCCTGTCGCGGCGCAATGTCGAAGGGAAAACCGGCGGGCCGTTCGCCGCCGCCGTCTTCGCGCGCGAGAGCGGCCGGCTGCTGGGCGCCGGCGTCAACCGCGTCGAGCCGCTGAACCTGTCGCCGGCCCACGCCGAGGTGGTGGCCTGCGCCTTCGCCCAGAAGCGCGCCGGCACCTTCGACCTGAGCACGGTCGGCTCCGGCTGCGAGCTGGTGACCAGCTCCCAGCCCTGCCTGATGTGCCTGGGCGCGGTCCTGTGGTCGGGGGTGACGCGGCTCGCCTACGGGGCCGCCGCCGCGGACGTCCAGGGGATTTTGGGCTTCGACGAGGGGCCGCTGCCGCGCGACTGGCAGGGCGAGCTGGGCAGGCGCGGCATCACCGTCGCCGGCGAGTTCCTGCGCGCCGAGGCGGTCGAGGTCCTCGAACTGTACAAGGAAATGGCCGGGACGGTCTACAACGGCCGGTCAAAAAAATAACTTGCCCGAACTCTTAGTGGTAGTGATAGTGGTAGTGATAGTAACCGCAATATAACGATCTAAATAAATAATGAACTTTTTGAACCTCTTGCTACCACTACCACTATCACTACCACTGCGCGGGCCGCAGGCCCGCGTTAAAGCCCTTTCCGCTGCATCAGCTCGCGGTTGCGCGCCGGCGTCTGGTTCCACAGCGTCAGCATCAGCGCGCCGCCGATGATTGAGAAGGGGATGATCAGGTAGACCCAGGCCCCCCAGCCCCAGCGGTCGAGGAAGTAGCCCAGGCCGAAGCCGGTCAGGCCGCTGGCCAGGTACTGCACGCCGTCGAGCAGCCCGGTGACGGTCGCCGCCCCCTTGGTGCCGCCGAAATCCATGGAAGCGGTGCCCGAGAGCATGCCGTGGACGCCGAAGATCCACATGCAGCAGAAGCCGATCATGAAGGCGGCGACCCAGGGGACGCCGACGTGGCCCAGGACCAGCAGCGAGACGATCTGGCCGATGTAGAAGATGAAGGCCACCGGCGGCCGCCGCGACTGGAAGAGGTGGTCCGACATGTAGCCGCACAAGAGGCCGCCGAGGATGCCGCCGGCGGTGATGCCCAGCGAGGCCAGCTGGTGCAACCCCGAGCCGGGGGCGATGCCGTGGATCTCCTTCAGGAAGGGGGTGAACCAGAGCATCAGCCCCTGGCGCACGAAGCCGGTGCAGAACTCGGCGGCCATGAGGGTGAGGATCACCGGGTTCCGGAATGCACGCTTGAGCACGTAGGTGAAGCCGACCTTGACGTCGTCGCCGATGTGGCTGGTGGCGTCGTCGGTGTTGATCTTGGGGAAGCCCGCCTGCTCGGGCTTGTCCTTGACCAGGAAATGGTCGACGATGACCATGGCCAGGATCAGCGCCGAGGGGACGATGAACACCCACTGCCAGCCGAAATGGGCCAGGATCCAGCCGCCGAAGCCCATGGCCAGGAAGTAGCCGCTGGAGATCATGATGCCGAAGATGCCGCCGAAGACGCCGCGCTCCCTGACGTGGAACCAGGGGGCGTTGACCTTGACCACCGACAGGGCGCCGAAGCTCTGGAAGTACTGGTTGACGGCGTAGAGGAGCGACATGCCGACCACGATCTTGGTCTGCCAGCCGGCCAGGAACAGGGCGCCGATGGCCAGGTTGAGCAGCGCCGTGCCGATGCCGCCGAAGATGATGGCCTTCTTGCCGCCGAAGCGGTCGGCCAGCGGGCCGTTGAGGATGACGCTCAGCGCGTAGGTCCAGAAGCCGGCGGTGGCGATGGTGCCGAACTCGGCCTTGCTGAGGGCGAAGGTCTTCATGATGTCGCTGGAGGCGACGTTGAGGTTGTAGCGCCCCATGTAATAGGTGGCGTAGGTCAGCCCCAGCGGGAACCAGTTCTGGAAGCGGCGGCGGCGGAAGGCGGCCGAGTGGTTCAGCGGGTTGCTCACTTTTTCACCCCGCTCCACGTTTGCCACAGCCGGCCGAGCACCTCCTGCAGGTGGGCGCCCAGCACCTCGGGCCTGTCGGTCTTCTCGGGCATGTTGTCGAATACGGCGTAAGGCACCTGGCGCTTGCCGCCCTCCCCCGCCGGCAGGAACGCCGCGTCAGCGGCGAACTCGTCCCAGTCCGACTCCTTGTAGAGCATCTCGATCTTCTTGTCCTCCAGCGCGTGCTGCAGGATGGAATCGGGGCGGTCGGGGTTGTAGCGCCGGCGGTTCTTGCGCAGCGACTCGGGCCAGTCGACCTTGATGTACAGGGCGGCGGCATGGTCCAGCACCTGCGGCGACAAGTGAGAAAAGGCCTCGCGAAATCCCCCGTGCTCGCTGCCGCGAGCGAACTCGATGAACAGGGTTTTCCTGTCGTGGAAGCCGGGGTCGTTGCGCAGCATCTTGAAATACGCCAGGTTGAGCTTCTTGATCAGGAAGTTCCAGAACCACTTGTTCTTGAAGACGTAGCCGGGCATGGTCCTGCCCTCGTAGGTGAACTCCTTGTCGGTGATCAGGCGCGGCTGGCCCATCTCCTCCATCAGGTCGTCGTCCTCGAAGCGCTCCCACAGGATCGGGAAGTCGTCGATCTCCTGGAACTCGCCGACGTGGAAGCGCTCGATCCGCTCCTGGAGCGGCACTTTCTTCAGGTAGTCGATGACCTCGGACTTGCCGGCGGCCGGCCGGCCGATCAGGATGATGACGTCGAACGTGTTCTTGCCCATGCCTCGTACCTCCAGCGAACCTTGGATCAGCCGTGAACCTGTATTATATGAATGGGAATATTTATTGCAACAGGAACTCGGCGTACGGCATACGGCGCACGGCACACGGCAAGGCATGAGCCAGATCAAACTTTTTGTGCAGATGACAGCATAAGGAGTCGCATGGAACACTCCACAGAAGGGAAGCGGCAGAAACAATATTGCGATGCCATACCATTGAATTAGACCATCCCATTGCTGTTGCCGTCTGCCGTAAGCCGTGCGCCGTATGCCAAGAACTTTTACGGATCGATTCCCGGCAGATCCTGGGCTCCTCCGGGCAGCTCGCTTTTCGCGCCGGTGAAGTCGGCCAGCTTGTCCCGGAACTTCTCGGCCTTCTTGGCCGTCTCGTCGTACTTGCCGGCGGCGTTGCCCAGGTGCTTGCCCAGCAGGCAGAAGTCGCCGTAGAACTGGCCGAAGCCCTCCTGCACCTTGACCAGGTCGCGCAGGATCTGCCGCGTGCGCTGCTCGATGCGCAGTCCCTTGAGGCCGAAGGCGATGGCCATCAGGTAGGCGTAGAAGCTGTTGGGCGAGACGGGGATGACGTGGCGCTCGACGGCGTAGTTGAAGACGCCGTAGCTGCGCCCGTCCAGGCCGTCGCTGATCATGGCCTCGTAGAAGACGTTCTCGGCCGGGACATAGGCCAGGGCGAAGTCGTAGGTCCCCTCGTCGGGGCGGATGTACTTGGCGGCGATCTCGTCGATGCGCTTCTTGAAGCTGGTCACGAACTCCTTGCGGTGCTTCCTCCGCGCCTCCTCGCCGTCGGCCTCGAAGAGGCGCACGAAGCTCTCCAGCGGGAACTTGGCGTCGACCGGGATCAGGCGCTCGCCCAGGGAGATGACGGCGTCGACCTTCTCGTTGTCGCCGAAAGCGTGCTGCATCTCGTAGTTGCCCTGGGGCAGCACCTGGCGCAGCAGGTCCTCCAGCAGGTACTCGCCCAGGTTGCCGCGCAGCTTGGGCGCGCGCAGGATGTTCTGCAGCGAGGAGATGTCCTTGCCGATGGCCTTCATCTGGTTGGTCGACTCCTCGAGCAGCCCCAGCTTCTGCTGGATCTCGCCCACCACGCGCAGCTGGGTGCTGATGTTCCCCTGCCCCCGGTTCAGCGTCTCGGTGACCGTGCGCATGATCTCGTTCAGCTGGCCGTTCTGCTGCAGCAGCGACTGGCGCTGAGCCTCGGCCTGGGCGCCGCGCATCTCCTGCAGCTGGTTGCGCAGGTCGAGAACCTGCTGGCTCAGCCCGGTGTCGCGCGGCCGCAGCTGCAGCACCAGCACGGCCAGCAGCAGGGCGACGGCGACGGCCAGCAGGATGACGAGCAGGACGGTTTCCATGGGATGCGCTTCCTTCTTGGCGAGTACGATAACAGAGACGAGCCCGGATTGCAAACGGGCCGACGCCACGCGACCCAGCGCGCGTCGCGACCCGCCCCCAGGCCCCAGGTCACGAGTCCGGGGCCTGGATGCGCAGGAAGCCCTCGGCCAGGGCGAACTCCAGGGAGGTGACGGCCTTGCGGATCTCCTCCCTGCCCGACGGCAGCCGCGGGCCCGCTTCCAGGAGCACGGCCTGGGCGCGGCCATGCGCCTTGGCGTACAGCAGGCCCAGGTCGGCGATCATGGTGCATTGCTCGAAGGTCAGCAAGCCGGGCTGTCCGCGGTAGACCGGCAGGGCGACGTAGCCGATGGAACACGTCTTGCGCAGGGTCTCCCCGCCGCCGATGTCGAAGCGGGTGTCGGCCACCCGCTGCAGGATCTTGGCGGCAAAAGCTCCCAGGTACCCGGGGGCCACGTCCTTCAAGACCAGCAGGAATTCCTCGCCGCCCAGGCGCAGGACGGCATCGTCCTGGCGCAGGGACTCCATGAGCAGCGACGCGAACTGCCGTAAAACCCGGTCGCCGGCGTCATGGCCGTGGATGTCGTTGACCATCTTGAAAAAATCGATGTCCACGAGGAACATGCCGAACACGGCGTCTTCCAGCGCGGCCCCGCGCTGGTTGGGCGAGCCCAGCAGAAATTGCTTGCGCTTGAGGAACGCGTCCACCTCGCCCTGCAGCACCTCGTGCATGTAGCGGCGGTTGCGCAAGCCGGTCAGCGGATCGGTCAGGGTGGCCTGGAGCAGATCCTGGGAGGCATCGTGCAGCTGCCGGGTGCGCTCGGCAACGGTCTTCTCCAGGCGGTCCTTCTGGTGGCGCAGGTTCAGCGTGTACAGGTAAATGAAGCCGAGCAGCCCGGCCACTCCCCCGAGAGTCCACAGCAGGTACGCCCACGGCGTGCGCGTCCAGGGGGGGAGGATGCGCAGGCCAAATCCGGCTTCCTCGCCCAGCGTGCCATAGACGTTTCTGGCGCGCACACGGAAGCGGTATTTTCCCTCGGGAAGGTTGGTGTATTCCTTCTTCGTGTCGGCGGTCCAGCCGCTCCACCCCTTGTCGAATCCCTCCAGGCGGTACTGGAAGCGCGTGTCGCCGGGTTTCTCGAAGAAAGCCGCCGCAAACTGGAACGAGACGGAATTTTCCTTGTAGGGAAGGCTCGGGATGTCTCCGGGATCCGGGAGTTTTTCAAAGACGGTGCGCCGCCGGCTGAAGGCCGTGCCGGGACGGCCGTACGTGCCATGGAAGAGGATGCGCTGGGATCCCGCCGTCACCCTGCGGATCAGAACGGAGAATGGCCGGCCATAGTCCTTCGCCGCATGGGGATCCACCCGGTAAAGCCTCTTGCCTGTCAGCCAGATGCTGCCGTCCGGATGGAGGTACATGGTCCCGTCCTGGGCCGGGACGCCGCGGAAAGGCCGCGGATCCATGCGGTAGTTGCCGTCCCGGCCGGGGCTGGCCCAGGAGATCCCTTGAGAGGTGTTGAAGAAAACATCGCCATCGGGGGCGAAGACCATGTCCCGCAGCGCGACGGGAGGATCGCGGAACGCCATGCCCAGGACCGCGTCCTGCGTGAAACGGATGCGCTCCGGGGGCCGGGCTTGGCCGCGGGGGATGGCGGTGCGAAACAACCCCGACGACGACAGGACAAAAAGGGTTTCCCCGCGGGCAATGGCCTTCAGGTACGAGCGGACCGGCAGGCCCTGCTCGGGGCCGAAGCGCTGGACATGGGGCTTGGTCGGGTCCGCAGCGGCGAAGAGAAGCCGCAGCAGGCCGCGCGTCTCGGTGCCGGCCCACAGATCGCCGCGGCTGTCCTGGGCGATGCTGCGAACGTTGTCCTCGATGCCCTCGATCCTGCCCTCCAGCCGCCAGCGGCCCGCCGCGCGCCGGTACACCTCCATGCCTCCGGCGGTGAGCCCGGCGAAAAGATGGCCTGGCCATAGCCTGGAGGCGGCCAGGCAGTACGTGGTGGCGCTGGACCCCTGGGCCTTTACGGCCCGATCACCGCGGATGTGGAACAAGCCGCTGGCCGTGGCCGCCATGAGGTCGCCGTCGACGTCGAGGAGCTGCCAGATTTGCGCGGGGCTGTCTTTCAGCGGCACGAAGATGGGACGGTCGTCCCGCAGGGCGAAGCGCTGGCTTGCCTGCAGCAGCAGGCCTTCGAAGGTGCCGACGACCATGCGTCCCTGGTGGAAGCGGGCGCAGATGCTGATGCCACGGATGTTGTTGCGGGAGTCAAAGTACGAGCTGGCCTCGTCCATTTCGATGTGGGAGATCCCGGCATTGCTGCAGCACCACAAATTGCGGGCGCGGTCCAGGAACAGGTTCAGCACCGTGTTGTCCAGCAGGTCGCTGCTGGTATTGATGCTGCGGATGGCCTTCCCGTTCTGGTCGAAAATGGCGATTCCCCCCCTGACGCTGCAGACGGCGAAAACGTCCGCCCCCAGGGGAACGAGCCGGTAAATGAAGCCGTTGCCGACCTTGATGAATTCGTCCAGCTCGCAGGCAAAGGGTGCCACCATGTTCGCGGGCGCCGGCCGGGAAGGATCGTAACGCTGGGCCGCCTCGTCCCACAGGGGCTCAAGATCAATGCGCAGGAAATCCCCGCTGGCTCGGCCCGCCAGCAGCTGGTGGCGGCGATCCCGCACCGCTCCCCTGGCTGGAAGGGCCGCTTGGGCCCCGGCCTCCCGGTTTCCCTGGACCGGCTGGCTGAACGGGGCCAGGGCGATGCGCGTGCCGTTGTACACGCCGGCGAGCTGGGGGATCGGCAGCACCTTGTCCCCGGCCAGGAGGCACAGGCCCCTGTCCGCGTCGGCGAAGAAAACGTGACCGTTCAGCAGGCAGGCCTGCGACGAGGCGAGGCGGCCGGCGAGGACCGTGATCCGGCCGCCGTGAAGGCGAAAAATGCGGCTGCGGGTCAAAAAGTAGACGCCGTCAACGGCGCTCACCACCTGCCAGACATCGGCGAAGGCCCGGGCGGCGGCGGGAATGGCGTCGCCCAGGGAGACCGCGAAGACCTCGCCGGAGGGCGATGCCGCCAGGTAGCCGAAATCGTCCACCGAGCCGTAAAAGAGGGTCCCGTCCGGGCCGAAAGCCAGGTCGCGGACGGTGGCGTTCCCAAGCACCGGGATCAGGCGCCAGTGCAGCCCATCGAACTCCAGGATGCCGGCATTGTTGGCAAAATACATGATGCCACGGCGGTCCTGCACCGCCGCCCAGTTTTGGGAGAGGGCCTGGATTTGTTCGGTCTCATAGTTGGTGATGACCGGCGCACCGAGCTTTTGCGCCGGGGCCGGCAGCACCGCCCCGGCGATCAGGATCAACCCCGGCAGAAAAGAAGCCCTGCGTTTCATGGCTC
>JAKLEC010000074.1 GCA_022711715.1 Acidobacteriota bacterium
TGCTCGCGGTAGAGGGCGGTGCGCTGCGACTGGAAATAGGGGCCGTGGGGGCCGCCGACTTCGGGCCCCTCGTCCCAGTCGAGCCCCAGCCAGCGCAGGCTGGCGAAGATCTCGTCCAGCGCCGCGGCCTGGTAGCGCTTCTGGTCGGTATCCTCGATGCGCAGGATGAAGGTGCCGCCGGCGTGGCGGGCGAACAGGAAGTTGAACAGGGCGGTGCGGGCGCCGCCGACGTGCAGGTAGCCGGTCGGCGACGGGGCGAAGCGGACGACGGGGCGCATTCCTTCCTTGGGATCGGCCATTTGCGCCTATTTTGCCGCAATTCCCGGGTCAAGTCAATCATCTGCCAGAGCCGCCTAGAATGCTCGTGACGCGTAACACGTGACGCGTGACGCGTGACGAGAAACGGCATGGAACGAACTAGAGTGAAAAGTGAAAGGTGAAAAGCGAAAAACCTATCCAAATCCTGAAAAACTGATTTTTCAGCCAGAAACCCTTTTCAGGGCTTGCTGTCAGTCCAAAAAGCGGTTGGCCTTGGACGGCGCCGGCACGCCACGGCGTATTGAAATCCTCCCGGGGATATACTACAATCGGCCCATGGCCACGATCATCGAACTCCACTGTCCCGCCTGCCACGCCAGCCTGTGGGTTGACGTCGAGACGAAGCAGGTGGTGCAGCACCGGCGCAGCGAGAAAAAGGTCCACTCCTCCTTCGAGGACCTGCTGAGCAAGGAGAAGCAGAAGAAAGAGGCGGTCGAGGAGCGCTTCTCGCAGGCCAAGTCGCTGGAACAGGCCAAGAAAAAGAAGGCGGCGGAATTCTTCGAGCAGAACCTCAAGGAAAAATAGACGGCAACCAGGAGAACAACATGGATTTCAGCGAGTTGAAAAAGGCGGTGCGCAAGCAGATGGACCTGCAGGAGCCCGAGTTCATCAAGGAGAGCGACGAGGCGCTGAACGTGGGCTTCATGGAGATGAACGCCACCCAGAAGCTCATCTTCTCCATCTCCACCTTCAAGGGCAAGAAATACTTCAGCGTGCGCACGTGGTTCCAGGCCGAATCGGGCGAGTGGGCGCCCACCAAGAAGGGGATCAACCTCTCCTTCGACAAGTTCGCTGAGTTCGCCAAGATGGTCGAGGTGTTCTCCCAGGCCATCGCCCTGGACAAATAGGCCCCGGGACGCGTTCCCGGAGCCGCTCCATGGCCAAGGCGATCGGTTTCGACAACGAGAAGTACCTGCGCGAGCAGTCGGCGGCCATCCTGGAGCGGGTGCGCACCTTCGGCGACAAGCTCTACCTGGAGTTCGGCGGCAAGCTGCTCTATGACTACCACGCCGCCCGCGTCCTGCCCGGCTTCGACGCCAACGTCAAGATGCGCCTGCTGCAGGGGCTGCGCGAGCAGACCGACGTCCTGCTGTGCATCTACGCCGGCGACATCGAGCGCAAGAAGGTGCGCGCCGACTTCGGCATCACCTACGACGTCGACGCCCTCAAGCTGATCGACGACCTGGCGAGCTGGGGCATCACCCTGCGCGCGGTGGTCATCACCCGCTACGAGGGCCAGGCCGCCGCCACCGTCTTCAAGAACAAGCTGGAGCGCCGCGGCATCCGCGTCTACACCCACCGCTTCACCAAGGGCTACCCCACCGAGATCGACACCATCGTCAGCGAGGAGGGCTACGGCGCCAACGAGCACATCGAGACGGCCAAGCCCATCGTGGTGGTCACCGGCCCGGGCCCCGGGTCGGGGAAGCTGGCCACCTGCCTGTCGCAGCTGTACCACGACCACCGCCGTGGCGTGCGCTCGGGCTACGCCAAGTTCGAGACCTTCCCCATCTGGAACCTGCCGCTGGACCACCCGGTGAACGTGGCGTACGAGGCGGCCACCGCCGACCTCAAGGACATCAACCTCATCGACCACTTCCATCTCGAGGCCCACAACGTCAAGGCGGTCAATTACAACCGCGACATCGAGGCCTTCCCGCTGCTGCGGCGCATCCTGGAGAAGATCGCCGGCAATCCGCTGCTCTACCGCTCGCCCACCGACATGGGCGTCAACCGCGCCGGCTTCGGGATCTTCGACGACGCCGCGGTGCGCGCGGCGGCCACCCAGGAGGTGATCCGCCGCTGCTTCCGCTATCAGTGCGAGTACGCCATGGGCGTGGTCGACAAGGACACGGTGGAGCGGCTGCGCCTGTTCATGGAGAACCTGGGGGTGACCGAGGAGGACCGCCGCGTCGTCGTCCCGGCCCGGCAGGCGGCGGCCGAGGCGCAGCAGCGCGGCAAGGGCCACGCCGGCATTTTCGTCGGCGCCGCCGTCGAGCTGGCCGACGGCACGATCGTCACCGGCAAGAACTCGCCGCTGATGCACGCCGCCTCCAGCCTGATCCTCAACGCCGCCAAGCGGCTGGCCGGCATCCCCGACGGCATGCACCTGATGCCGCCGAGCATCACCGAGTCGCTGGGCCGGCTGAAGAAGGACGTGCTGAAAGGGCGCGAAATGAGCCTGAACCTCGACGAGACGCTGATCGCCCTGGGCATCAGCGCCAGCGCCAACCCCGCCGCCCAGGCCGCCGTCGACAAGCTCGCCGAGCTGCGCAACTGCGAGGTGCACATCACCCACATGCCCACGCCGGGCGACGAGGCGGGGCTGCGCAAGCTGGGGGTGAACCTCACCTCGGACCCGGGGTATTCGACGCACACGCTGTTCGCAGGATAGGACGAACTCTCGTGACGCGTAACGCGTGACGCGTGACGCGCAAAGGCACTACAAAGAGTTTATTTTACGCGTCCATGTCGAAAGCCCAAATCCATTCCAGGCCCCAAATCGAATTGGCCAGAACCAAAGACAAGTTCCGCCACCTTTCATGGTTTCGCCCATGTTGGGGCCATTCGGACATCAGCTTCTGGAACTGAATGTGAATCTACTGCCTATATTGGGGGGGTCCAGGCTCGGGCTTCGTGCAATTTCGCGTCACGCGTTACGCGTCACGCGTCACGATTCTTTGATCACCTTGGCGTTGCGGATCTCGCCCTTGACTTCCGCGCCGCGGCCGATGAAGACCGTGACCTCGTTGTCGGGGTCGCGCACGTCGATGCCGCCCTCGACCCGCGAGGCGCCTTCCAGGCGGATCTCCAGGCGGTGGACGCCGGAAAAGAACCCGTGCTTGCCCTTGATGACGATGCCGCCGCCCACGACGCTGCCGTTGCGCAGGCGCACGTCGCCGTTGACGGTCGTCAGGTCGCGGCCGACCCGGGCGTTGTCCAGCTCGATGCCGCCGTTGACCGTGGTCACCTCGCCCGCCACCTGGCTGCCGCCGCCGATCGTGATCGAGCCGTTGACCGTGGCGGCGTCGCCGCGCACGCGGACGTCGCGGCCGAGCACGACGCGGCCGTTGACCGTCTCCACCTCGCCGACGCTCGAGCCGTCGCCGACCTCGACGCGGCCGTTGACGGTAGTGCAGCCGCCGTCGACCATGCAGCCGGCGCCGACGCGGATGCTGCCGTTGACCGAGCTCATGGCGCCGCTGCGGCTGCCGTCGGCGAGGGACCGGCTGCGGTTGACGCCGGCGTCGCAGGCTCCCAGGGCCAGCAGCGCCGCGGCCAGTACGGGAAACATTGCTTTTTTCATCATGGCTGTTCCTCTCTAGAGAAATATAACGGATCCCAACAAGAAAAGGTTCCGCCGGGGCGATCAGCCAGATCCAAGTGGCAAGCAACAAGGAGGAAAGATCATTCAATCACGCAATTGCGGTTTCCGGCCACTCAGCACAAGTGCTGCAGACAGATCTGGGCTTTCGCTAACACTATCACTATCACTGAGGAGTGCGGCTAGAATATCTTCCCGGGATTGAGCAAATTGTCCGGATCGAACGCCTGCTTGACGCGGCGCAGCAGCTCCAGCTCCGCCGGGCCGAACTGGTAGCCCATGAAGGGCTTCTTGCTCAGGCCGATGCCGTGCTCTCCCGAGATGGTGCCGCCGGACTCGACCACGCGGCGGAAGATGCGGTCCAGGGCGACGTCGACCCGGCGCATCTCGCCGGCGTCGGCGGGGTCGACCATCAGGTTGGTATGGATGTTGCCGTCGCCGAAGTGGCCGAAAAGGACGATGCACAACCCGAGCTCGGCCCCCAGCGCGGCGATGAATTCCACCGTTTCGGGGATGCGGCCGGCGGGCACGACGATGTCCTCGTTGATCTTCCGCGGCTTCAGGCTGGCGATGGCCGGCGAGACGGCGCGGCGCGTCTCCCACAGTTCCTCCTGCTCGGCGGCGCTCTCCGCCCGCCGGCGCTGCAGCGGCCGCACGGCGGCGACCACGTCCTCCAGCCGGGCCTCGCGCTCGGCCGCCTCGGCCGGGCTGCCGTCGATTTCGAGCAGCACCGCGGCGCGCAGCCGCTCGTCGAGCGGCAGGTTCCGGTAGGCGTAGACGGCCTGCAGCGAGCTGCGGTCCATGAACTCCAGCACCGACGGCTGGACGTGGGCCTGGATGACCTGCTGCACGAAGCGGGCGCCGTCGGCGAGCGAAGCGAAGTCGACGCGGAACAGCCGGCGCACGGGCGGCAGCGGGATGAGGCGCAGGGTGGCGCGGGTCACCACGGCCAGCGTCCCCTCCGAGCCGACGATCAGCGACTTCAGGTCATAGCCGGCGACGTTCTTGATCGTCTCGGCGCCCAGGCGCACCTTCTCGCCGCTCATCAGGAAGGCCTCCAGCCCCAGGACATAGTTGGCGGTGACGCCGTACTTGAAGCAGCGCGGGCCGCCGGCGTTCTCGGCGACGTTGCCGCCGATGGTCGAGGTCTTCAGGCTGGCCGGGTCGGGGGGGTAGAAGAGCCCGGCCTTCTCCGCCGCCGCCTGCAGGTCGGCGGTGACCAGGCCCGGCTCGGCCACGGCCAGCATGCTCTCGCGGTCGAGGCGCAGCAGGCGGTTCATGCGCGTGAACACCAGCACCACGCCGCCCTGGACGGCCAGCGCCCCGCCGGTGTAGCCCACGCCGGCGCCGCGCGGCACCAGCGGCACGCGCCGGCGGCGGCAGAAGCGGAGCGCGGCAACGACGTCGGCCTCGCTCTCGGCGAAGACGACGGCGTCGGGCAGGTATTCCAGCCCGGTGGCGTCGTAGGAATAGGCCAGGCGGAACTCGCGGTCGGCGAATACCTTGCTGCGGCCGACTTCGGCCGCCAGTTCCTTCAGCGCCTTGGCATCGAGCATGTCGTCGATTCGACCTCCCGGGCGATTATAGAAGATGCCCCCAGTGCCGTCAAACAGCAGCCAAAGGCAAAAGGTAAAAGCAAAAAGGTAAAAGTAGGAATGCAAGCCCAAACAGGCGCTTGGGCCAAGAAACGCCTGATAGAAAGCCAATCATGGCCGAGTTGATGCCCTTTTTCTTACTTTTACCTTTTTACTTTTGCCTTAGGGATTATCGCCCATCTTTCGATTGATTTTTTTAGCGTCCCCATGTAAACTGTTCTTTATGAAGGACTACTACGAGATACTGGGTGTCCGCCGCGACGCCAGCATCAACGACATAAAGAAAGCGTACCGCAAACTGGCGCGCAAATACCACCCTGACCTGAATCCCGGCGACAAGACGGCCGAGCAGCGCTTCAAGGAGATCAACGAGGCGCACGAGACGCTCAAGGACCCGGAGAAGAAGAAGCAGTACGACCTGTACGGCTCGCTGGGCGCCCATGGCCCCGGCCCTGGTGCCGGCGGGCCCGGCCGCGGCGGCGACTTCGAGGGCTTCGACTTCAACAGCAGCGGCAGCAGCACCTTCGGCGACATCTTCGAGACCATATTCGGCAACATGGGAGAGCCGCGCGCCCGTTCCGGCCGCCGGGCGCACACCCCCGAACCCGGCGAGGACCTGCACTACTCCATGAACCTCAGCTTCATGGACGCGGCCAACGGCATCGAGACCACCATCCAGGTGAGCCACCGCCAGCCCTGCGCCGCCTGCAAGGGCAAGGGCATCGACGCCGCCTCCAAGCAGAGCACCTGCCCCGCCTGCGGCGGCCGCGGCCGCGTGCAGAAGCAGTCGGGCTTCATGAAGTTCGGGAGCGTCTGTCCCAGCTGCGGCGGCAGCGGCGTGCTGCCCGGCGCCCCCTGCCGCGCCTGCGGCGGCGACGGCCGCGTCGAGACGACCTCGCGCCTGCGCGTGCGCATTCCCGCCGGCGTGGACAACGATTCCAAGGTGCGCATCGCCGGCAAGGGCAACGCCGGCCGCGACGGCGGCCCCGCGGGCGACCTGATCATCACCACCCGCGTGGCCGCGCACAAGGTGTTCCGCCGCAGCGGCCACGACCTGGAGATGATCCTGCCGGTGACCTACGCCGAGGCGGCGCTGGGCGCCAAGATCGAGATCCCCACCCTGGAGGGCTCGGCGCTGTTCAAGGTGCCCCCGGGCACCGCTTCCGGCCAGCGCCTGCGCCTCAAGGGCAAGGGCATCGTCCATCCCAAGACCCGCGAGAACGGCGATCTCTACGTGGAGATCCGCATCGTGCCGCCCCCGACCAAGGACCTCAAGGTGCGCGAGCTGCTCAAGGAGATCGAGCGCGTCGCCCCCTACGACCCGCGCGAGGAGCTGCGGCGATGAAGGAGAAGACCTATTTCATCTCGGCGGTGGCCAGCAAGTACGACATCCACCCGCAGACCCTGCGCCTCTATGAGCGCGAGGGGCTGCTGGTGCCGTCGCGCAGCAAGGGCAACACCCGCATGTACAACGACGAGGACCTGAAGAAGCTGGAGTTCATCCTCAACCTGACGCGCGAGATGGGGGTCAACCTGGCCGGCATCGAGATCGTCATCAACATGAAGGACAAGATGGAGAAGATGCAGCGCGACTTCTCCCTGTTCCTCGAGGAGCTGAAGAAGGAGTTCTTCGTCGGCCGCGAGGAGATCTTCGAGCAGAAGCGGCAGATCGCCCTGGTCAAGTTCCAGTCGCCGCCGGTGGCGCCCTTCCAGGATGAAAAAAAGGAAAAATAGCGATTCGCTGGATTCCCTGAACCTGTACTTCCAGCGCATCAAGAAGATCAAGATCCTCGGCCCCGAGGAGGAGCGCGAGCTGATCACCCGCGCCAAGAACGGCGACGAGGAGGCCTTCCGCGCCATCATCGTCGCCAACCAGCGGCTGGTGGTGCGCGAGGCGCTCAAGTACTACTTCAAGGGCGACAATTTCCTCGACCTGATCAACGAGGGCAACAAGGGGCTGATCGAGGCGCTGAAGAAGTTCGACCTCAAGCGCGAGAACCGCTTCTTCACCTACGCCCTGTGGTGGGTGCGCAGCGAGATCCGCCGCTACCTCTCCAAGAACCAGAACATCATCTCGCTGCCCGACATCTTCTACAACGACTACCTCAACTTCAAGAAGGTCTATTTCAAGCTGAGCAAGAAGCTGAAGCGCCACCCCAGCGAGAAGGAGCTGGCCGAGGCGCTGCAGATCCCCGAAAAGAAGGTCAAGGTGATGCTGGCCGTGCCCGACGAGATCATCTCGCTGGACAAGGGCATCAGCGACGACAACTCGTCGAGCCTGACCTCCTTCCTGCCCGACGACTCGGTCGTCGACCCCCAGGACATCCTCATCGGCAGCTCGGTGCGCGACCTGGTGCGCGAGGACATCGAGAAGCTCACCGCCCGCGAGGCCGAGATCATCCGCCTGCGCTACGGCTTCCAGGGCGAGGAGCCGCAGAAGCTGCGCGAGATCGCCAAGCAGCTGAAGATGAGCCCCGAGGGGGTGCGGCGCATCGAGATCAAGGCCCTGGCCAAGATGAAGAACCAGCTGAAGAAGCAGGGCATCTATGGAGCGCTGAACTGATGGAACCGACCTGCAAGACCTGCCTGGACAGCGGCTGGGTGCTGGTGACGGTGGACGGCCGCGAGGTCGCCCGCCCCTGCGCCTGCCGCAAGAACGGGATCCTCCACAACGCCAACAT
>JAKLEC010000075.1 GCA_022711715.1 Acidobacteriota bacterium
CTGGGCGACCAGCCTGGCGAAGTGCGCGAACGAGCGGTCGCAGGTCCGTTCCGCTTCGCGAGGAAAACAGCAGGCGGGCAGCTCGCGGCTGCGCAGGTGATAGGCCAGGCAGTCGCAGCAGCTCCCTTTCCGCGCGCAGGGATCGTAGGTGCAGTTGCAGCGCTTCAGGTTCTTCTCTTTCTTGCATTCCATGACGAGGGCATTATAACAGAAGCGACGATCTCGGCGTAAGGTGAAGGGCGCAGGGGCTGCACTAGGCTGATGGCACACGGTAATTGGCAGACGGTAGCCGCAATGGAGCGAGCCGGCTCGCCCCGTTGCCTTTACCGTAAACCGTACACCGTCAGCCGTATGCCGAGAACCAGCCAGTCAGCCTAGTTCTTGCTGATCGCGAACCAGCCGAAGCCCACGGTGAAGAACAGGTAGACGAAAGCGATCCCCCAGCCCAGCGGGTTCAGCGTGCCGCGCAGGATCAGGATCACGGTGGCGACGAGGCCGATCAGGTCGTAGACAAAGAGGTTCCAGACGATCGCCTTCCGTGCCGCGCCCCGGTCGATGTGGCGCGCCAGCCAGGCCAGCAGCAGGTTGCCGGCGAGCGCCGCCCCGTATTCGCGGGCGGTCAGGGCCGCGCCCGAGCAGTAGGCCGCGCCCAGCAGGCCCAGGATCCAGGCCGGGAACAGCAGCAGCACCGGCGCGAACCCCAGGCAGACCAAGGCCTTGATGGTCATCAACGTCTTGAATTTCATGATCCCCTCCCCCCCATGATGGCGTCATGATAGGGCCGGGGAACCTCAATGTCAACGGCGAAGCTTCCGTCAGCTCCCGCCCTGCGCTTCCGCAGGCGGGAGTTTCTTCAGCTTGACCCGCAGCGTGGCCGACTGCTCGGCGTTGAGCAGGATGCCGCTCATGGTGAGCGGCGCGAAGCCGTCCAGCTCGAAGGTGAGCTGGTAGCCGCCGGGATCCAGCGCCAGAAAGCGGAACGCCCCCTTCTTTTTCGCCGTTTCAGTGGAGAGGACGGCGTTGTTGCGGATATTGATCGCCGTCACCCGGACGCCGCTCAGGTATTGGTTTGCCTCGTCCGAAACGCTGCCCGTGATCTTGGCGGTCATCCTCTGCCCGTGCAGGGGCGCCGCCGCCAGGACCAGCAGCAGGGCCGCGACCGCCGCCAGCCCGTTTATTTGTCTGCTCATGGAAGCCTCCTTGCGGATCATGCTGTTCCCATTATACCTGGCTGAGGCGACGGGACGCAATATCGGCCCCTCGGGCCGGCGGAGCCGCGAACGCGGCTAGACGGCCGGGGCGGTCGTGGCGCAAGTTGCTGCCTGGGAATTGCAGCCTGTGGCGTCGTGACAGGGTTGCCAGGCGCCGTGCGCCACGTTCATGACGCCGTTCTTGTCATGGCCCCGGAAAACCGTTATGCTCGTTGCCTATGGTTGGCACCTTCCTGACCCTGGCCGTGCTCATGCTGCTGGCCTACGTGCTGTGGCGGGCTTCATCCCTCCCCGCCTTGCGCCGGCTGCCCCGATCCCTTTTCCCGCTCGCCGGGCTGCCGCTGGCGCTGCTCATCGTCCTTGGCCGCTGGCTGGGCCACCGGGCCTGGGGCACTGGGGCGACAGCGCTGGAATTCGCCTCCTGGACGCTGGCCGGCACGCTGTTCCTGGTTTCGGTATGCCTCCTGCCCGTCGACCTGCTCACGGCCTTTGGGCGCCTCTTTCGCCGCCAGGCCGCGCGCGCCCGGGGCTTGGCCATGGCCGCCGGCTGCCTGCTGGCAGCGCTGGCGCTGGCCCAGGGGCTGCGGCCGCCGGCCGTTTCCCGCCATGAGGTCGCGTTGCCCGGGCTGGCTCGTGCGCTCGAAGGCACGCGGCTGGCGGTCCTGTCCGACCTGCACCTGGGCAAGCTCCTCGGCCCCGGCTGGCTGGCGGCGCGGGTCAGGCAGGTGCAGGCGCTGAAGCCCGACATGGTCCTGTTCCTGGGCGACCTGTTCGAGGGCCACGGCGAGCCGGCCGCGGCCTTCCTCCCCGAATTGGAAAAGCTGTCCGCTCCCCTGGGCGTATGGGCCGTCGACGGCAACCACGAAATGAACGGTCACCGGGCGCGACGCGCCGGCGGCGGCGACGTGCTGCCGACACTGCGCGATCTCGCGGTCGAGCCGGCGCCGGGCCTGTTCATTGCCGGCCGTCGCAGCATTCTCCGCCACGGCCGGGAAACGCGGGAGCCGTGGAACCCCGGCGCCCGCGGGACCGGCGGCGCCTGGATCCTGATGAGCCACGTGCCAACGGGCGCCAAGGAGGCCGCCCGCGCCGGGGTGGGGCTGATGCTGGCCGGCCACACCCACGGCGGGCAGCTCTGGCCGTTGAGCCTCCTGACTCGCCGGGCCTTTCCCCTGACGGCCGGCCGATACCGCGTCGGCGGGATGACGGTCCTGGTCAGCCGCGGCACGGGCTGCTGGGGGCCGAGGATGCGGCTGTGGCAGAGGGCGGAGATCATGCTGGTCGTGCTGAGAACGGGCCACCGCTGACCGCAACCGCAGCAGTTCGCTCTGCCGTAATTCGTGATTCGCAATTCGTGATTCGGAACGGCCCAGCGAAAAACGAACCGGGGATGGGAGTTCGCGAATCCGCGCCATGGAGGCATTCCTCCCGCTTGCCAATCTTATCGGAACGTCGGCGGCCGCTGACCGCCACCCAGCCGGCCTTGACTTTGCCCTGGCCGCGGCCCATCATGTCCCGCGGGATTCCCAAGGAGGTGCGGGATGACAGGATACGCGGTAGCGATCGAGAAAGCGACACTGAAGAATGACTATTTCCGCAAGGTGCTGTTCACCGGCCGGCATGCCCAGCTGGTGGTGATGTGCCTGCGGCCCGGCGAGGAGATCGGCAACGAGGTGCACAGGAAGGTCGACCAGTTCTTCCGGATCGAGAGGGGCGAGGCCGTCTTCGTGTTCCGCGGCAGGGAGAAACGCCGCATCAAGAACGGCGACGCGGTCATCGTGCCCGCGGGCACCTTCCACAACGTGATCAACGCCTCGAAGACCGCGAAATTGAAGCTGTACACGATCTATTCCCCGCCCAACCATCCGGCCGGCACCGTGCACAGGACCAAGGCCGCAGCCGAAAGGGCGGAGGCGAAGAAGCACCATAAGTAGCGGGCAACGGGGATCCGGAAGAAGTGATCAAAATTCCCGGCATACGGCGGGGGGAAAAACAGAACGCCTGGCTCCCGTAGGGAAACCAAAGAAGTCAGGTGGAAAGGCAGAGGGAGGGCAAAGCGGGGAGGAAAATACTTGGTTGATGGCACACGGTCGACGGTGGACGGCAACAGCAATGAACGATCTAGTTCAATGGCATGGCTTTCCCGTATACCGTACGCCGTAAGCCGTCCACCAAGGCCCACTTTTATTATTTCGAACACCATCACGGCCACTTCGATTCTGAAAGATCCACGCCCACTTACTCTTCCCTCATTCTTCCCTCTCTCCGCCCTCGGCCTTCCCGGAGCTGATCTGCTGGACCTTTAGCAATAAGGGCAATAGCCGCTCGACGGGCAATGCCTCCACCCGCCGGCCCTGGAAGCCGGTCATGGTTTCGGCCTGGAACAGCGAGTTCAGGATGGCCTCCTCGGTGGCCTCGATGACGGCCAGGAAGAGGGGCGACAGCGCCGCGGCGGGCAGCTCGGGCCGGGGCGCTGGCGCGGTCCCGCCGCCGGCGCCGACGCGCAGCCCTTCGGCGGTGGAAAAGGCGATGGCATAGTCGCCGCTGCCGTTGGCGGCGATGCCGCCGGTGCGGGCCATGCCGAGCAGCGCGCGCCGCGCCAGCCGTTCCAGGCTGCGCGTCCCCAACGGCGCGTCGGTGGCGACGACGATCATGCACGAGCCGTCGGCGCCCCCGGCGGCCAGCTCGTCGCGCAGGTAGTGGCGGCCGAGGATTTCGCCGGCGGGCAGGCCGTTGACGCGCAGCACGCCGCCGAAATTGGACTGCACCAGCACGCCGACGGCGTAGCCGCCCAGCCGCGGCGGCAGAACCCGTGACGAGGTGCCGATGCCGCCCTTGAAGCCGAAGCACACCGTTCCGGTGCCGGCGCCGACGTTGCCCTCCTGCACCGGACCCGCGGCGGCCAGGCGCAGGGCCTGGCGCACGTCCTCTTTCGTCACGGCCCGGGCGCGGATATCGTTCAGCATGCCGTCGTTGGTCTCGCCGACCACGACGTTGACCGATCCCACGTCCCCGTTGCCTGGCTGGGCCAGCGCGTGCTCGACCAGTGCGGCCATGGCCTCGGCTACGTTCAGGGTGTTGGTCAGGGCGACGGGCGATTCCAGCGTCCCCAGCTCGGCGACCTGGGTCGAGCCGGCCAGTTTGCCGAAGCCGTTGCCCACGGACACGGCGGCCGGCACTTTGCCCTGGAACAGGTTGCCGCCATGGGGCAGGACGACGGTGACACCGGTGCGGATGCCGGGCTCGCGGACCAGGGTGACCTGGCCGACCAGCACACCGGCCACGTCGGTGATGGCATTCCAGCGACCCGGCTCCAGCACCCCGAGGTGGACGCCCAGGTCGCGCAACCGGCCGCGCCCGGCCGCCGGCAGCGCCAGCAGCGAAGCCAAGGCCATGCCGGCCGCGATCCATGCGTTCTTGCCTTTCATTTCCTTTCTCCTCGGCCCCATTGTACGGCAACGCCGGCCCGGCGCCAATCCCAGCCTTGACTTCACAAAAAGGCTCGCCTACAATCCGGACCTTGAGAGCGCTCGGGCAAGGGAGGTTCAGCGCGGCATGAGGGGGCAATGACCGCATTCCAGGTCATTCTCAGCTTCATCAGCGCCATTTTCCTGACCCTCAGCCTGGTCTATTTTCTCAGGTACCTGCTGTTCGAACGCCAGGGCGGCCGGTTCCTTTATTTCGCCGTCTCTGCCCTGGGCTGTTGCCTGTTCGCCTTTTTCGAGCTGTGCCTCACCTACGACGCCGATCCCGGCATGGCGCTCGTCTTCCATCGCCTCAAGATGGCCGCCATGATCATGGCCATGACCTTCTGGTTCTACTGCATCTATGACATCTATTTCCATAGCGTGCGCGCGCCGCGCGTTTTCCTGGCCGGCGGCCTGCTCGTCGCCCTGGCCATCCCCTTCCCCTGCTTTCTGCATCTGCCGGTGCGCCATCTCCAGGTCATGTTCCTCGGCATCCGCTTCGACTACCGTTTTGCCGCCTACGGCCCCGCCCACTGGCTCATGCCCCTGCTCGTCATGGGCACCTACGGCTTCTCGGTTGTCAAAGGGCTGCTGTCGCCACTGCGCTGGCGGGACAAGGCGCTGGTGGTGCTGGCCTTTTTCCCGGGCATCATCGCCGGCGTCAACGATTTTGCCGTCGGTCGCGGCGACCGTTCGGGCATCCTGCTGGCCGAGTTCGTGGTGTTCGGCTACCTGATCGCCATCCTGGTCGCGTTCTCCCGCGAAGAGCGCCGCGCCTTCGGCCGGCTGCAGCGGATCAACGCCGAGCTCGAGCGGCAAGTCAACGAGCGCACCGGGCAGCTGCGGCGGATGAACGCCGAGCTGAACGCCGCCAACGAGGAGCTCCGCCTGGCCAACCAGCTCAAGATCGAGCTGATGGGCGTCGCCGCCCAGGACCTGAAAAACCCCCTGCAGGCCGTCCAGGGCTATGCGGAACTTATCCAGCGACATCCGGACGACGGGGAACGGGTGCGTCAGCACGCCGGCGTCATCCAGCACTCGGCCCAGCGCATGCTCGCGCAGATCGACCAGCTGCTCGAAACGACGGCCTGGGAAAACGGCGATGCCCGGGCTCATTCCCGTCGCGTCGACCTGGTGGCGCTCGTCCGGCGCGTTGCCGAGAAATGCCGGGCCGCGGTCGAAGCGTCGGGCAAGCGCCTCGAGGTCGCCGGCGAAGGCGACGGCCCGGTGAAGGGAGACGAGACACGCCTGCAGGAGATCATCGAGAGCCTGATCGCCGGCGCCGCCCATGCCACGCCGGCGGGCCGGGCGGTCCATCTGCGCGTCGACGTCAATGGCCCCTACGTGAGGCTGGAGGTCGAGGACGAGGGCCCGGGCCTGAACCGGGAGGAACAGGAGCGGGTCTTCGAAAAAACCACCCGCCCGGCTCCGCGGACTCCCGGGGCAGAAGCAGCCGCCGGCCTGGGCCCGTACATGGTCAAGAAGCTGATCGAGCTGCAGGGCGGCGGCATCGGCGTCCAGAGCCCGCCGGGCAAGGGCTCGCTGTTCACGGTCATTTTCCCCAGGGCCAACTAAAAAAAGTGAAGGAGACGAAAGAAGGTGAACGGGCCTGATCTGTCAGCAAACAGCTCCAACTTCTTGACACTAAACCGCTTCAAGCGGCTCTATCTGTTTTCATCCTGAGAGTCTCATTCACTTTCACTGTTAACTTTTCACTTTCCCGGGAGCACTTGCCGCGCCAGCCAGACGTAGCCATATTCCTCCCAGACCTTCTTGCCCTTGCGATGGCTGCCCTGCTGCTGGAACTCGGCGACATGGATGCTCCCCGGTCCCGCGCGCACGACGCCATCGCCCTCGATGAAGGGCGACCAGCAGGGGAAGGTGGCCTCGGTCTTCACCTTGTTGACCTCGTACTCGGCGACCAGCGTGTTGTCGCTCTCCCCGCCCGGGCGCATGAAGTTCAGCACCTCGCCGATCTGGATCAGGAAAGCACCGCTCTCCTTGCCCTGGGCGTCCCGGACCGTCCCGCGCCGCAGCCGCCCGCTGAACTTGAAATGGCGCGTCTCCGGCCCGTTCTTCAGGTGCGGGGCGTCGTACTGGATGCGGGTGACGCCCTGGACCTCGGTGGCCTGCTCACCGATCTTGCCTGCCGCGTCGCCGAGGGGGCCGTCGACGCCGACTCCCGGCACCTGGGCCAGCCCCATCAGCGCATGGACGCCAGCGACGAGGTCATCGAGCCCCGACGCGTTTCGTTCCAGATTGTACTCGATGCTCCCTTCGCCCAGCACGTTGCCCTCGCGGTCGACCTCGAAGACGAACTCGGTCTTGTGCTTGACGGTCAGCACCAGCAGGCCGTTCGGATCGCGGAAACGCACCTCTTCGCCCGCCCCATGGCCGGTCCAGGTGCCGGCCAAGCGCGCCAGCTCCTTGTCCGGGCCCTGCCCCCATGCCTCTCCGGGGGCGACCCAGGCGAGAAGGACCAGCACCGCGATCCCATGCCGGATCGCTGTCCAGTTCGCTTTTCGGCTCATCGGATTTTCCTCCATCGGGCGCGGAACCGTCCCGTTCATGTTGAATAGGAGATGGCCGGCCGCTATCTCAGGCAATGAAACTCCGTGACGCGTAACGCGTGCCGAGCCGCCGCCATAGATCGAGGTGATGATCTCCGCGAGCATCGAGTTTCCACGCTGCCGGCCCCGAATGGGGCGGCGTCCCCGAGGAGGCTTCCTCCCGAGTGGGGTACCATGTTCCACGTTGAAGAATTCAACGGAATGGGCGTACGGCAGACGGTTGACGGTAGACGGCAACAGCCATTGAGCGATCTAGTTTGACGGGAATGCTTTCCCGTGTACCGTTTACCGAAACCGTCTACCAAGTGCTATGTTTCGATTTACCGCATCGACCGTTTGTGCTCGTCTTTTCCCGATGGCCTATGCCGAATCTCCTCCGCTCGGTGCCGATCGATCTCTAGCGAACAATCCCTTGAGTCAGGTTTTTTCAACATGGTACGTGGTACGTGGCACATGGTACTTTAGTTGATGACGAACTCGGCGACCACGGGATTGTGGTCGCTGTCGGCGAAACCCAGGTCGCGCACGGCCACGCGGCGCACCTCGACGTTGTCCGACACCAGGAAGCCGTCGATGACGGCGACGAAGCTCT
>JAKLEC010000076.1 GCA_022711715.1 Acidobacteriota bacterium
TTCCGAGAACGGGTCGTTCTGCTTGCCTTTACTTTTCACTTTTCACCATTTCACGATTCACTTCTTCTTTATATGCAGGGATATGGGCTCGACGTCCAGGGACGCGTATATGACCGAATAGGTGTCGATGTCGCGGATGCTGGCGTACAGGCCGGCGAAGCGCGGGGTCTTGCGCAGCGTCCAGCGGCTGCCAAGGCCGCGCCCGCCGTCGTCCAGGGTGAAGGCGATCCCCGCCGTCCCGGCCTGGCGGTTCTCGGCCAGGCCGTCGACCATCATGTTGCGGAAGGCGTCGGGGGCGAAGAGGTTGGTTTCCAGCGGATAGTTTTCGTTGGCCTCCTTGCCCTTCGCCACCGGGCGGCGCTCGGGGCGGGGGAGCGGCTGGCGCGCGGCCAGGTCGAAGCGGTCCCCTTCCTCCAGGTAGTGCACGATGACGCCGCGGGCGCGCAGGCCGCCGGCCGGTGACCAGGACAGGCCTCCACTCGCCTTGGCCTCGACGGCGTCGACGACCAGCACGCCCGAGCTGCCGATCACCTCGACCGTCCCGCCGCGGCAGACGGCCGAGGTGTCCTCGTCGACGCCGATGCCCAGGCCGGCCGCGCCGGAGCAGAGGGCGACGAGCAGCCGGCCCACGCGGCCGCGCTTCAGGAAGTGCTGGTCGACCATGCCGGCCGTGAAGAAGCCCAGCCCGGCGGCCAGGCTCACGCCGCGCGCCTCGGCGCAGGCGGCGGGCCGGTAGTCGGCGCCGGCGAGCAGCGCCTTCATGCTGTAGCCGTCGCAGATCATCGGGTCGCACATCATGGCCGCCCCGGCGCTGGAGCCGCCGATGACGCCGCCGCGGGCGTAGACCTCGCGGATGGCGCGCAGCAGCGGCGTGTCGCCGCCGTCGGCCGTCTTCAATGTCTGGGTATAGCGGATCTGGTCGCCGCCCACGAAATAGACGGCGGTGCACTCGCGCATCTCCCGCGCCAGGGCGGCGTCGGCGCCGTTGCCCGCCCAGCGCGACTCGTCGGCGTCGGGCGTCGAGGGATCGTCGACGACGGCCAGCGGGAACACGCGGACGCGCCCGGCGGCAACGCCGAGGCGGATGAAGTCGGCGGCGTTCTCGCGGCCGCTGACCGCCGGCTCGATGCTGCCGGCGGGGATGATGGCCAGGCGGATGTTCTCCGCGCCCCCGCCCAGCTCGATGAAGCGGCCCTGGATACGGTCGAGGGCCGTGGTGAGGTTGCCGCCGCTGATCACCAGGCTGCCCTGCGGGGCCTCCTGGCCGGGGAGCAAGGCGGCGGTCAGGATGCACACGCACGACGCGAGCAGGTGCCTGGGTTTCATGTCATCCTCCTAGGGGCGGGGCAAGCGGTCATTGTAAACGGGGCGGAGAAAAAATACAATGTCGGGGAGGAGGGACCGATGACCGACGCCATGCCGCCCAAGCTCACGCCAAAAATTATCCTGGAGGGAACCCGCCTGACGCACAAGACCGACATCGCCTTCGCCCTCAACGAGCATCCGCGCATCGTCGGCCCGCGCCGCTACCGCTACCACTCGCCGCTCGTCTCCGCCGAATGGTGCGCCTTCACCAACTTCCCGTGGGGGCGGGGGCTGATCAACTTCGCCCCCGAGGAGGAGGGCCTGGCCATGGAAACGTACCGCACCTGGGTCCGTCTCTTCGAACTGCAGAAATATTATTCCTGGATCGTCGACCGCTTCCACGTCTCGACCCGGGTGTTCCAGCGCCGGCAGGGGCGTGAATACGACTTCCGCTGGCTCGAGGAGCGTTTGCTGCCCCTGGGCTTCGCCCTGGTGTTATGCACCCGCCGCGAGGCGACGTTCGCCCGGGCGCGCGAGGAGCGCCTGGCCGTGTCGGGGAATCCCGGGCAATACCGGGACCTGGGTCCCTTCCTGCGCGAACAGGAGGAAATGTGCGCCGAGGTCGCGGGATCGCGGCTGCCGCACCTGGAGGTCGACGTTTCCGACGACGATGTCCCGGCCGCCTGCGGCCGCATCGCCGACTGGCTTCGGGACCGGAGGCTTCTCGGCTTCTATTGACCCGCGGCCGGGCCGGCCGCGCCCGGATCCCGCGGCTTGCGGGCGGCCTCATCGGCGTAGCTCGCCGCCGCCGCCGCCAGCCCGACATCGCGCCCCGCCCGCTCCGAGAGGTACCATTTGTGCACGAGCACGTCGCAGTATCCCTGGACAGCGTCAAGATTTGGCCCCAGGCGCGCCGCCAGGGCCCGTTCCACCGGCCGGAAGCACTCCTCCAGCCAGTGCAGGGCGGTCACGCTCAACGACAGGCTGCGGTTGTGGCGCGCGGTGAGGAGGGCCTTGTACTGAGCCATGTCGTTGAGCAGCGCCCGCGCCTGCTCTTCGCCGGCGGCCAGCCCCGTCAGCGAGAAGAGGAGGTTGTGATGGTACTGGCGGTCGGTGACCGTCACCTTGAACCGCAGGCGGTCGCCCAGCTCGGTGGGTTCGAGGAGGATCTCGCCGATGCTGAAGCCCATTTCATGGAGGCGGCGGATGCGGCTTTCGATTTGGAACGCCTGGTTCGGCCGGATGTAGACGGTCTCGTTCAGCTCGGTCCACAGCCTTTCGTAGCGGTCGAGCAGATCGCCGGCCAGCTTCGCGGGCTGGATGCCGGTGTTCGCCTCGCCCAGGGCCTGCATGTCGAGGAGGTCGCCGCCGAGGTTCTCGCCGGCGATCTCCAGGTCGTTGCGGCGCAGGTTCTCGGAAAGCGTGTCATGCGCCTCGGCCGTTTCGGCGTCGACCAGATAGGATTGCAGCCTGCCGGCGTCGCGGCGGAAAAGGACATTGGAAAGCGAGCAGTCCCCCCAGTAAAACTGCTGCAGGTGTAGCTGGACCAGCAGGGAGGCCAGCGCGTCGAGGAGCGTGTCGGGCGGCAGGGCATCCTTGGAACGGCGGAAGAGGTGCAGGTAGGGCAGGGAATACTCGAGAAAGCGCGTGATCAGGATCGCCTCGTCCCGTCCCGGCTCCCGGCTCAGCGGCAGCGCCAGCCCCGCCGGGAGGACCGCCGGCAGCCGGCGGTCCTCCAGCCACTTCAGGTTGCGGTACTCCTTCTCCGCCGCCGGCAGCGGAAGCTTCTTGAGGGCGAACACCGCATCGTCGTAACTGATGAAGACGACGGTGTGGCGGCTGTTCCCGGCCTGCACTTCGACGAAGCGCGGGCACTCCCGCTGCCATGATTCCAGGGGAACGCTCCAAGGCAGGTCCAGCATCCCCGGCATGTCGGGGCTCAGCCGGAGCTGGTAGGGGAGCGCTCCGCCCACGGTGGTCGTGATCCCTCAGCGGGGGGCTTCGCCGGCCGCGACTTCGTAGACGGCCGTGGCGAACGGCGCCAGCTCGGCGATCTCGGTTGCCGGAGCCCCGGCGGCGAGGTCCCGGCTCACGGCCAGTTTCAGCCCGGCCGGCAGGACGAGGCCCGGCTGCGGCTGGTCAGAAAAATTGTGCAACACCAGCACGCTCTGGCTCTCATAGCGGCGAAGGAAGGCGTAGACGTTCCGGTTTTCCAGCGGCACGGCCTGGTAGCCGCCGCGGCGCAGGGCCACGCTGCCATGGCGCAGGTGGATCAGGCGGCGATAGTGGCAGAGCAGCGAGTCAGGGTTCCCCGCCTCTTCCTGGACGCTGACTCCCGGGCGCACCCTGGCCGGCGCGTTCCATGGTCGGGCGGAGGAGAAACCGGCGTTCTCGCCGGGGCTCCACAGCATGGGCTTGCGGATGTTCTCGTCGGGTTTGGTCCCCGGCATGCCGATCTCTTCGCCGTAGTAAATATAAGGCGTCCCGGGAAGGGTCAGCAGGACGGAAGCGGCGAGCTTCAGTTTGGCCAGGTTGGGGCCGTATATCGAGGCGATCCTGTCCATGTCGTGATTGGTCAGGAACACGGCGTCAGCGACTCCTCGGGGATACGTTTCCAGGGTCACTTCCTGGGTGGCGTTGATGTAGGCAAAGTTCCGGTCCTTGACCCCGCCCACGATGGCGCCGGCGAGATCGAAGTTGAAGGCCGAATCGAGCTCCTGGGGGGCATCGAGGTAGGTCGCGACGGTGTCGAGATCGGTCCAGATTTCGCCCACCAGGTAGCTGTCGGGCTTGTACCGCTTCACCGCCTGGAAGAAACGGGCCAGGTAGGCGTGGGTCTCGGGCGTGTCCATCTGCCCGGGGCCCGGCCCCGTCTCGACCAGATAGCGGACCGCGTCGAGGCGGAAGCCGTCGGCGCCGGCGTCCAGCCAGTGCCTGGCCACGCGGATCATCTCCTCCTGAACGGCGGGATTGCCGTAGTTGAGATCGGGCATGCCGTCATAAAACAAGCCGTAATAATGACCCCCTGAGCCGGACGAGTGCCAGACGTACTCGGAGGAGCTGCCCGAGGTCCAGGGCTGGCCCCAGCCGTCGGGCTGGGCGGGCTTCCAAACGTACCAATCGCGCTTGGGGCTCTTGGGATTGGCGGCGGCGGCGAAATCGGGGTGTTGGCTGGATGTATGGTTCAGCACTAGGTCGATGATGACGCGCATGCCGCGCTTGTGCGCCGCCGCGGCCAGGCGCTTGAAGTCTTCCATGCTCCCATAGTCCCGTTCGACGGAGTAGTAATCGGTCACGTCGTAGCCGTGATAGCTCGGCGATTCGCTGACCGGCATGAGCCAGAGCGCGGTCACGCCCAGGTCTGTGGAGGTGGCGGGATCGCCGTCGTTGAGGTAGTCGAGCTTGGCGGTCAGTCCCTTGAGATCGCCGATGCCGTTGCCATCGTTGTCGTAAAAGCTGCGCACGAAGACTTCGTAGAACACGGCGTCCCGATACCAGTCGTCGCCGGCTCCGGCGAGGACGGTGCCAGCCGCGAAAATGGCAAGCAGAAACAAAGCTTTTTTCATGACCATGAGCGCCCCTCCTTCTTCTTTCGCATTCAAGTGGATGCCTAATACATCGTTAGAATTGTAAACGATTTCAACAATAATGTAACTTGCATTTTTCGGATTTTCAAGTATAAAGTTGAAAATACATTGTTATCTCAGATATCAGGGCACTTTTTTTTATGCCAATCAGCCCGATCAGCCATTTCAGTTTTTGCTTGGTGCGAATATTTTCTGATCGAAGTCAATGAGAAATAAAAAAAATGAAAACGATTACAAATTCTATTGACATTCACTTTCCACCCGTGCAGAATTAATCTGTCTCAGGTTCATGGAGTTCGCAAGGGCGTATCATGACAATAAAGGAGATCGCGAAACTGGCCGGGGTTTCAACGGCGACCGTTTCCCGGGTCATCAACGGCGATCTCAGTGTCAAGAAGGATACGCGGGCGAACGTGGAAAAAATCATCCAGAAAACCAACTACTGGCCCAATCTCATGGCCAGGGGACTGGTCAAGAAAAAAACCAACATCTTCGGCCTGATGATGCCCCGCTTCGACGGCTGGTACAGCCAGAGGGTGGAGGCCATCCTGGATGTCTGCTCGCGCAATAAGTACGGCGTCATGATCGCCAGCGGCCTGGCGAAATACGAGGAGGAGATGGAGAACCTGAACCTGCTGGCCAAGCAGCGGGTCGAGGGGATCATCTATTCGGCCGCCCGCATCACTCCGCGACACCGGGAGATCATCGCCCAGATCATCGAGCGTATCCCCATGGTGCTCGTCGACCAAGCCATCGACGAGTTGAACGTCCCCGCCATCCTGCAGGACAATTACCGCGGCGCCCAGAAAGCCATGCGGCACCTGCTGGAGTGCGGCCATCGCCGCATCGCTTTCATCGCCCCTCCCCAGGACGACATCGAGGCGGAGAAAAGGACGGCGGCTTTTTACGACGCGATGCGCGCGGAGGGCCTCGATGTCCCGGAGGGGCATTTCCAGCGCGGGGATTTCTCCATCCCGTCGGGCAGCCAGGGGATGGAGCGGATCCTGGAGGGCGGAGACCCGACGCCCACCGCCGTGTTCGCCGCCAACGACAACATGGCCATCGGCGCCATCGACTGCCTGATTAGGCGGGGGCTCCGCGTTCCCCAGGACGTGTCGGTCATGGGATTCGACGACATCGCCATGGCCCGGCACTTCCTTCCCGCCCTGACCACCGTCCATCAGGATCAGGTGGCCATGGGAACCCAGGCGGCGGAGCTGATCATTGAATACAAAAAGTACAAGAAGGTGCGCCTGAAAAAAATCATACTCGAGCCCGAGCTGATCGTGCGCGACAGCGTGCAGCGGCTCGGCGAGGCGAGAGGCTAAACATGGCGGAAGTCATCCTGGAAAAGGTGACCAAGAGGTTCGGTGAGGTGACCGTGGTCAAGGGTATCGACCTGCGCATCGCGGACGGCGAGTTCATGGTGCTGGTCGGCCCCTCGGGCTGCGGCAAGACGACCATCCTGCGCATGGTCGCCGGCCTGGAGGAGGTCACGGAGGGACGGATCATCATCAACGGCCGGGTGGTCAACCACGTGCCGCCCAAGGACCGCGACCTGGCCATGGTGTTCCAGAGCTACGCTCTCTACCCGCACATGAACGTCAGCGAGAACATGGCCTTCGCCCTGAAAATGCGCAAGGTGCCCAAGGAGGAGATCGAGGCCCGCGTGCTGGAGGCGGCGCGCATCCTGGGCATTGAGAAGCTGCTGGCGCGCAAACCGAAGCAGCTCTCCGGCGGCCAGCGCCAGCGCGTGGCCCTGGGGCGCACCCTGGTGCGCAAGCCGGCGGTCTTCCTCTTCGACGAGCCGCTTTCCAACCTCGACGCCAAGCTGCGCGGCCAGATGCGCGCCGAAATATCCAAGCTTCACTCGCAGCTGAAGACCACCAGCATCTATGTCACCCACGACCAGGTGGAGGCCATGACCATGGGGTCGAAGATCGCCATCGTCAATGAGGGGCTCATCCAGCAGTGCGGCACGCCGCTCGACATCTACGAGGCGCCGGCCAACAAGTTCGTCGCCGGCTTCATCGGCTCTCCGCCCATGAACTTCTTCGAGGCCGGTCTCCGCGACGAGGGCGGCCGGGCTCTGATCGCCGCCAGCGGCTTCCGGGTGCCCTGGCCGGGGCATCTGGCGGATGCGGCCCTGCGGCGTGGCCCGGCCGAGTACCTATTCGGCATCCGCCCCGAAAACCTGCACGACGCAGAGTTCTTTCCCGGAGGCGACGGCGGCGAGGCCTTCCGCGGCATGGTGGAGGTGGTGGAGCCGATGGGCGCCGAAACCTACGTCCACCTCGTCGTCGGAGGCGACCGATTCGTGGCTCGCGTGACTCCCAAAACGAGGGCGAGCGTCGGCCGGGAGATGCGCTTGGTCATGGAAACGCAGAAGATCCATGTTTTCGATAAAAAAGACTTGAATGCCCTGCGCGAGGAGGTTGCGAAATGAAACGTACCGTCCGTTGGCTGACGATTTCCCTGGCCCTGCTGGCCCTGGCCGGGATGTGCTTCTCTCAGTCGGTGACCATCGTCTTCTGGCATTCGTACCGCGGCCTGGAGAAAGACGCCCTGGAAGAGGTGGGGGCGAACTTCACCAAGGCCCATCCCGAGATCAGGATCCAGTTCCTGCAGGTTCCCTTCGACGCCCTGCCCGACAAAATCACCGCCGCCGTTCCGCGCGGCAAGGGCCCCGACGTGTTTATCTTCGGCCACGACCGCGTGGGCTACTGGGCCGACAAAAAGGTGCTGGAGCCGCTGGGCCTGT
>JAKLEC010000077.1 GCA_022711715.1 Acidobacteriota bacterium
GAGGTCCAGGTCAACCGCGACGTCCTGCCCTACGATTTCGAGGTGGCCGAGGGCGTGGTGCTGCCGGCCGGCGCCTACGACTTCACGGGTTTCGGCTGCAACCTGGAGACGGCCCCGCACCGGGCCCTCGTCCTCGACGCCGGCATCGACTTCGGCCAGTTCTACTCCGGGCACTACGAGGACGTCAGCGCCGGCGTCACCTTCAAGTACAAAGGCTACGCCAACCTCGGCTTTGACGTCAACCTGGTGCGCGGCCGCCTGCCCGAGGGCGACTTCAGCGAGAACGTCTTCCAGCTCAAGGCCGACCTGTTCCTGTCGCCCGAACTGGGATTCATGAACTACGTCCAGTACGACACCGTCTCCAAGCTGCTGGGCTGGAGCGCGCGGCTGAAGTGGCGGCTGTCGCCGGGCAACGAGGTCGCCCTCATCTACAACAGGAGCTGGGAGCGGCGCTGGGACCCCACGGCGCGGTTCTATCCGTCCGAGGAGAGGGGAGTGCTGAAGCTGTCCTTGTCTTTCAGACCTTGACGAACATCCGTGACGCGTAACGCGTGACGCGTGACGAGTAACCGCAACTAAAGACCTGATCTCCAAGCACCCAATCCCAAATTCCAAGGATTATTAGGATTTTGAGTTTATTTGGAATTGAGCGATAGGTATTCGGAATTTTTGTCTTGCCGCGTCACGCGTCACGATAGGTCGTCATTCCGTCCTCAGCTCGATCTCGACGGGCACTGTGCGTTCGGTTCCGTCCGCCTGCCGGCGCGTGATGGCGGCTCTCAGGCGCCGCCTCTCCATCTCGCCGGCCTGCGCCTTCACCTCCCGGCCCGCCTTCTTCTGGGCGAGGTACTTGGCCAGGGCCATGCCCAGCCCGACGATCGAAACCGATTCCCCCGGGGGAGGCGTCCCGCGCAACGAGGCGCCCCGCAACGGATCGGCGGGCACCGCCACCCCGTCGGTGGTGAGCTTCACCAGCTCCTGCATGCGCTTCTGGCGGAAGCCGATCAGCCGGCCGCCGTGGAACATCTCCAGCCGAAAGGCCCCGGACAGCTGGCGCTGGGGGGCGCCGACCGGACCCTCCTCCGGCCGGTCGTCGACCGTGATCCGCAGACGGAGAAATTTCCGCACCGACGCTCCGCCCTCGAGCGCCTCGAGCACGAGTAGCAGCGACTGGCTGCGCAGGAACAGCCCCGGCCGGGAAAAGCGCAGCCCGTTGCTCCCGGGCAGCAGCTTGCCGGCGGCCAGGACGGCGTCGCGCTCGCTGAGCTTGTAGAATGCCTCGCGGCCGCACTCGACGGTCAGGGCCAGCGTGTCGGCGGCGAGGATGGATGGGTTGCTCCGCAGGGCGGCGGCGTCGAGCCCGACGGCGATGACCAGTGGCGCGGGAATCTCAGCGGTCGACGCCGCGGCGGCCGGCGCCGGCAGGAGAATGAGCGCGAGGAGGAGGCTAGCCATTGTAACGGAAAACGAAGGTGAAGGTGAACGACTCGCCGGCGACGTTGCCGGGGAGCGGCGGCAGCGGCAGGCTGGCCTCGATCGCGTGCAGCGCCGCCTGCGTCAGCGCCTCTGGCACTTCCGTCCCGTCGATAACCAGGGAGCGCCGCCCTCCCCCGCGCTCGATGGTCAGCGTGACCTGCACCAGTCCCGAGAAGGACAAGCGGGCCGAGGCCGGGATGATCCAGTTGCGCTCGATGCGCGCCATCGCCGCCTCGGTCCAGTCGGCGACCGCCCGTTCCCGCGTGTCGAAGGGCAGGAGGAATTCGGTGCGGGAAGGACCTGCTGCGGAGAGGCCGCCGGCCGACGCTCCCGGCAGCCGGCCGTCGAGGCGGTAGCGCAGACCGGCGGGAGGCGGCGCCGGGGCCACCGGTAGCTCCCAAGGCTCGGGGCTCTTTCCCGACGGCCCCAGGCGGAACGTTCCGGGAAGCGGGCGCTTCAGGCTGAAGACCTGCGAGGCCGGCCCGGGCAGGCCGGGCCGGGAAGCCAGGCCGGCGGACCGAGACCCGGCGCCGCCGGAACGGCGAAGGGCGCTTCTCCCCGCCGGCGGCAGCGGTGCCGGCGGTTCCGGTGCGACCTCGCCGGCGAAGGGCAGGGGCGGCTCGGCGACGCGCACCGTGATCACCCGCGGCGGCTCGGGACGGATGACCACGCGGAATTCGGCGGCCAGGATGGCCAGCAGCAGCGCGGCGTGGAGCAGGAGGGAGAAGAGATAAGAGAGTTTTCTCATTGGCAAGGGGGGGAACAGGCTATAGGCGAGGGGCTATAGGCTATAGGGAAGAGGGGCAAGAAAAATGAACAAGGCAAAAGGCAAAAGGCAAAAGGTAGAAAAAAGACCCTGGACGAAGCTGATGAAAGGTCTTGTGGACTTGCCGAATGGTGCAAACAGGTCAATATTCTTTGCATCTTTTTCGCGAGATGGAAATCTCCTCCTGCCTTAGACGACTAAATTACGCCAATAGTTTCCGGAGGTCAATGACCAGCAGAGCAGGAAGCTTAGCGAACTTTCGGTGTTAGTGTTAGTGTCAGGAAGAAACTCGACGAGCTAGAAGTGGTGGTGATAGGGGCAGTGGTAGTAGCGGGCATTAGACAAATGCACGTTATGCGTGATGCGTGATGAGAAAATGCAAGAGAGGATAAAAATGTTTTTGGTCATTGGCTAGTTTGCAGGCGAGAGCTTGTTTAAAAACGGGAGCTTGGGATTTGGTGCTCTATTCAGCCAACCGCCGTCAACGGTGCGTTGTATGCCGGGTATCTTCTTTTTTCCCCGTGCGCTTCAACGCGGCGTCGATCTCATTCCAGTCGATGTGGTTTTTGGGAAATGACAGCGTCCAGCACGGCACGGACTCGACGATGTCGCAAAGGATAGAGAACGCCTTTTTTTTCAAGGGCTTGGGGAGAATGGACAAGGGGTTCTTGATCTCTTCCCAGATGAAGGGGATGAGGCTGCGACCCTGAAGCGGTTCCAGGGCGAAGCGCTTCGCTTTTTTCAATAGGAAGAGACCGGAGAGCGGGGCGCTGGTCCTGGCGTCGACATGAAGGCCCCATGGCGTGCCCCAGGCGCGGAATCCGCCGCGGCCGCGCCGCACGATCACCTGGTCGTCGCACAGGATGGTTCCGGAAGGCGCAAGGCGGACGGCAGTGGTTTTTCCCCCTTCGTCCGGGGCCAGGAAAACCGCTGCCCGGCCATTGCGCACGATGGCCGATGCGTGAAGCATTAAAGCATTGAAATTCGGCAAGAACGTGGCCAGCAGTCCCGGCCCGGTCCAGCGCTGGCGGATAGACTGGCCCCTTCGTTTAAGGAAATAAAAATCGGCCCGCCCTGAAAGAAAGTCAAGGATGGTCATCCTCCCGGGGTGCATCTCGACGAAAAGGCTCTGGACATGCCCCCATGCTTCGTTCAGCCGTCCAAGGACCTGGGCCGACCGCAGGAGGCGGCTGGAGACCCCTCTCCTGCCCGCCTGGGCCAGTCGTGGGTCGGTCTCTGGGTCAATCTTGCCAGCTCCGAGATTGCCTGGTTCGACACGGTGGATCGCTAGGCGAATGGATGAATGCTTGACGGTCGCGAACGGTTTAAATCGCGCTGCTTCCCTCTGATCAGGGCCGAATTCCGATCGGATCGAAAACCCGAGGCCGGCGACATCCAAGTTTAGTTGATGGGATTCATTTACCGTGGAAGGCAATTTTATTGCTCAGGACGGGGAAGGGACTGAACCGGCGCTGCAGCGGACCGGGGTGGCGAGTAGTCCGGTCGAGCAGCCGCTCACATACGGGTAGGAACCGGTCGGGCTGCAGACAGAGGAGGTGAAAGGTAATCCGCCAGACATGCAGCTACCGCTGCCCGGCTGGGAGCCATTGGTGCAGGTGCTGCTGGGTTGAACCTGACCGTTGACCGAAGCCCCGGACAAGTCGCAGGCACACGGCGGTTCGTATTTCCGTTTTTTCATCATTTTTGTAGTATATGCACTTTAATTATACAGAATCAGCGCTCACAATTCAATCTGCCCAGGGGCCGAGCAGTCTCTGCAAGTGGTGATTGTTGTGATGAAACATATTGCGCTAAGCGAATGATAGGTAGGTAATGACTTTCAAGTTTCCAGACGAAGGGGGTCAGTGTTAGCAAGAAATAGGCGAACTATCGTGATGAGAAACAACAAGGGAAGAACTGCCTTTTTATTGTAGGATTCATTATAGCTCGTTTATTGCTTAACATGGTACGTGGTACATGGTACGTGGAACCTCGATGGACCGACGTGTCTGCAAGTTGCTCAATAGTCCCAGGTGTTTAATTCTAGGCTGTCGCCGTCCATAGTATGCCATGCCCTCCGCCTAGGTATGTCGTGCCACTTGCGGTATAATGGGCCCATGATCCTCACCATCTTCGGCTACCCCAAGACCGGCAAGACGCTGCTGTTCAACCTGCTCACCGACAAGAAGGAGAAGGTCGACAAGTTCTCCGCCCCCTCCGGCGAGTTCCACAAGGCGATCGTCGACGTTCCCGACGAGCGGCTGAAGCGGCTGGCCGATTTCTTCCACACGCCGCCCGTTTACGCCAAGATCGAGTTCCTCGACGCCGGCGCCATTTCCCTGGGCGAGGTGAAGAGCTCGACTTTCATCGACCTGCTGCGGCGCGCCGACGGCCTGGTGCACCTGGTGCGCGGCTTCGCCGACGAGGAGATCCTCCACCCGCTGGGGAAGATCGACCCGGCCCGCGACATCGCCGCCATGGAGGACGAACTCAAGGCCACCGACTTCCTGACCGTCGAGAAGCGTTTGGAAAGGCTGGCTGTCGACGTCAAGAAAATGAAGTCCAAGGAGCTGCAGGAGGAACTAGACCTGCTGCTGAAGCTCAAGTCCTTCCTGGAGGCGGGCCGGCCGCTGCGCGAGTACGCCTTTACGGAGAAGGAGGCGGCGCAGGTGCGCGGCTTCAAGTTCCTGTCGGCCAAGCCCCTGCTGAACCTGGTCAACTGCGACGAGAACACCCTGAAGGCCAATGCCGCCCTGGCGTCGCCCGCCGCGCGCGGCAAGTGCACGGCGCTCTTCGCCGGCAAGATCGAGGCCGAGCTGCTGGAGCTTCCCGCCGACGAGCGCGCCGTGTTCCAGAAGGAGTACGGCCTGGCGGGCTACCGCTACATCCGCGACGAGTTCATCCAGACGAGCTACGCCCTGCTCGACCTGATCTCCTTCTTCACCGTGGGCGAGGACGAGACCAAGGCCTGGACGCTGGAGAAGGGCGCCAGCGCCTTCATCGCCTCGGGCAAGATCCACAGCGACATCCAGAAGGGGTTCATCCGCGCCGAGGTCATCCCCTGGAAGGACTTCCTCGAGTGCGACGGCTTCGCCCGCGCCAAGGAGAAAGGGCTGCTGCGCCTGGAGGGCAAGGACTACCTCGTCCGGGACGGCGAGATCGTGCATTTTCGGTTCAATACATAACGGGCATTCGTGACGCGTAACGCGTGACGCGTGACGAGAGGCAGCATGTGAACGGCCTTTTGCGTCCAGAGAATGCGACCATCACGATAACGCCCCTCTTCAATCTGGATTTCCGGTAGAAGATCGGTTTATGCTGCTACGCGTCACGCGTCACGCGTTACGCGTCACGGTTGTCCGTTCCCCAGGTACTTGACCACCATCAGCGTCACGTCGTCCTCGAAGTCGTCGCGGCCGCGGAAGGCGCGGACCTCCTCCAGCAGGCCGGCCTGAATTCCGGCCGCCGGCAGGTCCCGCCGCTTGGCGGCGGCGGCGGCCAGGCGCTCGCGGCCGAACTCCCCGCCGCGGCCGTCGTCGGCCTCGACCACGCCGTCGGTGAAAAGGATGAGAACGTCGCCGGCAAGCAGCCGGAAGCGGCTCGCGCGGTACTCGCTCTCGGCGAACATGCCCACCGCCAGCCCGCCCGATTCCAGCGCGATGGCCTCCCCCCCGCGCAGCACCAGCGGCGGCGGATGGCCGGCGTTGACGTACTCGAGGAGGCCGCTGCCGGCGTCGAGCCGGCAGGCGCAGGAGGTCACGTAGAGGCTGCCCTCGATGGTCTCGGCGATGAGTCGGTTCAGATGGGCTAGGGTGGCCACGACATCGCGGTTGCGGCTCACATTGTAGACGAAGCCGATGCGGAAGACGGCCATGCCCAGGGCGGCGGGGATGCCGTGCCCCGAGACGTCGCTCATGCCGAGGATGACCTCGCTCCCGGGCAGCGGCAGGGCCTCGTAGTAGTCGCCGCCCATCTGCGAGCAGGGGATGTTCAGGAAGGCGATGTCCAGGCCGGCGACAACGGGCGGCTCCTGGCGCAGGAACGAGCGCTGGATGGAGCGGGCGATCTGCAGCTCCTTCTCCAGCTTCTCGCGCTCCAGCATGCCGCGGATGAGGACGGCGTTCTGCAGGGGGATGGCCAGGAAGGCGGCGATGCCGGCCAACAGCCGCTTGTCGGCCTGGCTGAAGCGGCCGCGCCGCTTGTTGACCGCCTCCAGCACGCCGACCAGCCGGCCGCCCGCCTCGACCGGCACCCCCAGCAGCGAACGGGTGTGGAAGTTCGTCCGCCGGTCGGCCGCGCCGTCGTGGCGCGGATCGCGGGAGCAGTCGTCGATGATCACCCCCTGGCGCTCGGCGGCGATCCAGCCGGCCACGCCCTCGCCCTTGCGCAGGACGATGCGCTTCAGCTCCTCGGCCTGGGCGCCGGTGGCCGTTTCGAAGGCCAGTTCCTCCCGCTCCGCGTCATAGATGAAGATGGAGGCCTCCTCGCAGGCCAGGTAGCCGCGGATGGCGGCGGTGATCTTTTCCAGCAGCTGGCGCAGGTCGACCTCGGAATAGAGGTCGATCATTTCCTTCCGGAAGCGGCGGATGCGATCCACGGAACTCCTCCTCCGCCGGCCATGATAGACGGCAGGGAGGACGAAGTCAATGAAGAACAGTGAAAGAGCATTGCAGGGGGGACAGTGAAAGAGGATTACAGAGGGGACGGTGAAGGAGTCTTTCAGCGAGAATGGCAAGAAAAGGCTGGCGGACGGATGAAGCAAGCAATCATGCACGCTAGACTCCTTCACTTCAATCCGCAAGACTCTTTCACTTTTCACTCTCTTCCGGCTCCTTCACTTTCTTCTTCGGCGATTGACAGCGGCGGCGAACATTGTTAGGCTACGCTATCGCCCCCACGGGCGGATGAGGAGGCCCCATGATCTCATGCGCGTACCGGCGCTGGCCGGCGTGGCTCATTTCCCTCATGCTGTTTGCCGGAGCGGCCGCCCTGCCGGCGGCCGCCGGACCGGTCGAGGACGCCCCCAAGATCGCCACCGACGCCGGCGGCGCTGAGTTCGTCGAAGGAGAGGCGTTGGTCCGCCTCCGGCCGGGGACCTCGCCCGGAGCGGCCGCCATGCTGGCCGCGGAGCTGGAGGCCGGGGACGGCCGCCCATTCCGCGTGCTGTCCGAGGCCTGCCGGCGCCCCTGCCTGCTGCTGCGTTCCCCGCGGCGCAGCACCGCCGAGCTGCTGGCGTCCCTGCGCGCCCGGCCCG
>JAKLEC010000078.1 GCA_022711715.1 Acidobacteriota bacterium
CCAGGGCCGCCAGCACGGCCGCGGGCAACAGGTTCTTCCTCATCGTGGACCTCCTGGGGCGGCGTCCGGCGCGCCGGGCACCGCGAGGTGACTATACGGGAACGGGACGGAAAAAGTCCAGCCGCCGCCCTCTTGCCATGCGCCCGTTTTTGCGGTACCATGGGGCCGATCTGGAGGTCACCCATGGCATTCAACCTGAAAGGTCGGAATTTCCTGTCGATGAAGGACAACACCCCGGAGGAGATCGATTTCCTCCTCATGCTCTCCCTCAAGCTCAAGCAGGACAAGTACGCCGGCCTGCGCGGCCGCAGCCTGGAGGGCAAGAACATCGCCCTCATCTTCGAGAAGCCGTCGACCCGCACCCGCTGCGCCTTCGTGGTGGCCTGCGTCGACGAGGGCGCCCACCCCGAGTACCTGGGCAAGGATGACATCCAGCTGGGCAAGAAGGAGACGGTCAAGGATACCGCCCGCGTGCTGGGGCGCATGTTCGACGGCATCCAGTTCCGCGGCTTCAAGCACGAGACCGTCGAGGGGCTGGCGCGCTGGGCCGGCGTGCCGGTCTGGAACGGCCTGACCGACCTCTACCACCCCACCCAGGTGCTCGCCGATTTCCTGACCGTGCTCGAGGTCAAGGGGCGGCTGAAGGGCATCGGCTTCGCCTACGTCGGCGACGGCCGCAACAACATGGCCAACTCGCTGATGATCGGGGCCGCCAAGATGGGCATGGACTTCCGCATCGTCTCGCCCAAGCCGCTGTTCCCGGCCGCGGAGCTGGTCGCCGAGTGCCGCGAGTTCGCCAGGGAGCGGGGCGCGCGCATCACCGTCAGCGACGACATCGCCGCCGGCGTCAAGGGCGCCGACGTCATCTACACCGACGTCTGGGCCTCGATGGGCGAGGAGGAGCAGATCCCCGAGCGCATCAAGCTGCTCAAGCCCTACCAGGTCAACCGCTCCATGTTCGACAAGACCGGCAACCCCGAGTGCACCTTCCTGCACTGCCTGCCGGCCTTCCACAACGCCGAGACCAAGCTGGGAGCGCAGTTCCCCGACATCTGCGAGGTCAGCGAGGAGATCTTCGAGAGCCGCCACTCGCAGGTCTTCCCCCAGGCGGAGAACCGCGTGCACACCATCAAGGCGGTCATGGTCGCCACGCTGGGCAAATAAACGAAAGTAAAAAAGCCATACTAGCAGAGCTTCAAGGTTCGACGTTCGAGGTTCGACGTCCGACGTAACCAAAGCCCTCCGCTTGGGAGCATGCCGAGCTCTAAGCAGGCGCTGTGGCGATACAATTATCCCAGATAGTTATCGCCTCGGACTCACCGACCTGATTGGATGAATAACGGCCTTATGAAGCCGCACCAAAGAAGCTGCTTAGAGTCCGGCCAGCATCCAAGCATCTCGTGCTCGCTCACGTCGAACGCCGAACCTCGAACTTCGAACCTCTGGCTTCACAGCCGCTAGATCTTGCGGGGCGTCGGCTTCCGGAGGCGGATGATGTTCTGCTCGTCGCCGAAGATGCACAGGCAGTTCTTGCCGGCGCTCTTGCCGGCGTACATGGCCCGGTCGGCCTTGGCCACCAGGTCCTGGGCCTCGTCGGCGTCCTTGGGGAACGAGGCGATGCCGATGGTCACGGTGACCGGGCCGATCTCCTTGTACTCCGGCGAGCTGAACTCGTGCAGGGCGATGGTGCGCAGGATGCGCCGGCCCACCGCCTGGGCGGCGTGCTCCGACACCTCGGGCAGGATGACGGTGAACTCGTCGCCGCCGTAGCGGGCGACGAAATCGAATCCGCGCACCTCGTCGCGGAGCAGCGCCGCGATCTTGATGAGCACCATGTCGCCGATCAGGTGGCCGAAGCGGTCGTTGGTGCGCTTGAAGTCGTCGATGTCGATCATCAGCAGGGTCAGCGGCCGTCCGTAGCGCCGCTGGCGGTCGACCTCCAGCCGCAGCACGTGGTTGAAATGGCGGTAGTTGCCGATCTGGGTCAGGCCGTCGCTGTTGGAGAGGTCCTTGTAATACTCCCGTTCCCGGGCCAGCCGGCGCAGCGCCGACGTCTCCAGCACGCGGTTGACGATCAGCATGACATGGTCGAACTTCAGGGGCTTGGTGATGAAGTCGGTGGCTCCGGCCTTCATCGACTCCACGGCGTACTCGATCGAGGCGAAGCCGGTCATGACCAGCAGGGGCACGTCCTTGCCGGCGTCGCGCACGGCCTTGATCAGCGCGATGCCGTCCATCTTGGGCATGACCAGGTCGGAGATCACCAGGTCGAACTCTTCGGCGGCGATGAGGCGCAGGGCCTCGGCGGCCCCCTCCACGGCGGTGACGCTGAAATCGTGAAACTCCAGGAAGTCCTTGAGCGATTCGCGCACCGTCTCGTCGTCGTCGACGACCAGGATGCGCTTGGCCTCGGGGACGCCGCCCTCGGGGCGGGGCGAGGGCTCGGGGCAGACCGGATCCTTTTCCTCAGCCACGGAATCCTCCGCTCCCGTTGCCTTGCCTCATGGGCCTCCGCTTTCCCGCGTCTCCCGCCACCTGGAACGTATGGAAAGATTGTAGCGGAAGGAAATCGTTTTTGCAAGCCGGAAGCGTCAGCCCCCGTCCTGCGGCGGGGCGGAGCGCACGAACGCCGGCAGGCCGAAGGCCGCCAGGCGGCGCAACGCCTCGGCACAGGCGCCGGCCGGCTCCAGGGGCGGCGAGACCACCTTGTAGAGGCCGTCCTCGGCGACGATGCGGAATCCCGTGCCGGGAAGGGCCTCCTCGACGGTCAGCAGCCGGTCCTCGGCGTTCTCGCGGCTGGCGAAGGCCCCGGCCTGCACGAAGCAGCCCGCCGCCGCCAACGCGGGCGTCTCCGGCTCCGGCAGCGGCTCCGCGGGGGGCGCCAGGCCCGGCTCCGCCGGCGCGGGCGCCGCCTGCCCCCGCCGCAGCAGGCGCAGGCGGACCCGGGCCGTCCCGGTCTCGGCCATGCCCAGCCGCTGCGCCGCCTTCAGGGAGAGGTCGATGATCCGGCCCTTGAGGAAGGGGCCGCGGTCGTTGACGCGCACCAGGACGCGGCGTCCGTTCTCCAGGTTCTCCACCTCCAGCAGCGTGTGGAAGGGCAGGTCGGGGTGGGCGGCGGTCAGCTTGTGCATGTCGTACACCTCGCCGTCGGCCGTCAGCCGGCCGTGGAAATCTCCGCCGTACCAGGAGGCCTCGCCGGTCTGGACCACCTCGCCGGCGCCGGCCAGCGGGGATTCCGGCTCCAGGCGCGGCGCGGGCGCCGCGGAGCGGCGGGCGCAGGCGGCCAGGGAAAGGAGCAGGACAGCGGCCAGAACGGGGCGGGGCATCATGCCCCGATTATAGCATTTTTCTTGAACTGGGCGCCTCCCGCGGTGTATAATGGCGGCGACGGAGGAGCGGCACATGAACATCGACGATCTGCTGAAGATCAGCGTGGAAAGGATGGCATCGGACCTGCATCTGAAGGTGGGCAACCACCCGGTGATCCGCATCAACGGCATCCTGCATCCCCTGGTGGAGCTGAAGCGGCTGATGCCCGAGGACACCATCGCCATGGCCTTCGCCATGATGAACAGCGAACAGAAGGAGCGCTTCAAGAAGGACCATGAGATCGACATGGCCTACAGCATCCCCGGCCTCGGCCGCTTCCGCTGCAACGTCTTCTACCAGCGCGGCGCCGTGGGCATGGTGCTGCGCGTGATTCCCACCCAGATCAAGAGCATCAACGACCTCAACCTGCCGATGATCCTGGAAAAGATCTCGCAGGAGATGCGCGGCCTCGTCCTGGTGACCGGTACGACCGGCAGCGGCAAGTCCACCTCGCTGGCGGCCATGATCGACTACATCAACATCCACCGCATCGAGCACATCGTCACCATCGAGGACCCCATCGAGTACCTGCACCGCGACAAGAAGTCCATCATCAACCAGCGCGAAGTGGGCTCGGACACCAACGACTTCGCCAAGGCGCTGCGCAGCGCCCTGCGCCAGGACCCCGACGTCATCCTGGTCGGCGAGATGCGCGACCTGGAGACCATCGAGACCGCCCTGCTGGCCGCCGAGACCGGCCACCTGGTGCTCTCCACCCTGCACACCCTCGACGCGCCCGAGACGGTCAACCGCATCATCTCCATGTTCCCGCCGCACCACCAGAAACAGATCCGCATCCAGCTGGCGGCCGTGCTCAAGGCCATCATCTCCATGCGCCTGCTGCCGCGCTCCGACGAAAAGGGGCGCGTGCCGGCGGTGGAGATCCTCATCAGCACGCCGTTCATCCAGGACTGCATCATCACCCCCGAGAAGACCAAGCTGATCAAGGAGGCCATCGCCCAGGGCATCTCCCAGTACGGCATGCAGACCTTCGACCAGTCGCTCTACTTCCTCTACGAACGCAACTTCATCTCCTTCGACGAGGCGCTGAAGTGGGCCAGCAACCCCGACGAGTTCAAGCTGAAGAAGATCGGCGTGCAGAGCGCCAAGGACATGTCGATGGAGGAGATGGAGCGGCGCATGTCGGAGATCGGCGGCGGCGCCCCCGACAAGATGCCCGAGGACACCACCCGCGACCACAACCTGCTGGAAATCGACTGATGCTCGCCCACGCCGAGATCCGCCGCGTCTTCTACGACTATTTCCAGAAACAGGGCCACCAGCGCGTCCTCTCCTCGCCGCTGGTCCCGGCCAAGGACCCCACCCTGCTGTTCACCAACGCCGGCATGAACCAGTTCAAGGGCGTCTTCCTGCGCGAGGAGACGCGCGACTACCGCCGCGCCGTCACCATCCAGAAGTGCATGCGCGTCTCGGGCAAGCACAACGACTTCGACGAGGTCGGCCGCACCGACTTCCACCACACCTTCTTCGAGATGCTGGGCAACTTCTCCTTCGGCGACTACTTCAAGGAGCCGGCCTGCGCCTACGCCTGGGAGCTGCTGACGCGCCATTACCGGCTGGCGCCGGAACGCCTTTGGGTCACCGTCTTCCGCGACGACGACGAGGCCTGGCGCATCTGGGAGGAGCGCATCGGCGTGCCGCCGGCGCGCATCCGCCGCCTGGGCGAGAAGGACAACTTCTGGCAGATGGGCGACACCGGCCCCTGCGGCCCCTGCTCGGAGATCCACTACGACCGCGGAGCGGAGTTCGGGCCGGCGGAGCTGGCCGAAGGCAACCGCCGCTTCGTCGAGATCTGGAACCTGGTGTTCATGCAGTTCAGCCGCGGCCGCGACGGCGCGCTCACCCCCCTGCCCGCCCCCGCCATCGACACCGGCATGGGCATGGAGCGGCTGGCCGCCGTGCTGCAGGGCGTCACCAGCAACTACCGCACCGACCTGTTCGCGCCGATCATCGAGCGCGCCGCCGAGCTGGCCGGCGTCGACCGCGAGGACCCGGCGCTGCAGGTCGACCTGAACGTGGTGGCCGACCACGTGCGCGCCCTGACCTTCCTGCTGGCCGACGGCATCATGCCCGCCAACGAGGGACGCGGCTACGTGCTGCGCCGCCTGCTGCGCCGCGCCGTGCGCCACGGCAAGGCGCTGGGGCTGCAGGGCACCTTCCTGCACCGCCTCAGCGGCCGGGTGGTGGAGGTGATGAAGCCCTTCTACCCCGAGCTCGAGCCCAGTCGCGACTTCATTGCCCGGGTGATCGCCGGCGAGGAGGAGCGCTTCCACCGCACCCTGACCAACGGCCTGCGCCTGTTCGACGACCTGCTGCAGGCCGCGGTGGCTGAGAAGCGCGAGCGGCTGGCGGGCGCGGAGCTGTTCCGCCTGTCCGACACCTACGGCTTCCCCCTGGACTTCGCCCGCGATTTGGCCATGGAAAAGGGGCTGGGCGTCGACCTCGACGGCTTCCAGCGCGCCCTGCAGGAGCAGAAGGAGCGCTCGCGCCTCAGCCTGCAGGAGAAGCGCCGCGAGACCGCCGCCCTGCCGGGGATCGAGCGCTACGCCAGCGAGTTCGTGGGGTACGAGGAGCTGGAGGCCGATGCCGTGCTGCGGGCGGCCTGGGCGGACGGCCGGCCGGCGACGTCGTTGGCCGCCGGGCAGAAGGGCCTCCTGGTCTTCGACCGCACCCCCTTCTACGCCGAGAGCGGCGGCCAGGTCGGCGACAGCGGCCGCGGCCGCGGCGACGCGGCGTACTTCACCGTCGGCAACGCCAAGAAGGCCGCCGGCGGCGCCGTGCTGCACGAGGTGCACGTGCACGAGGGGACGCTGCGCCCCGGCGACGCCGTGCGCCTGGAGGTGGACGGGCCGCGCCGGCGCCGCATCGCCGTCCACCACACCGCCACCCACATGCTGCACGCCGCCCTGCGCGAGGTGCTGGGGCTGCACGTCAAGCAGGCCGGCTCGCGGGTCGGTCCCGACAAGCTGCGCTTCGACTTCACCCACTTTGCGCCGCTGAACGCCGACGAGCTGCGCGCGGTCGAGCGCACCGTCAACGAGAAGGTGCGCGCGAACCTGCCGGTGACCCTGCGCCTGCAGGCTTACGAGGAAGCGGTGCGCTCCGGAGCCATGGCCATCTTCGAGGAGAAGTACGGCGATACGGTGCGCGTGGTCACCATGGGCGACTTCTCCAGCGAGCTGTGCGGCGGCACGCACCTGGCGGCCAGCGGCGAAGTCGGCCTATTCACCGTCAGCGGCGAGAGCTCGATCTCCTCGGGCATCCGCCGCATCGAGGCGCTGGCCGGCGAGGCGGCCTATGACCATGCCCAGCGCGGCCTGGGGCTGCTGCAGCAGCTGCTGGCCCACTTCGGCCAGAAGCCCGACGGGCTGCTGGAGTTCCTGAAGGGGCTCGAGGAGCGCGCCCGCGAGGGCGAGAAAAAGGCCAGGAAGGGCGCCGGCAACGCCCCGGCCGCCGACGCCGACGCCCTGGCGCGCGAAGCGCGGCCCATCGCCGGCGTGCCGGTGGTCATCGCCCACGTCTCCGCCGCCGACCGCGACGCCCTCAGCGCCCTGGCCGACGAGGTCCGCCGGCGCAGCCGTGGCGTGGCCGTGCTGTTCAGCAACGTGGACGGCCGCTCGCTGGTCGTCGCCTCGGTCGGCAAGGACTTGACAGACCGCTTCCAGGCGAATACAATCATCCAGCGGATCGCTCCCCTGATCCACGGCAAGGGCGGCGGCCGCGGCGACTTCGCCCAGGCGGGCGGCGATCCCGTCGCCGACCCCGACGAGCTGAAGGCGCGCATCGGCCGCGTCCTGCAGGAGGGCCATGAAGCCTAGGCTTATCGTGTTCTGCGGCGCCTGGCTCGCC
>JAKLEC010000079.1 GCA_022711715.1 Acidobacteriota bacterium
GCACGGCATGAGCCAGCGCGGCGGCGACGTCGTCTCCACCGTGCGCTTCGGCGAGGAGGTATTCTCGCCGCTGCCGGCCGTCGGCGAGACCGACTACATCCTGGCCTTCGAGAAGCTGGAGGCGCTACGCCAGGCCCGCTTCCTGGCGCCGCGCGGCATCGTGCTGGTCAACGACTTCGTGTGGAAGCCGCTGCCCGTGGCGGCGGGGTTCGAGGCCTATCCCGCGGACGTGGTGGAGCGGCTCAAAAAGCGCGCCGGCGAGCTGGTGGTCATCCCGGCCACCGACATCGCCACCCGGCTGGGCAACGAGAAGGCCTCCAACGTGGTGCTGATCGGCCTGCTGGCCTCGCGCATGAAGATCGCCAAGGAGACCTGGCTGGAGGTGCTGCGCCGCAAGGTGCCGGCGCGCTTCCTCGAGCTCAACCTGAAGGCCTTCGAGGCCGGCTTCGGCTTCCAGGCCTGAGCCGCGCCCGAGGAGGAGACATGATCCGCGATTTCCAGCAGCTGCTGCAGGCGGCGCGCGAGCGCCGCGGCGTGACCGCCGGCGTGCCCTGCCCGGAGGACGACAGCACCATGCTGTCGGTGATCGAGGCCCGCCGCCAGGGGCTGGCCGACTTCATCCTCTGCGGCGATCCGGCCAAAATCCGCGAATTCCTGTCCCGCCACGGCGGCCGGGCGGACGACTACGAGATCGTCGACGCCGCCGGGCCCGAGGCGGCCGCGGCGAAGGTGGTGGAGCTGGGGCGCCAGGGCCGGCTGCAGCTCATCCTCAAGGGCTTCCTGCCCACGGCGGCGCTGATGAAGCCGGTCCTGGACAAGGAAAAGGGGCTGCGCGGCGAGAACCTGCTCTCCGACATCCTGGTGGCGGAGAACCCCTCCCTGCCGCCCGGCGCCGACGGCGAGCTGCTGGGGCTGAGCGACGGCGGCTTGAACATCCTCCCCGACCTGGCGCAGCTGCGGCAGATCGTGGAGAACGCCGTGGCCGTCTTCCACAACCTCGGCTACGCCGAGCCGCGCGTGGGCATCATGGCCGCCATCGAGACGGTCAAGGACTCGATGCCGGCCACGCTGCACGCCCGCGAGCTGACGGCCATGAACGAGCGCGGCGAGATCAAGGGCTGCCGGGTCTACGGGCCGCTGGCCCTGGACATCGCCGTCTCCCCGGCGGCGGCCGCCCACAAGGGCATCCAGAGCGAGGTCGCCGGCCGGGTGCAGATCATGGTCATGCCCAATATCGAGGCCGGCAACCTGCTCGGCAAGGCCTTCACCTACTACCTGAAGCTCACCGTGGCCCACGTGGTGATGGGTGCCCGGCTGCCGGTGCTCATCCCCTCGCGCAACGAGAGCGACACCGACAAGCTCCACTCCCTGGCCCTGGGCGTCCTCTCCGCCCGGGTGTAGAGGGCATGGGGCCGCGCCGCTCTCCCGCCCTGCTCGCCCTGCTGTTGCTGCTGCTGCCGGCGTCCCGCCCGGCCGGCGCAGCCAGCCCCGGCGCCGAGGAGTTCATGCGCCGCGTGCGCGCCGCCATCCTGGACAGCCAGCCCTTCCGCGTCGATTTCGTCCAGCAGGTCTTCCTGGACGGCGAGCTGGAGATGGAGGAGAGCGGCGAGATTGTCTTCGCCGACCGCGGCCGGGTCAAGTGGGAGTACCGCCGGCCCGAGTCGAAGCTGTTCCTCCTGGAGGGAGGCCGCTACCAGTACTACGACCGCGAGGCCAACCAGCTGACCCGCGGAACGGTGGGCGAAGGCCAGCAGCGCCTGATCTGGGAGCTGCTGCTGGCCGAGCGGCCGGGCGCCGCCGTCTCCTGGGAGCCGGGGCAACGCCTGGTGCGCCTGCGACTGGACGCCGGCGCGGGCGGCGAGGAAGGCCAGGAGCTGAAGGTGTTCGTCGGCGCCGACTTCCTGCCCCGGCGCGTCGAGCAGTCGGGCGCCGACCAGGTCACCACCGTCTACCGGCTGGAGCGCTACCGGCGCCGCGTCGCCCTGCAGGCGGGCGATCTCTCCCTGCAGGTCCCCGCCGACGCCGAGGTCGTGGAGGATCCCCTGCCTTGAAAACCTTTTTCAGGCAAAAAACGTAGATGGAAACGGATGAAGACCAGGTTTTGATACGCCGGGTGCTGCGGGGAGACCGCAAGGCGTTCGAGGAGCTGATGCGCAAGTACGAGAGGAGGATCTACGGCTTCGTCGTGCGCATGGTGCGCAACGAGGAGACGGCCATAGACCTGACCCAGGATTTTTTCATCAAGATCTACACCGTCCTGGACAAGTACAACTTCGAGTACAAGTTTTCCACCTGGGCCTACCGCATCTGCTACAACCTGGTCATCGACCACATCCGCAAGCACCAGGCGCAGGTCGACTCGCTCGACGACGACAGCGTCAGCCCGCGCGACCTGCTGGAGTCGGACAATGTCAGCCGCGAGGACGGCTTCCGCGCCCTGGCCCGCGCCGAGACCCGCGACTACGTCTGGCGGGTGGTGGACCAGATCCCGCTGAAGTTCCGCGAGCTGATCCTGCTGCGCTACATCCAGGACCTGAAATACGAGGAGATCGCCGAGATCATGTCGCTGCCGGTGGGCACCGTCAAGAACCGCATCTTCAAGGCCAAGGAGATCCTGAAACAGGAGATGGAACGAGATGGCATGCTTGTCTGACGAAACCCTGATCGCCTACAACGAGGGCAGCCTCGGCGCCATCGAGTCGGCGCAGGCGCGCGACCACCTTCTCCTGTGCGCCGACTGCCGCCGCGCCGCCGCCCAGTTCCGCCTGCTGGACTCGATCCTGGCCGAGCCGGTCCTGCACGACGCGCCCGGGCGCATCGTGCCCCAGGTCATGGAGCGCCTCTTCCCGGCGCTGCCGCGCTGGACCTCGATCGCGGCCATGATCGCCGCCAGCTTCGTCTTCCTGGTCACCTGGATCTACATCTACTTCGACTTCTCGCGCAGCAGCCTGGTCCAGGCCCTGCGCCTCACCGCCGACGGCACCTCGGGCTGGCTGGCCGGCGCCATCCGCGCCATCGCCTCCGTCTACGACAGCGCCCAGGCCGTGGCCAAGGCCCTGAACGCCATGCTGCGCGCCCTCCTGCCCACGCCGCTGGGCACGGCCGTGGCCGCGCTGGCCTTCCTGTCCCTGGCCGCGCTGCTGGCCACCCCGCTGCTGCGCCCCTGGCTGCGGCGCGTGCGCGCGAGGAGATCGTGAAGCGGGCGCTGCTGGCGGCTTTGCTGCTGGCCAGCACGGGGATTCTCCCGGCCGCCGCCCCGCGCGAGATCATCGTGGCCGCCGGCGAGACCCGCGCCGCCGCCGTCAACGCCTTCAAAGCCCGGGTGGAGATCCGCGGCCGGCTCGACGAATCGCTCTTCCTGGTCGGCGGCAGCCTGCGCCTCGGCGGCGAGGTGAGCGGCGACGTCATCTGCGTGGCCGCCGACGTGGAGATCGGCCCCGGCGCCGTCATCGGCCGCGACCTGATCGTCCTCGGCGGCCGGCTGCGCCGCGCCGGCGACAGCCGCGTCGCCGGCCGCGTCTATGACATCCGCTCGCGAGAGGGCCTGCGCCAGGTGACCGCGTCACTGATACCCTTCCTGCCCGAGTCGGGCGGAATGACCTTCTTCAAGGTCATCAAGATCTTCTTCTGGCTCATCCTGGCCCTGCTGGCCCTGGCCGTCTTCCCGGCCCAGGTGGCCCAGGCCTCGGGGATGCTGCCGCGCGCGCCGCTGCGCCACCTGGGGCGGGGGCTGGCCGCGCTGCTGCTCTTCCTGGTGCTGCTGCTGGCGTTCCTGCTGCTGAGCTTCCTGCTGATCGGCATCCCGCTGCTGATCGTGCTGCTGGCCGCCTATTTCCTGGGGCTGATCTTCGGCCGCGCCGCCGTGTTCCACTTCGTCGGCGAGCGCGCCTGCCGCTTCCTGCGCATCAGCGCCGGGCCGGCTTTCTTCATCGTCCTGGGCGCCGCCGTCTACACGGCATGCAAGTTCACCCCCTATGCCGGCGGCGTCCTGCTGGCGCTGATGGACCTGCTCGCCGTCGGCGTCGCGGCGGGCTTTTTCCTGCGCCGCAGAAGAGCCAGCAGCTAAGCCAGGACTATTCAGTAACTAAATAGTACGACGGTCCTTCAAGGTACCACGTACCATGTACCACGTACCATGTTTAAAACGAAACAGCCAGAAAGGATTTCGATAAATGACACAATAATCATGATTGAACCGAGACAAGGAATGTGGCTATGTTGTAATTTTCAAAGCTGTTTGGGGGGAGATCATGAAAATCGCTGAATTCGAAGAAATTCAGTCGTGGCAGGAAGCGAGGGCCTTAGTCAAGGAGATTTACCTGAAGTTTATCGATTGCCGGGATTATGGGTTCAAAGATCAGATTCAGAGAGCGGGGATATCAATCATGTCCAACATCGCCGAAGGCTTTGAAAGGAACTCCAACATTGCACAAAAATCATAATCTCACTCGCGTCTGCCTTTAGAGCATCATCCGTTGCTTTTCGCTGAACTGGAAACCAGCCATTTTCATGTACTACATGCGTGGAAGAACGTTGGCTCTCAACGTGGTACATGGTACGTGGTACGTGGAACCTTGATGGACCGTCGGTCTGGAAGCTGCTGGCAAGTTCCAAATTTCTTAGTTTTGTTGTTGGAACCTTGATGGACCGTCGGTCTGAAAGCAGCTGACTAGTTCCCTTCCCTATTCTAGTCTTCTAAGATGTGCTTCTCTTTGTCCTTCTCGATCTGGTCGACGCTGGCGTTGGCGGCGTCGACGAGCTTCTGCAGCTCGTCATAGGCGCGCTTCTCGTCGTCCTCGCTGATCTCGCGGTCGTCCTTCACGGACTTGATCATGTCGCGGTAGTCGCGGCGGACGTTGCGCAGCTGGGCCCGGCGCTCCTCGGTGTACTTGCGCAGGGTCTTGATGATCTCCAGGCGGCGCTGCTGGTCCAGGGGCGGGATGGGCAGCTTGATGACCTTGCCGTCGGAGACGGGGTTGAGGTTCAGGTTGGCGGCGCGGATGGCCTTGTCCACGTCGTTGATGATCTTGTTGTCCCAGGGCTGGATGATGATCAGGTTGGCCTCGGGAACACCCAGCGTGGCCAGCTGGTTGATGGGCGTGGACACGCCGTAGTAGTCGACGTGGATGCCGTCGAGGATGGACACCGACGCCCGGCCGGTGCGGAACCTGGAGAGCTGCTTCTTGAAGTCGTCCTCCACCTTCCGGAGGTCGCCGCGGGCCTGGTCCAGGATCTCCTTGGTCATGTGCCCTCCCCTTTCAGGTCGATCAGCGTTCCGATCTCCTCGCCGCGGACGGCGCGCAGGATATTGCCGCGGCGGGTGATGTCAAAGATCTTGATGCGCAGCCCGTTGTCCTTGCTCAGCGAAATGGCCGTGCTGTCCATGACCTTCAGCTCCTTGGCCAGGACGTCGGCGTGGGAGATGCGCTCGAAACGCCGGGCGTCGCGCACCTTCTTGGGATCGGCGGTGTAGACCCCCTCGACCTTGGTCGCCTTGAGCAGCACCTCGGCCTTGATCTCGATGGCGCGCAGGGCGGCGGCGGTGTCGGTGGTGAAGAAGGGATTGCCGGTGCCGGCGACGAAGATGACCACGCGCCCCTTCTCCAGGTGGCGGACGGCGCGGCGGGGGATGAACGGTTCGGCCACCTCCTGGACGGCCAGGGCCGAGATCAGGCGGCAGTGGACGCCCTTCTTTTCCAGGGCGTTTTGCAGGGCCACGCCGTTGATCATGGTGGCCAGCATGCCCATGTAGTCGGCCGAGGCGCGGTCGATGCCCAGCTCGCCGGCGCGGGCGCCGCGGAAGAAGTTGCCGCCGCCGGCCACGATGGCCACCTGCACGCCCAGCTCGTGGACCTCGCGGATCTCGGTGGCGATGCCGCTGATGACCTCGGGGTTGAGGCCGAACTGGTCGGCGCCCTGCAAGGCCTCGCCGCTCAGCTTGAGCAGGACGCGCTTGTAGGGTGCGGGGTCGGCCATGCGTCAGAACTCTTCGCCCATCTGGTAGCGGGTGAACCGCTTGACCACGATGTTCTCGCCGGTCTTGTGGATCAGGGCGGCGATGAGCTTCTCGATGGTGAGCTTCTCGTCCTTGAAGAAGTTCTGCTGCAGCAGGCAGACGTCGGCGTAGAACTTGCCCAGCTTGCCCTCGACGATCTTCTCGAGGATGGCGGCCGGCTTGCCGCTGCCCTTCAGTTGCTCGCGGTAGATCTCCTTCTCCTTCTCCAGCACCTCGGCGGGGATGTCCTTCTCCGAGACGTAGCGCGGGTTCATGGCCGCGATCTGCATGGCGATGTCCTTGACCAGCGCCTGGAAGTCCTCGTTCTTGGCCACGAAGTCGGTCTCGCAGGCCACCTCGACCAGCACGCCGATCTTGCCCATCATGTGGATGTAGGCGCCGACGGCCCCCTGGTTGGTGGCGCGGGAGGACTTGGCCTTGGCCTTCTCGAACCCCTTCTTGCGCAGCAGCTCGGCGGCCAGGGCCAGGTCGCCCTTGGCCTCCTCGACGGCCTTCTTGCATTCCAGGATGCTGATGCCGGTCTGCTCGCGCAGCTTCTTGACCTGCTCCATGTCGACGGCCATGTCAGTTCTCCACTTCCGGGGCCGCGGCCGCTTCCGCGGCGGGGGCGGCGGCCGCGTCGGCGGCCTGCTTCTGGGCGTTGGCGGTCTCCTGGATGCGGCGGTTGCGCCCCTCGTTGACCGCCTCGCCGAACTTGCTGATGAACAGGCGGATGGAGCGGATGGCGTCGTCGTTGCCCGGCACCGGGAAGTGGACCTCCTCGGGGTTGGCGTTGGTGTCGACCACGGCCACGATGGGGATGTTGATGCGCCGCGCCTCGGCGATGGCGATGTCCTCGAAGGTGGAGTCGATGACGATGACCACGCCGGGCAGGCTGGACATGCGGCGGATGCCCCACAGGCCGCGGTAGAGCTTCTTGTAGACCTTCTCCAGCCGCGACTGCTCCTTCTTGGACTTGACCTCCCAGCGGCCGTCCTTCTTCATCTCGTCGAGCTCCAGCAGGCGGTCGATGCTCTTCTTGATCATCGGGAAGTTGGTCAGCAGCCCGCCCAGCCAGCGCTTGTTGACGTAATGCATGCCGGTCTCTTCGGCGATCTCCTCGATGATGGCCTGCGCCTGCTTCTTGGTGCCGACGATCAGCACGTCCCGGCCGCCGGCGACCTGGTCGGA
>JAKLEC010000008.1 GCA_022711715.1 Acidobacteriota bacterium
GAAGACCACGGAACAGATAAAAAGCCTTCATATCGGACTCCTGCCCGCCTTCCGGAACTCACAAAGTGAGTTCCTTTAAGAATTTAAGAGTCCAATATGTATCTGAACTTCTACAGGGCCGTTGACTCCCGGCGGCCGGCAGGATACAATCCCGATGTCCCGCTCATGTCGACGATGAAGCGAATCTCCCTGCCGCTCGGGCGCGCCATGCTGGCACCGCTGTCATGGATCCCGCTCAGCCGCTGGTACGGCCGGGTCATGCGCCTGCGCCGGCCGCGCTTCCTGGCGCGCTGGATGATCCGCCGCTTCCAGCGCCATTACGGCATCTCCATGAACGGGTTCCGCGGCGGGCCGGAGGACTACCCGTCGCTCGCCGATTTCTTCCTGCGTCCCCTCGATCCGGCGCAACGGCCGCTGGCCGCCGACGACGGCCTCCTGCTCTCGCCGGCCGACGGACGGCTGAGCGGGCTCGAGAGGGTCTCCGGCGACGCCGCCACCCAGGTCAAGGGCTGGACCTACTCCCTGAGCGGATTCCTGGCGGAGGAGCTCGACCCGGCGGCGCAATGGCTCGTGGCGACCATCTACCTGTCGCCCCGCGACTACCACCGTTTCCATTACCCGCTGTCGGCCCGCATCACCGGCTGCTTCCACGGCGGCACCCGCCTGTTCCCGGTCAACGGCTTCTCGGTGCGTCGGGTCAGGCGGCTCTACGTCCGCAACGAGCGGGCGGTGACTCGCTTCGCCCTGCCGAGGCGGCCGCTCTACATGGCCGCAGTCGGCGCCACGTTCGTGGGCGGCATCGGCCTGGAGTTCCTGGAGCACGGGCTGCCGGCGACCGGCGCCTGGCAGCCCTGCGACATCCCGGTTCGGCAGATGGCGGAGATGGGACGCTTCGCCATGGGATCGACGATCGTGCTGGTCGTCCCCGCCGACCATGTCGGCGAGACGCTGGCCGGGGAAGGATCCCCGCTCCGCGTCGGCCAGCCCCTGTTCAAACTATGTCCCTGAACATTGAGAGCCCTGAATCCAAAGTAAAAAGGTAAAAGGAAAAAGTTAAAGCCCTCGCCCAAACAAAACATTGAACTATCGTGACGAGTGACGCGTGACGAGTTCAGACTGTAATTCAAATCACAAGCACCAAATGCCAATGAACCAATGACCCAAATGAAGAAAATGTCAGTGGTCGAACTGCGGTTCAATCGAGCTAAATTTCAGTGCCCGGGTTAGCCAAACATTGGTTTTGGACATGGGAACTCTTTTCTTATTGGGTGATTGGAATTTGCTGCTTCACTGTTATCGAACGCCGAGTGTCTTTTCTTGCTTTTGCCTTTTTCCTTTTGCCTTAAGCGGAGCTTCCCCTCCCGCGCGAAAAAGTACTCGGCCATGGTCTTGTGCTAGTAAGCTCCGCTGAAGGGGGCGCACCCCGTTTCATCGCCACCTGGATTGGGAATCTCTCCCGCAGATGCCAGCCCTCGCGTGCCGGCAGGTTGGCGATGATCTTCATCGGCCCCTCCCGTCCCTGGCAGATGTTTCCGCCATCGGCCGCGCCAGGGCCAGGACGGCGATGCCGGTCACGGCCGTCAGCATGCCGGCCAGCTTCAGCCAAGGCAGCCAGTGGCCCAGCACCGCCAGGTCGAGCAGGCTGACCAGGATGGCGTTGGCGCCCGACACGGCCGACGCCGGTCCGGCCTGGCCCAGGGTGACCGCCTTCTTGATCCCCAGCATGCCCAGGGCCAGCGTCCCGCCGGCGAGGAAAGCCAGGAGCGTGAGCCAGGGGGTGGCCAGGGCCGGGAAGCGCGCTTGGCCCAGCCAGCGGCCGCCGACCGCCAGGGCTCCGCAGGCGCCGACGGCGAGCCACAGCACGATGGCGGCCGAGATCGAATCGCAGCCCTGCCTTCCGGCAAGCTTCAACAGGAAATTCGTGATCCCGAAGAGGAGCATGGCGGCGACGGCCAGGCCGACGGCTCCCAGCTGGGCGCGACCGCCGCTGCCCAGGCTCACCAGGACGATGCCGGCGACAATGACGGCCAGTCCCGCCCATTGTCCCCGGGAGAGCCGCTCGCGGATGAGGGCCCAGGCCAGCAGGGCGACCACCAGCGAGTTGCTCGAGGTCACGGCGACCATGGGCCCCTTGGCCAGGGGGTTGGCGGCCAGGCTGCTTTTCAGCAGCAGCATGCCGAGGGCCAGGGCGACGCCGGCGGCGATGGGCGCTCCATAGGACCGCCTGCCCGGCATCCCGGAGAAGCCGCGTCCCGTGGCCTTGAACAGGAAGGCTCCGGCAACGCCGAGCAGGCCGCAGCCGAGCCAGAGGACCATGGCCGCCTTCACGCTGGCGCCGGGATCCGCCGCGCTCTTCTCGGCGATGTAGCCGAGCAGGAAATTGGTGGCCCCGAAACAACCCATCGAGGCCAGCGCCCAGCCCAGCCAGGCGCGCCGCGCCGGCGCTGCGCTCACCCGGAGCGGATCAGCGGCCGGGCCCGCGCAGCACCCGCGCCGGCAGGGTGATGATCGCCCGCAGCAGCTCGAAGACGGCGCTGACCGTCATGCCCAGCAGTCGGAACGGCAGCAGGAACAGCCAGACGACGGGATAGAGGAGCAGGGCCAGGATGGCCAGCGGCCAGCACAGGACCAGCAGGATCAGCCACAGCAGGAACTTCGTCATCGCCTCCTCCTTGCACACGGTGTCGGGCGCCACGGCCACGGAGATTTTTTTACCACACTGTGATAGAATTCACAAACGCCATGAGCGAAGATTTCCCGCTGCAGAACCTGCTGGCCGGCCGGCTGCGCGCCGGAGTGATCGTTTACCGCGGCGTGGCGCCGCGGCCGGGGGCGTCCCTGCGCGAGCGGATCGCGGCCGAGACAACGGCGCTGCGTGCCGCAGCCGCCGGCGCTCCGGCGCCGGGATTCGAGCTGGCGCGCCGGCTGTATCGTTCCTTCGGCGTCGATCCGACCAAGCACCGCCCCTCGTCCGAAGCGCTGTGGCGCCGGCTGCGCGACCGCGGCGATTTCCCCGCCGTCAACCCGGCCGTCGACCTGACCAACCTGCTCTCGCTGCGCTACCAGGTCTGCTACGGGCTCTACGACCTCGACCGCCTGCAGCCGCCGCTGGCCATCGACCTGGGACGCGAGGGCGACGCCTACCAGGGGATCCGCAAGGACGTATTGAACCTTGCAGGCAGGATCGTCGTGCGCGACAGCCAGGGCGCCTTCGGCAACCCGTCGGCCGACTCGCTGCGGGCCAGCGTCTCCGCCTCCAGCCGCGGCATCCTGCAAGTGCTTTTCTTCCACCCGCAGGACCCGCGCCAGCGGGAGATCGTATCCGCCAGCGCATCGGCTTTCGCCGAGTTTTTTTTCGCGGCCGAGTGCCGCTCGTTCATCACCTGACATGCCGACCGGACGCCATCCCGGCCCTACAGGAGAAACCATGGAGAACAAGAGAATCAGCGAAAGCTACAGCGACTCCGACGGCAAGTCGTTCATCCGCGGCGTCACGCGCATCACCGGCACCATCAGCGGCCCCGGCGACCTGGAGCTGGAGGGGGAGCTGAACGGCGACGTGTCGGTCGCCGGGCTGCTGGTGATCGGCGAGCAGGGCTCGGTGCAGGGGAAGGTGACGGCGGGCAACATGGTCCTGGCCGGCCGCGTGCACGGCAAGGCCACGGTGCGCGAGCGCATCGAGGTCCGCTCCAGCGGCCGCATGGAGGGGAACATCGTCTGCCAGAAGATCGCCATCGCCGAGGGCGCCTATCTCGACGGCGAGGTGCACACCCACAAGGGCCAGCCCCTGGCCCCCGACTTTTTCACCGAGAAGCGCAAGGACCTGCAGGCGGCGAAGGCCGCCGGCAACGGCCAGGCGAAATAGCGTTTCCCGTTCCTTGCCGCGGCGACGGCGCGGCCGGCCGCCGCCCTTGACATTTCCCGCGATGCGGATTACAATAGGGCCTAGAATCTTCGGTCATCCACATAGATCCGAGATCAGAGAAGGTCAACCCATGAAAGAGAACCAGGGCACTGCGCCATCCGCAAAGGGCGAAGAGAGCTTCGCCGAAATGCTCAACGCCTCGTTCCGCCCCGCCGCCCGCGTGCGCGTGGGCGAGGTGACGACCGGCAAGGTCATTTCCGTCGGCCGCGACAGCCTCTTCCTCGACCTGGGCGTCCGCGCCGAGGGCATGATCGACCGCGAGGAGTGCGAGCGCCAGGGCGAGCTGACGGTCAAGCCCGGTGACCCGCTGCAGGTGCTGGTGACCTCCTTCCGCGACGGCATTTTCCACTGCACGTCGCGCCTGCGCCAGATGGGGCGCGGCGACCTGCGTTCTGCCGCGGCCAAGGACTCGCCCGCCCTGGCCATGCTGCGTGAGGCCTTCTCCGCCCGCCTGCCCGTCGAGGGCAGGGTCAAGGGCGTGAACAAGGGGGGCTTCGACGTCCAGGTCATGGGCCTGAAGGCCTTCTGCCCCATTTCGCAGATCGAGAAGAACTACTGCCAGAAGCCGGAGGCCCACCTGGAGCAGACTTACGCCTTCCTGATCACCCAGTTCGAGGAGGGCGGCCGCAACATCGTGGTCGGCCGCAAAGAACTGCTGCTCGCCGAGGAACGCCAGCACGCGCAGCGGCTTTGGAGCGAGCTCGAGGTCGGCCAGGTTCGCGAGGGCCGGGTCACCTCGGTCCACGACTACGGCGCCTTCGTCGACCTCGGCGGCGCCGAGGGCCTGCTGCACGTGTCGGAGATCTCCTACCAGAAGGTGCAGAGCGCCAAGGACGCCATCCAGCCGGGCCAGACCCTGCAGGTGGCGGTGATCAAGCTCGATCCCGAGGCCGGCAAGATCTCCCTCAGCCTCAAGGCGCTGCTCGCCGATCCCTGGACCACCGCCGCCGACAAGCTGGTCGTGGGGGCCGATCTCCCCGGCCGCGTCGTGCACATGAAGCCCTTCGGCGCCTTCATTGAGCTCTTCCCGGGCGTGACCGGCCTGCTGCACGTGTCGCGGCTGGGCGTCGGCCGCCGCATCCAGCATCCCAAGGAGATCCTGACGGTCAACGACGAGGTGCGCGTGCGCATCCTGGCCGTCGATCCCCAGCGCAAGACCCTCTCGCTGACCATGGAGGAGCCCGAGGAGGACCTCAGCGGCGAGCTGCAGCGGCTGAATGCCGACCAGCGCAGCGAGTCGCGCCGCGGCGGCGCCATGGCCGATCTCTTCGACGCCGCCCTGCCGCAGGAAAAAGACTCGCACTAATCCAAGGCTCCTCTCACAGGCTTGTGCAAGGTTCGAGCCATTCGGAGTGTGATCTGGTAGGACCAAAGCACCAATTTCCAAGCACCAAAATCCAAACTAGTTCCACGTTCCAATGACCAAATGACCCAAACGAAGAAAAATGCTTGAAATGGCTTTCGTTTGGGACAGTGGATTTTTGAACTTGGAATTTATTTGGGATTTGGTGTTTGGTACTTGGAATTTGTCCCCTCCCATGCCTATCCAGCCTTCCACTCAGCCAATCTCACCTTAACCGGTACCGAAATCCCGTGAGGAACCCTATCAATAGGGGATGTTCCCCTTCTTCAGCCCCGAGCGGGCGTAGATCAGGCGCATGACCTCGGTGGCCGTCTCCTCGATCGACTTATAGGTCGCGTCCAGCACCGGCCAGCCCTTGCGCTCGAACAACCGCAGGGCGAAAAGCGCCTCGCGGCGGATCGCCTCCGGATCGACATAGGCCGATCCGTCTCCCGCCTGCAGCTTGATCTGCCGCTCGCGGCGGATCGCCTCCAGACGCTTGGGCTGGATGGTCAGGGCGACAATGCGCTTCGGGTCGACGGCTTCGAGCTCGGCCGGCGGCTCCTCGCCGAGAAGGATGGGGACATTGGCCACCTTCCAGCCGCGGTAGGAGAGATAGATGCTGACCGGCGTCTTGGAGGCCCGCGACACTCCCAGCAGCACGATCTCGGCCTTGCCGATCGTCTCCAGCCGCCGGCCATCGTCATGCTGGATGGTGAAGTCGACCGCCTCAATGCGCTGGAAATAATCCTGGTCCAGCTGGTGAAACAAGCCGGGCTTGGCCAGCGGCGAGATCTCCAGCAGATCGGAGAGGCGGGTGAGCACCGGGCCCAGGATGTCGACGGTGGGCACGCCGTTCAGCCGCCCCAGCTCAGTGATCTCGTGGCGCAGCTCGGGCGAGGCCATGGTGTAGATGACCACGCCGTTGACCGCCGCCGCCCGCGTGAACACCTCGTGCACCTGCTGCGGCGTACGCACGTTGGACAGGGTCTCCAGTACGATCTGGGTGGTCTTGAACTGGCTCAGGGCCGCCAACACCACCGTCTCGCAGGTCCTGCCGGTGGCATCGGACACGGCAAAGACGTAGCGCTTGTACTCCTTCTGCCCGCCGGCCATGACCGCAGGATACCCTCCCGCCGGCCGCTTGTCAAACTACGGCAGCGTCGCCGACGGGAAGGTCCCGGAGGCCATTCAATCCCCGACCGCGAGGCAGTAATGGCTTCGCGGGCCGGGGCGGCAGCGTCGCCGACGGGAAGGTCCCGGAGGCTATTCAATCCCCGACCGCGAGGCAGTAATGGCCTCGCGGGCCGGGGCGGCAGCGTCGCCGACGGGAAGGTCCCGGCGGCTATTCAATCCCCGACCGCGAGGCAGTAATGGCCTCGCGGGCCGGGGCGGCAGCGTCGCCGACGGGAAGGTTGCGAACGCCCGGCGCCTCCGGTATAATACCCCCATCATGCTGAAATTCATTGTGCGCAAGATCTTCGGCACCCAGAACGAACGGGACCTGAAGCGCATGGCGCCGCTGGTGGCGCGCATCAACGCCCTCGAGCCCTCCCTGCGCGAGCAGAGCGACGAGCAGCTGCGCGCCCGGACCGGGGAGTTCAAGTCCCGCATCCAGGCCGGCGAGGAGCTGGATGACCTGCTGCCCGAGACGTTCGCCGTCGTGCGCGAGGCGGCTCGGCGCACGCTGAACATGCGCCACTTCGACGTGCAGCTGCTGGGCGGCATCGTCCTGCACCAGGGCAAGATCGCCGAGATGAAGACCGGCGAAGGCAAGACCCTGGTGGCCACCCTGCCCGCCTACCTGAACGCCCTGACCGGCAAGGGCGTGCACGTGGTGACGGTCAACGACTATCTGGCCAAGCGCGACTCCGAGTGGATGGGCCGCGTCTACCGCTTCCTCGGCCTGACCGTGGGGGTCATCCAGCACGAGATGGACGACCAGCAGCGCAAGCAGGCCTACGCCTGCGACGTGACCTACGGCACCAACAACGAGTTCGGGTTCGATTACCTGCGCGACAACATGAAGTTCGACGTGCAGAGCCTGAGCCAGCGCGAATTCCATTACGCCATCGTCGACGAGGTCGACTCCATCCTCATCGACGAGGCGCGCACGCCGCTGATCATCTCCGGCCCCACCGAGGAATCGACCTCTTTCTTCTACCGCGTCAACGAGTTCGTGGCCCGCATCCGCCGCAGCCGGGAGCATTATGACCACGACGAGAAGACCAAGACCGTGGTGCTCACCGAGAGCGGCATCAGCGAGGCCGAGAAGTTCTTCCATGTCGACAACCTCTATGACCTGCCGAACATGGACCTGCTGCACCAGATCTACCAGTCGCTCAAGGCGCACCTGATCTTCCACCGCGACGTCGACTACCTGGTCAAGGACGGGCAGGTGCTGATCGTCGACGAGTTCACCGGCCGCATCATGCCCGGCCGCCGCTACTCCGACGGCCTGCACCAGGCGCTGGAGGCCAAGGAGAACGTCAAGATCGAGCAGGAGTACCAGACCCTGGCCACCATCACCTTCCAGAATTACTTCCGCATGTACCGCAAGCTGGCGGGCATGACCGGCACGGCCATGACCGAGGCCGAGGAGTTCGCCCACATCTACAAACTCGACGTCACCGAGATCCCCACCAACCGGCCGCTGATCCGCACCGAGTTCCCCGACGTGATCTACGGCAGCAAGGAGGAGAAGTGGAACGCCGTGGCGGAGGAGATCAAGTCCCTGAACGCCAAGGGCCAGCCGGTGCTGGTGGGCACCATCTCCATCGAGAACTCGGAGCTGCTCAGCCGCCGCCTGCACCGCGAGCGCATCCGCCACGTCGTGCTCAACGCCAAGTACCACGAGTCGGAGGCCGAGATCGTCGCCCAGGCCGGCCGCCTCGGCTCGGTGACCATCGCCACCAACATGGCCGGCCGCGGCACCGACATCCTGCTGGGCGGCAACCCCGAGGCGCTGCTGCGCGAGGAGCTCAAGAAAAAGGGCTTCACCCCGGACACGGCGCCGCCCGTGGTGCTGGAGAAGGCACGCGAGGAGATCGCGGCGGCGGTGGTCCGCGAGCACGACGAGGTGATCGCCCGCGGCGGCCTGCACATCCTGGGCACGGAGCGCCACGAGGCGCGGCGCATCGACAACCAGCTGCGCGGCCGCTCGGGCCGCCAGGGCGACCCCGGCTCCTCGCGTTTCTACATCTCGCTCGAGGACGACCTGATGAAAATCCTCGGCTCCGATCGAGTGCGCGGCATGCTGGTCCGCGCCGGCATGAGCAACGGCGTGCCCCTGGAGAACCGCCTGGTGTCCCGCGCCATCGAGAACGCGCAGAAGCAGATCGAGGGACAGAACTTCTCCATCCGCAAGCACCTGCTGGAATACGACGACGTCATGAACAAGCAGCGCCGCCATATCTACCAGCTGCGCCGCGACATCCTCTTCGGCAAGGACTTTCGTTCGCACATCCAGGAGCTGACCGACGACCTCTACGACGATATCTTTTCCTGCCATATCGACGAGAACAAGGAGAGCGAGCACTGGGACGTCGAGGCCTTCCAGAAGGAGACGCTGCTGCAGTTCGGCATCGACCTGCGCGGCGAGGACCCCGCCGCCCTGCGCGACGCGCCGCCCCTGGAGCTGAAGGAGCGCGTGCGCGAGCGCATCAAGGCCGCCTACATCGAGAAGGAGGCGCTGCTGGGCGCCTCGCAGATGCGCGAGCTCGAGCGCATGATCCTGCTGCAGGTGATCGACAGCCAGTGGAAGGACCACCTGCTCAGCATCGACCACCTCAAGGAGGGCATCGGCCTGCGCGGCTATGCCCAGAAGGACCCGCTCATCGAATACAAGAAGGAGAGCTACGATCTGTTCGAGCAGCTGCTCAACCGCATCGACGAGGAGGTCGTGCGCTTTCTCTTCCTGTTCCGCCCGGTGGCGCGCGAGGAGCTCGACGAATGGCGCCAGAAGAAGCCCAAGATGTCCGCCCCGGCCTTCAAGATGCCGGGCGGCAAGCACAAGAAGAAACGATGAAGGACAACGACAAGATCCTGCCCGAGCCCGGGCTGACCTACGATGACGTGCTGCTGGTTCCCGGCTACTCCGAGGTCCTGCCCAGCCAGGCCGATACCGCCACCCAGTTCTCGCGTCGTATCCGCCTGAGCCTGCCGCTGGTGGCCGCGGCCATGGACACCGTCTCCGAGTCGCGCATGGCCATCGCCATGGCCCAGTTGGGCGGCATCGCCATCATCCACAAGAACCTCCGCATCGCCGACCAGGCCGCCGAAGTGCGCATGGTCAAGCGCTCCGAGTCGGGGATGATCGTCAACCCCATCACCCTGCGGCCGGACAACACCATCCAGGACGCGCTGCAGCTGGTCCGCGAGAAGGGCATCTCGGGGCTGCCCATCATCGACGAGGCCGGCCGCCTGGTGGGCATCCTCACCAACCGCGACCTGCGTTTCGCCGGCAGCCCAACGGCCCGCATCTCCACGATCATGAAGTCCCAGGGGCTGGTCACCGCCGGCGAGGACATCACCATGGCCGAGGCCAAGAAGCTCCTGCACAGCCACCGCATCGAGAAGCTGCCGGTGGTAGACAAGGACAATTTCCTCAAGGGGCTGATCACCTTCAAGGACATCGTCAAGACCGAACGCTTCCCTGGCGCCTGCAAGGACGCCCAGGGGCAGCTGCGCGTTGGCGCCGCCGTCGGCACAGCCGCCGACACCCTGGAGCGGGTGCGGGCGCTGCTGGCGGCCAAGGCGGACGCCATCGTCGTCGACACCTCCCACGGCCATTCGCGCAAAGTCCTGGAGATGGTGGAGAAGGTGCGCGCCCTGGCGCCGGACGTCGACCTGGTGGCCGGCAACGTCGCCACCGCCGCCGCCGCCCGCGACCTGCTGGCACGCGGCGTCGACGCCATCAAGGTCGGCATCGGCCCCGGCTCGATCTGCACCACGCGCGTGGTTACCGGCGCCGGCATGCCGCAGCTCACCGCCGTCATGGAGGTCAGCCGCGAGGTCGCCGGCCGCGTGCCGGTCATCGCCGACGGCGGCATCAAGTTTTCGGGGGACATCACCAAAGCCCTGGCCGCCGGAGCCGACACGGTGATGATCGGCTCGATGCTGGCCGGGACCGACGAGAGCCCGGGCGAACTGGTGATCTACCAGGGGCGCTCCTACAAGAAGTACCGGGGCATGGGCTCGATCGCCGCCATGAAGGCCGGCAGCCGCGACCGCTATTTCCAGGAAGACGAGTTCTCCGAGAGCAAGCTGGTCCCCGAGGGCATCGAGGGACGCGTGCCCTACCGCGGCTCGGTCATGAGCCTGATCCCGCTTCTCAGCGGGGGCGTCCGCGCCGGCATGGGCCTGACCGGCTGCGCCTCCGTGGAGGAGCTGCACAGGAAAGCGCGCTTCGTGCGCATCACCTTCGCCGGCCTGAAGGAGAGCCACGTCCACGACGTGATCATCACCGAGGAATCCCCCAATTACCGGATGGATTGAAACGCAGCCCTTTTCTCGGCGGGCGAGTTCCGGTATAATCACGGCAGAGAGGTCGCCGAGCCGCCATGAGCGAGTCCCATATCCCCGACAAGCTGACATTCCGCCGCAAGGAGGTCATGCAGCTGGCCAAGCTGGACGGTCGCGTCCTGGACTATTGGGAGAAGGAGTTCCAGGCCTTCGCGCCGGTCGTCAACCAGAGCGGCGAGAAATTCTACAGCCGCCGCGACGTCGAGGTCATCCTGGCGGTCAAGCAGTGGCTGATCAAGGAGAAGCGCGACAAGAACGAGATCAAGGACCTGCTCCTCCAGCACTTCGGGGACCTGGCGGGCGCCGCGCCCGCCGCCGGCGGCGATGCCGTCGACCCCGAGAAGCTGCGGCGCATCCGCCGCGGCCTCGACGAAATCTTGACTTTGCTCGCCAAAGATGATAAAAAGTAGCAAGCCGGGGCGTAGCGCAGCCTGGTTAGCGTACACGCTTGGGGTGCGTGTGGTCGGTGGTTCGAATCCACTCGCCCCGACTTTTTCCTGAACCCATCCCGCCATGAAGACCATACTACTGACCAACGACGACGGTTTCTATTCGCCGGGGCTCACCGCCCTGAAGGCCGAGCTGGAAAAACGGCACCGCGTCTGGGTGGTGGCACCCGACCGCGAGATGAGCGCCATCAGCATGGCCCTGACCCTCAACCGCCCGCTGCGCGTGAAGCGCATCGCCGAGAACGTCCACGCCGTCAGCGGCACCACCTCCGACTGCGTGAACATCGCCCTGCAGAAGATCCTGCCAACGCGTCCCGACTTCGTCGTCTCGGGGATGAACCTGGGCGAGAACCTCTCCGAGGACGTGTTCTTCTCCGGCACCGTCGGGGGCGCCTTCTCCGGGCACCTCTACGGCATCCCGGCGCTGGCCGTGTCGCTGATCGCCGGGCTGGGCGATTCCCGCGAGCAGGAGTTCGAATGCGAGTCCGGGGCGCGCGTGGCCGCGCGCATCCTGGACAAGCTGCTGGAGGGCGCCGGCGACCGCGCGGTCTACAACGTGAACATTCCCTTTCCCAACCGCGGCGAGGTCGCCGTCACCGCCCTGGGCAGCAAGCGCTACACGCCCGACATCGTCGAGCGCGTCGACCCGCGCGGCCGCCCCTATTACTGGATCGGCACGGGGATGCCGAACTACGAAGGCGGGGAGGGGAGCGACGTCTGGGCCGTGAAGAACGGCTACGTCTCCCTGAGCGTCATCCGCTACGACCTGAACGCGCACCCGGAGCGAATTCGCCTGGCGCAGGCTTTCCGCGGCTTTGCCCTCTAGCCTCCGTTCCCGCCGTCAGCCGATCCGGCATGGTCCGCCTTGTCGGCCAGCACCTGCCGCGCCTCCGCCAGCAGGCGGCGCGGGACCATGACGCGCACCTTGCCCAGGCCGTCGAGGGTGATGCCGAAGATGCGGCCGGCCGCTTCGTAGCGCAGCAGCACCGGGATGCCGAAGCTTTCCAGCTTGGATTTGACGATCTCGGCCTCGATGCCCCCCTCGAGCGCCGCCAGTTCTTCCAGGTCGTCTTCGCTCATTGCCGGACGCCGCAGCCGCCGCGCGGGGCCGCCCCCCTATTTCACCTTCTCGCGGAAATAGAGGAAGAAAAGCTGCATGCCGAGCTCACGGTTGTCCTTGCTGTCGGGAGAAATCTTGTTGGGAGTGAACACCTTGTCGCAGAGGAACTCCAGGGTAAACTCCTCGGCGTTGCCCATCATCTCCGGAGTGACGGTGTACTCGCGGGTGAACAGCGCGTCGGGGACGAACTCCTCCAACAGGGCGCCGTTGAGCTTGAGGGTCAGCTTCTGGTCGGCCAGGACGCTCTTGTTGACCCCGCCCTTGATGAGCAGCGTGCACTCCTTCTTCGGGTTCTCGATGACGCACACCGAGCGCGCCGTCGTCCAGCGCCAGCTCTTGGTGAAGGGTTCCGGGGCGTTGGCGTCGGTCTCGATCTCGTTCCAGCCCTCGTCGTAAACGATCTCCGGGGCATTGATCGAGGCCGGCTGGACATTGAGCTTCTTCTCGAACAGGGCGATGGGCTTCTCCTGGCTGCCCGGCTTGTACAGCCCGACCGACAGCTTGATCTCCTCGTAGCCCTCGAAATCGACGTCGAACTCGTTCAGGAACTGGGGGATGAAGACGGTGCGCGAATAGTGCACGCGGTCGTTGGCCGCCCAGGCGCCGGTATCCTTGACCGGCAGATGGTCGTCCTGCAGGAGCATCTCCTTGCTGTTCATCCGCCAAAAATGGACGAAAATCCGGCAGCCGGGATCGAGTTTCCTGAAGTCGGCGGCGGTCTTGAAGTCGAAATCGAGCTTGAGGAAAAGCGAGTCGGTGACGGTCGCGGGCGCCAGCGTCAGGGCAAGGTCGATCCCGCGGCGGTCCGCCTTGCCCCCGCAGGACGGAGCCAGGAGGAGTATCGGCAGGATGGCCCAGGCGATTCTCAGCTTCATAATGCCTCCTATTAAAAACAGGGGAAATGTAGCATAAACGGCCGCGCAATGCAATCGGCGCTCTTGTCCGGCCGCTCCGACCTCGCAGCGGTTGCTTATCCCGGCTTGGCGCCGGAAAGGCGGCTTGGAAGGCCGGCGCCAGGCGAATGGGCATCGATCAGGGCCCGGGAATGGGGAACACGCTGTGGCCGGCCAGGCAGGAGGCGGCAAAACCGAAAGGTGCCGCCCCGCCTGGTGCCGGCCTATTTCTTGCCCTTGCCGACGTCCTCGAACTCGGCGTCGATCACCTCGCCCTCGTTGGCCGGGCCTTCGCCTCCCGGCTGCGCCCCGCCGGTTGGGCCGCCCTCGGCGCCGGGCTGCGGCCCCTTCTGAGCGCCTGCCGCCTTGTACATCTCGGTCGACAGGCGGCTGGAGAGCTTGTTGATATTCTCGATCTCGTCGAGGATGCGCTGGTTGTCGCCCTTCTCCACCGCCTCCTTGGCGCGCTTGATCGCGCTCTCGACCTCGGCGGTCATGTCGGCGGGCACCTTCTCCTTGTTCTCCTTGACCACCTTTTCCAGGGCATAGGAGAGCTGATCCAGCTTGTTGCGGTTCTCGATGGCCTCCTTGTTGCGCTTGTCCTCCTCGTGGAACTTCTCGGCGTCCTTGACCATCTTGTCGATCTCCTTCTCGTTCAGGCCGCTGGAGGAGGTGATGGTGATCGCCTGCTGCTTGGAAGTGGCCAGGTCCTTGGCCGAGACGTTGAGGATGCCGTTGGCGTCGATGTCGAAGGTCACTTCGACCTGGGGGACGCCGCGCGGCGCCGGCGGCAGGCCGGTGAGATGGAACTTGCCCAGGGTGCGGTTGTCGCGGGCCATCTCGCGCTCGCCCTGCAGCACGTGGATCTCCACCGTGGACTGGTTGTCCTCGGCGGTGGTGAAGATATCGGTCTTCTTGGTGGGGATGGTGGTGTTGCGCTCGATCAGCTTGTGGGTGATGCCGCCCAGGGTCTCGATGCCCAGCGAGAGCGGCGTGACGTCGAGCAGCAGGATGTCCTTGGCCTCGCCGCCCAAGACGCCGCCCTGCACGGCCGCGCCGGCGGCGACCACCTCGTCGGGGTTCACGCTCTTGTTGCCCTCCTTGCCGAAGAACTTCTTGACCAGCTCCTGGATATAGGGCATGCGCGTCATGCCGCCGACCAGCAGGATCTCCTTGATGTCGGAGACGTTCACGCCGGCGTCCTTGATCGCCTGCTTGCAGGGGGCGATGGAGCGGTCGATGATGTCGGCCACCAGCTGTTCCAGCTTGGCGCGGCTGAGCTTCATGACCAGGTGCTTGGGGCCGGAGGCGTCGGCGGTGACGAACGGCAGGTTGATCTCGGTCTCCTGGGCGGTGGAGAGCTCGATCTTGGCCTTCTCGGCCGCCTCCTTCAGGCGCTGCAGGGCCATGCGGTCCTTGGTCAGGTCGATGCCCTGGTCCTTCTTGAACTCCTCGGCGATCCAGTCGATGAGGCGCTGGTCGATGTTGTCGCCGCCCAGGTGAGTGTCGCCGTTGGTCGACTTGACCTCGACGATGTTCTCGCCGATCTCCAGGATGGAGATGTCGAAGGTGCCGCCGCCGAAGTCATAGACGGCGATCAATTCGTCCTTCTTCTTGTCCATGCCATAGGCCAGTGCCGCGGCGGTCGGCTCGTTGATGATGCGCTTGACATCGAGGCCGGCAATCTTGCCGGCGTCCTTGGTGGCCTGGCGCTGGGCGTCATTGAAGTAGGCGGGCACGGTGATGACCGCCTCGGTCACCTTCTCGCCCAGGTAGTCCTCGGCCGCCTCCTTCAGCTTCTGCAGGATGAGGGCCGAGATCTCGGGCGGCGAGTACTGCTTGCCCATGATGCTGATCCGCGCGTCGTCGTTGGGCCCGCTGACCACCTTGAAGGGGACCATGGCGATCTCGTCCTTCACCTCGGATAGGCGCCGGCCCATGAAGCGCTTGATCGAGTAGACGGTGTTCTCGGGGTTGGTGATGGACTGGCGCTTGGCCACCTGACCCACCAGGCGGCCGCCGTCCTTGGTGAAGCCCACCACCGATGGCGTGGTCCGGCCCCCTTCGGAGTTGGTGATGATCTTGTTCTCCCCCTTCTCCATTATGGAGACTGCCGAATTGGTCGTTCCCAAATCAATGCCTATGATCTTTCCCATGATCTATTCTCCTTATGGTTGAACTTTATCTTCATTAATATATTCCAATTTTTTTTTATTGTCAACAAATTAATAATTGAATTGTAATAATTATCTTAGTGTCCGACTATCAATCTTAAAATATTTTTATCCAGTGGAAACATTGATTTATGCTGGATTATCCACCAGCAACCGGGCACGAACGACCGATTATTATGACCCTGTCTTGAAAGTAATCGCCGCCATACGCCTTGCGCCGATTTCCGCAACAAGCATCTCGCCTATTCGCCCCTGACTTCAAACATGAAGGTGTTTTCCGCAACCTCCTTCAGCGAGCGGCCGTTGTCGCCCCTGGGGAGGAGCCAGCAAACGGCCGATTTCCCCTTGAAATACTTCATTGTCCGGCGGACGGCCTTTTCCAGGTCGAAGCCGCAGTTGATCACCACATTGACCACGATCATCAGCCAGTTCACCGAGTAGTGGCTGATGTTCGATCCTCCCTTGAGGAGCTGCACCACCGACGGCCCGGCCGTCTTCTTCTTGGCATGGCCGAAATCGGGGGCGTCGGCCTTGCCGACGGTTTTCAGCCCGGTCAGGCCAGGGAATTCCTTGCCGGCCCAGCGGGCCACGGCCGGGGAAGAGGCGATGCGGTCGTAGTCACAGCCGTAAATGTCCATGATCAGCTCGAACTGGGAAGTGGTCGGCGACGAGAAGAAGGGGAAGGAAGGGGAGAAGGCCTCGACGCTCTCGACCAGGCGGGGCATCAGCGCCTTGGAGGCGCGATTGCCGCGGCGGTCGTACTCGAAGATGCGGGTGTTCCTGCGGATCGTCTTGATGCCGGCGAAGGAGCCGCGGGGCACGTGCCAGCACAGCGCCCTGTCGGCCTTGAAGAAGCCGAGGGAGGAGCGGATGGCGTCGTTCACCGGCAGAAAGGCGCAGGTAAAGCAGTTGAGGGCGGCCATGCGCCCGTAGCGCCGATAGTTGATGGCGCTGGTCTCCACGTACTGCACCAGGGTGGCGCCGTCGCCCAGGCGCGGATCGGCGTAGATGGGCTCGCCGAAGGCCTTCATCTTGATGGCCTCGCAGGTGCGGGAGGCCCAGCGGGACACCTGCCTGGCGCCCGGGGCGCTCCCTGCGGGCAGGTTGACGTCCATGACGATCTCCTCGCCGTACTTGTCTGTTTCCAGCCGCTTCTGGAACTCGGGATAGGGGACGGCCGAGATGCGCGGCGAGTACCAGGAGGTGCGGAAGCCGGCCTTGGCGTAAGCCTTGAGGGCGTGGCGCTCGGCATCGCGGAACACGCCCCGGCCCTTGGAGCCGGCGGTGAGGCTGAACGGCCCGCCCATGTAGCTGATGTTGGCGAACTGCACCACGCGCACGTCGTCGAAGCTGCGCTCGATCTGGCGCCAGCTGCCCGGCGCCTCAAAGGGCTGCAGGATGAGCGCCCCGGTCTGGTGGATGGCGATGCCCCCCTCGCGCAGGGCGTCGTAGACGCTCTGGTAGAAATCGGTGTTGAACAGGCTCTGGGCCGGCCCGATGGGGTCGGTGGAGTCAATGACGATCACGTCACACTGCCCCTTCAGGCGGCGGATGATCTCGGCGCCGTCGCCGACGATCAGCTTGAAGCGCGGATCCTCGTAGACACCGGCGCACACGGCCGGCATGTGCTCGCGGCACAGGTCGCAGACCAGGCGGTCGATCTCGACCATGGTCACCCGCTCGACCGACTTGTGGCGCAGCACCTCGCGGGCCACGCCGCAGTCGCCGCCGCCGATGATCAGCACGTGGCGCGCCGGCCGCTTCAGGGCGAACAGCGGCCAGTGGGCGATCCACTCGTGGTAGATCCCCTCGTCCTCCTCGGTCAGCTGCACGATGCCGTCCAGCACCAGCACACGGCCGAAGCGGTCCGTTTCCAGGATCATCAGCTTCTGGAAGCCGGTGTCGGTCTCGGGGACGATCACCCGCGAGACCTTGAATCCGTAGGTCGTGTCGCTGTAGAGGTCCTCGAAGAACCAAAGCTCTTTTCCCTTCTTTATCAAGCCCATGGATTGCATTCTCCTTATTCCCCGATAAGGGATCAAGGCATATTGTATTGGAAAACAGCGGGGATTTCAACACGCCCGGCAGGAATCCATGGGCTGGAATCCTCATTCGCCCCCCTGCCGTACGACATTCGGCCCAGATTGACCCAGCGTATGTTCTTCCAGTCAGCGCCGCTGCTTGCGTCCTACAGGAGCCCGTTTATCGGCAATCACTGAACCCGGAACCATATGGCTCTGCTCGAGGCAATGGAAACCAGGCTCGCCTGGACCAGGCGCGCCAAGGTCATCCTCCGATCCGGAAGGGTCCAGGTTCTCGCCCCCTGCAAAATGGAAATTCATCCCGCCGGGAGCGTTGCCCGAGAGATCGAGCGCGTCGGCGCCGTCAATCGGTCCGAAATCGTCCTCAATTGCGGCGCCAGATGCCATTGCCGCGCCGGGGAACGACGTCGCGCCAGCCGCGCGCATCACGCCGGCGGCGATGTCCACGGCCGTAGACGACAGCTTGGTCCAGGTACCCGCCTGCGAGTACTTGACCCACACTCCCGCCTGCGAGGGCCAGATGCCGATCACGTCGTCGCTGCCGTCTCCGTCCAGGTCTCCGGCGGTCACCTGCGTCGCCGGCGTGGCCAGCTTCACCCAGGCGCCGCCATCGGAGTCGCGATAATAAACGCCTTGGCCATCCCAAGTCGCCAAAAGATCGTCCCGGCCGTCGCCGTTCATATCGCCGGCGGCGATGTCCGTCGCCGTGGTTGACAACCTCTCCCAAGAGCCGGATTGGGAGTATTTCACCCACACCCCGCCCTGGCTCGGCCAGATGCCGATCAGATCATCCGTTCCGTCGTGGTCGATGTCACCCGCGGTGATGAGCGTAGCCGGCGAGGCCAGCTTTGTCCAGGCTCCCGAAGTGTTGTTGCGCCAGTATACGCCCTGGCCGTCCCATGTTCCCAGCAGTTCCACGCGGCCGTCGCCGTTCATGTCGCCCGTTGCGATATGCTTTGCGGTCGAGGAGAGCTTGGCCCAGGTGCCAGTCGCCGAGAACTTTACCCACACCCCGCCCTGGCCCGGCCAGATGCCGATGATGTCGTCGATGGCATCGTCGTCGAGGCCGCCCGCAGCGATCAGAGTCGCCGGCGAGGCGAGCTTCACCCAGGCGGCCGTGACCGAGTTGCGGTAGTAGACCCCCTGCCCGTCCCAGGTGGCAACGAAGTCATCCTGGCCGGCATTGGCAAGGTGGAGTGAAAAAACCGTCCCCAGATCACTACCGCCTCCGGCAGTAGTCATGCCGTACAGGGCCGAAGGGCCAAGGACAAGCGATTCGTATGGATGGGAGCCATCGGTTGCTCCCCCGGTGAACTCGTGCAGCAAGGAATAGCCGCTGCCGTCGGTCTGTATCGTGAAGACGGTGCCGAGATCGCTGTCCCCCCCTTCGGAGGTCATGCCGTAGAGGGTCGAGCCGGAAAGGATGAGGGAACCCTTGGGATAGGAACCATCCTCGCTGCCCCCGGTAAAAACATGCAATGCCTCGTAGCCGCTGCCGTCAGTCCCTATTTTGAAGATCGCGCCTCCGCCGCTGCTGCCGGGGCCAAAGCACGTCGTCCCGTAGAGGGTTGAGCCGGACAGGACCAGCGAGCCCTCGGGCAGGCGCCCGCCGCCGTCCTCCCAGCCGAACTCGTGGAGCAGCGTGAAACCGCTGCCGTCGGTGTTGATCTTGAATACTGTCCCTTGCATCTCGTCCCCGCCCATCCATGTCATCCCGTAGAGGGTGGAGCCGGAGAGGACGAGGTTCCCGTACGGATCTTCGCCATCGTCGTCGCCTCCGGCAAAGACATGCAGGACGGCATAGCCGGTGCCGTCGGTGTTGATCTTGAAGACCGTGCCGTTGCTCATCCAGCCCCTGGACATGCCGTACAAGGTCGAGCCCGAGAGGATCAGCGATCCCTCCGGCCAGCCCCCGTCGGTGCCGTCGCTGAATTCGTGCAGCGGGGTGCGCCCCGTGCCGTCGGCGTTGATCTTGAAGACCGCGCCCCGGCCGCTGCCGTACCAGCCGAAATAGGTGGTCCCATAGAGGGCCGAGCCCGAGATGACCAGCGAGCCCAGCGGCCTCGCCCCGTCGTCATCGCCCGTGAAGGTGTGAAGGCGGGTGTAGCTCGTGCCGTTGGTTTGGAGTTTGAACACGGTTCCAGCCCCCCAGAAACCGCCCGCGGTGGTCATGCCGTAGAGGGTCGAGCCGGACAAGCACAACGAGCCTTCGGGTTGCGCGCCGTCTGGATTGCCGGTGAACGAGTGCAGCACCTCAATCTCGGCTCCTGCAGGCATAACCTGCAGGGTCAGAAAGACCACAATCAAGAACAAGTTCTTTTTCATGCCCCACCTCCATCCTGTTCCATCAGAATGGATACAATTGCCATGCCAATCCAGGCCATGCCGTGGAAACCTTGCAGGGGGGGCTTTTCGAAACATCGGCTCGCAGAAAGGCCCACCCCATATACTCCGGGGAGTATGGGAAATGGCGCCGGCAGTATTTTTGGTAAGATCAGTTCTTTGAGACCGGGAAGCTCTTGCCGACAAGCTCGTCAATCAGCCGGTCATCGGCCAGGTGCGGCAGGGTGATGAGGCCGCGGCCGGGGTTGTCCCGGTTCCAGGCAGCGGCGGTCTCGAGGGCGTGCTCGTTGCGCGCCCAGGCGCGGCGGGCGATGCCGTTCATCACGTCCCACTCCATGGCCGAACGGATGACGCGGTCCCGGGCCCGCGTGCCGTCAAGCACCAGGCCGAAGCCGCCGTTGAACGCCTTGCCGATGCCCACGCCGCCGCCGTTGGAGAGGACGACCATCGACATGCCGCGGGCGGCGTCGCCGGCGAAGTTGTGCACCGCCATGTCGGCGGTGACATGGCTGCCGTCGCGGACATTGGCCGTCTCGCGGAACGGCGAGTCGGTGCCCGCGACGTCGTGGTGGTCGCGGCCGAGCATCACCGGGCCGATGGCGCCGCGGCGCACCAGCTCGTTGAACTTGAGGGCGATCCGCACCCGGCCGGCGGCGTCGGCGTAGAGGATGCGCGCCTGGGTGCCGACCACCAGCTTGTTGCGGCCGGCGTTGCGGATCCACTCGAAGTTGTCGCGGTCCATGGCCCGGCGGTCGGGGTCGAGGCAGGCCATGGCGGCCTCGTCGGTGCGCTTCAGGTCGGCCGGCCGGCCGCTCAGGCACACCCAGCGGAAGGGGCCGTAGCCGTAATCGAAGCAGAGCGGGCCCATGATGTGCTCGACGTAGCTGGGGAAGATGAAGCCGTCGCTCTCGTCGCGGCCGTTGGCCGCGACGTCGGCGGCGCCGGCGTCGAAGACCGCCTTTAGGAAGGAGTTGCCGTAGTCCCAGAAGCGGGTGCCGCGCTCGGCCATGCGGCGGATGAGAAGGAACTGGCGGACCAGGGACTCGTCGACCTTGCGGCGGAAGAGCTCGGGGTCCTCACGCAGCAGGCGGCGCCCCTCCGCGAAGTCCACCCCGGCCGGCGTGTAGCCGCCGCCGTACACGTCATGGCATGACGTCTGGTCGGAGGCCAGCTCCACGCGGATGCCGCGGTCCAGCACGTACTGCCACAGGTCGACGACGTTGCCGTGGTAGGCGATGGAGACGGGCCGGCGCGAGTGGCGGAACTCATCGATCCAGCGGGCGATCTCGTCGAGATCGGCCGAGATCCGCGAGACCCAGCCCTGGCGGTGGCGGGTCTCGATGCGCGAGTAGTCGACCTCGGCCAGGACGCCGATGCCGCCGGCGATCTCGACCGCCTTGGCCTGGGCGCCGCTCATGCCGCCCAGACCCGAGCTGAGGTAGACCACGCCGGCCAGGTCGGCCTGGTCCGGGATGCCGAGGTACATGCGGCCGGCGTTAAGCAGGGTCAGGTAGGTGCCGTGGACGATGCCCTGCGGGCCGATGTACATCCAGCCGCCGGCGGTCATCTGCCCGTAGTTGGAGACGCCCATGGCCGCCGCCTGGTGGAAGCCGGCGGGGTTGTCGTACATCCCGACCAGCATGCCGTTGGTCGAGATGACCCGCGGGGCGTCCGGGGAGGACTCGAACAGCCCCAGCGGGTGGCCCGAATAGACCACCAGCGTCTGGCGCCCGGTCATCTCGCGCAGGTACGCCTTGACCAGGCTGTACTGCATCCAGTTCTGGAAGACCTGGCCGCTCTCGCCGTAGGTCACCAGCTCGTAGGGGTAGAGGGCGACGTCGAAGTCGAGGTTGTTGTCGATCATCACCTGGAAGGCCTTGGCCTCGAGGATCTTGCCGGAGTAGCGCTGCACCGGCTTGGCCTTCAGGCTTCCCGCGGGCCGCCAGCGGTAGCCGTAGATGCGCCCGCGGGTGTAGAGCTCCTCCAGAAACTCGGGGGCGATCTCGCCGTGCAGCCCGGCCGGGACGTAGCGCAGCGCGTTCCTCAGGGCCGTCTTGGCCTGGGCCGGGGTCAGGCGGAAGCCGCGGTCGGGGGCGCGGCGGATGCCGGCGACGAACGGCTTCTTCTCGGGAAGACGGGCGGGCAGGGAGAGCCGGCGGGCCTTGTCCAGGTTGACGTTCATGGCGGGATACCTCCGGCCGATTTATATGCCTTCGCGGCAGGGTTGTCAAGCCGGCCCCGGGGGCCGGATCCAGGCCGAAAGGCCCTTTCCGGCGGCAGGAAATGGCTGGCCGCGGTTGACAAAATGCCGGCAATCATGTATAGTTTGGCTCTATTTCATGAAAATCTTAGTCGCTGAGCAGGCGGGATTCTGCTTCGGAGTCAAAAGAGCCTTGAAACTGATCGACGAATTCCAGCGGCAAGGCAAGACGATCCAGACCTACGGTCCCCTGATCCACAATACCCCGGTGCTGAACGACCTGGCGGCCCGCGGCATCGGCCAGGTCTCCCCGTCCGACGCCATCGCCCGGGACAAGGTGCTGTGCATCCGCACCCACGGCATCCCCCGCGACGCCGAGCGCCGCCTGCGGCGGCGCGGCGTGCCCCTCCTCGACGCCACCTGCCCGCTGGTCAAGAAGGTGCAGAAGGTCATCGAGCGGCTGGGACGCAACGGCGCCCCGGTGCTGATCGTGGGCGACCCCGCCCACCCGGAGATCGTCGCCGCCCGCAGCTACGCCCGCAACGTGCGCGTCATCGACTCGCTGGCGGCGGCGCAGGCCCTGCCCCGCCTGCGCGAGGCGGGAGTGGTGGCCCAGACCACGCTGGACACCGATTTCTTCCGGCAGGTGGTCGCCGCCCTGGTCGAGCGCTGCCAGAAGCTGCACGTGGTCAACACCGTCTGCCAGGCCACCCAGGACCGCCAGGAGGCGGTGCGCAAGCTCGCCGAGCGGGTGGATGCCGTCGTCGTCGTCGGCAGCCGCACCTCCTCCAACACCAAGAAGCTCTACCAGATCGCCCGCGCCAAGAACCGCCGCGCCCTGTGGATCGAGACGGCCGACGACCTGCGCCGGGGGCGCGCCGCGGCCCGGCTGCGCGCGTTCCGCCGCGTCGGCCTCGCCGCCGGCGCCTCCACCTCGCCGCAGGAGCTGGATAACGTAAAAAAATTCTTGCAGAAGCTATAAAGGCTTAAGGAGACGCAACATGTCAGACAGCAACGACACCATCGAGAAGAACACGGAGGACTTCTCAGAGCTGGTGAAAGAGTACGATCTCAAGTCCGTGGGCTCCAACGCCCCGCTGGAGGGGCGCATCGTGGACATCGTCGAGAACCGCGTGGTCATCGACATCGGCCAGAAGACCGAGGGCATCCTCGACCGCCAGGAGCTCCTGGACCATGAAGGCAACCTGAAATACAAGGTCGGCGACACGATCAAGGTGCTGGCCAAGAACGTCAACTTCAAGGAAGGCTACATCATCGTCTCCAAGAAGCAGCTCGACGAGCAGGAGGGCTGGGAGAACGTCTTCCACGCCTACAAGAAGAACGCCCCCATCGCCGGGCGCATCGTGCGCCTGACCCCTGACGAGAAGGGCTATGTCGTCGACATGGGCGTCGAGATGTTCCTGCCCATGAGCCAGGTGGACATCCAGAAGGTCAAGGCCCCCAAGAAGATGCTGGGCCGCGAGCTGGAGTTCAAGGTGGTCAAGCTGAACAAGAAGGAGAAGAGCGGCACCGTCTCGCGGCGCATCCTGCTGGAGGACGAGCGCCAGGAGAAGCAGAAACAGCTGCTGGAGACGCTCGCCCCCGGCCAGGTCGTCAAGGGCGTGGTGACTTCGATCGTCGACTACGGCGCCTTCGTCGATCTCGGCGGCGTCGAGGGACTGGTGCACAAGGACAACATCTCCTACGGCCGCATCAACCACCCGCGCGAGAAGCTGCGCAAGGGCGATGAGATCGAGGTGAAGGTGCTCGAGATCAACAAGGAGACGGGCAAGATCTCCCTGGGCATCAAGCAGCGTTTCGCCGATCCCTGGATGGACATCGAGGCCCGCTACCCACTGGGCAAGCGGCTGGTGGCCAAGGTGGTCAAGATCGTCAGCTTCGGCGCCTTCATCGAGCTGGAGGAGGGCGTCGAGGGGCTGCTGCACATCTCCGACCTGACCTGGGAGGGGCGGCCGACCTCGGTGGAGGAGTACGTGGCCGTCGGCGACAAGCTGTGGGTGCAGGTGATCGAGCTCAACAAGGAGGAACGCAAGATCAAGCTGGGGCTGAAGCAGCTGGAGACGCGCCCCGAGGAGCGCTACCTGGAGAAGCACAAGCGCGGCGAGGTGGTGCGCGCCAAGGTGAAGAAGATCCTCAAGTCGCGTGTCTTCATGGGCCTGGAGGACGGCGTGGAGGGCGTGGTGAAGATCTCCGACATCAGCTACCACCACATCGAGTCGCCCGAGGAGTTCATGAAGGAGGGCGAGGAGCTCGATGCCATGATCATCAGCGACGAGCTCGACCGCAACTACAAGGTGCAGCTGGGCATCAAGCACCTGGCTGAGAGCGAGTGGCGCTCCTTCTTCGCCAAGCACAAGCCGGGCAGCACCGTCGCGGTGACGGTGCGCAAGGTCAACGAGGCCGGGCTGGCCGTGGAGATCACGCGCAGCATCGAGGGCTTCATCCGCATCGGCGACATCGACGAGGACAAGATCAGCCCCCAGGAGCTGGAGCAGCGCTTCAAGCCCGGCGACAAGATCGAGGCGCTGGTGTCGCGCGTCGAGGTCGAGCGCAAGAAGGCCTACCTCAGCCTGCGGGCGCTGGCCAAGGCCCGCGAGCGCGAGGAGCTGCAGAAATACATGAAGGCCGAGGACGATTCGGTGACGACCATCGGCGACCTGCTGCAGAACGAACTGGACAAGAAAAAATGACGGCGAGTTGCGGCCGGCGCGGAGGGCGGGGATGAAGTTCCTCCCGGCCCCCTGGCGCTGGAAGTTCATCACCGGCCAGGCCGGCGGCGGCGACGGCTGCGTTTTCTGCGAGGCCGCGGCCTCGGCGGACGACCCCGCCGCGCTGGTATGCTACCGCGGCCGCGACTATTTCGTCATGCTGAACCGCTATCCCTACAGCTCCGGCCACCTGATGGTGGCGCCGCTGGCCCACCTGGCCTCGCCCGAGCAGGCGCCGGAAGGCTCCCTCGCCGAGTTGTGGGAATTGACCCGCCGCGCCCTGCTCGTCCTGCGCCAGGCCTTCCGGCCCGACGGCTTCAACGTCGGCATGAACATCGGCCAGGCCGCCGGCGCCGGGATCAAGGACCACTTCCACCAGCACATCGTGCCGCGCTGGCAGGGCGACGCCAACTTCATGGCAACGGTCGGCGGCACCAGGGTGCTTTCCTATGACTTGGAGGCCGTCTACACGGCCGTCCGCGACGCCTTCGCCCGATGAGCAAGCGCTCTTTCCGGCTGCTGGCGCTGCTGCCGGCGCTGGCGGCGCTCGCCGCCGCCGGCTGGCTCCTGCTGCGCCGCCCGCTTCCGCGCCATGTCTTCCTGATCACCCTGGACACGTTGCGCGCCGACGCGGTCGACTACCGCAGCGGCGGGGACACGGCGACGCCGAACCTGGCCGCGCTGGCCGCAGCCGGCGTGCGCTTCGCCAACGCCTACAGCGTCATCCCCATCACCACCCCCAGCCACGCCGCCATGTTCTATTCCCTGCCGCCCCATGCCCTCCAGCAGTACAACAACGGCCAGCGGCTCCAGGCGCCCTACCCGCCCCTGGCCGAGATCATGAAGCGCAACGGGTTCGCCACCGGCGCGGTCGTCTCGCTGGCCGTGCTCAAGCGCGAGTTCGGCCTGGACCGCGGCTTCGACCGCTATGAGGAGAATTTCCGCCCCTTCCTCTGGTACCGCAGCGCCGAGGAGGTCAACCGCGACGCCTTCGCCATGATCCGGCGGCTCAAGGGCGGCAGATCGTTCGTCTGGCTCCACTACTCTGATCCCCACGAGCCCTACTTCCCCCCGGGCGGCCGCGAGCGATTCACCGCCTCCTGTGCCGGCGAGACGCTGTTCAGCGGGCCCAGCAGCGAGCAGCCGGTGCTGCGCCTGAGGCTGCTCCTGCGGCCGGGGGCGAACGAGGTGACGCTGGACACCGAGCCCCCCGCCGGCGGCTTCACCAGCATCGCCTTCTCCGACCTGCGCGTCGAGGCGCTGGAGCCCGGGAGGACGATCCGCCTGGGGCCGTCAAGCGACCTGCAGCCGCGCAGCGAGCGCTACGGCCGCGTCACCTTCCACACGACGTCGGCCCGCTCCAGCCTGGACCTGACCCTGGCCGGAGACCAGCCCTGCCGCGCCGAGCTGGCCTTCAAGTACCAGCTCAAGACAGGCGACGAGGCCATGCGCCGCGGCTACCGCCGCGAGGTCGCCTACCTGGACGGACAGATCGGCCGGCTGATCGGCTTCCTGAAAAGCGAGGGGCTGTACAAGACGTCAGCGTTCCTGGTGCTGGGCGACCACGGCGAGGGACTGGGCGAATACAACGGCCACTTCGGCCACATCCACTACCTGAACAAGGTCTATACCCACGTTCCCTTCTTCATCAGCGGCCGCGGCGTCCGCGGACGCGGCGAGCGGCGCCAACCGGTCTCCAACCTCAGCGTCGCCCCCACCCTCCTCGCCATGGCCGGCATCGCCCCTCCGGCCTACATGACCGGCCACGACGCCTTGAAAGGAGGGGGCGATCCACGCCTCTTCATGGAGACCTATTCTCCCGAGGCCTATTTCGACTCCTTCGCCGTGGTCCGTTTCCCCTGGCAGCTGGTCTTCCAGCCCGGCCGCCGCGAAGGGCAGATGGAGTTCTACGACCTGGCCGCCGACCCCCTGGGCACCGCCAACCTGCAGGCGGGGGGCGACCCTTCCGGGCAGCGCCCGGAGATGACAGCCGCGGTGCTGCGCCTTTCGCGCGCCATTACCTCGGCCCGGCGCCGCCTGGGAGGAAGCGAGAAGAAGACCATGGACACGCTGAAGACACTGGGGTACCTATGAGCGCCATCCAAGCCGCGAAAGGGACGCGCGACATCTTCGCGCCCGAGATCCACGCCTGGCAGCACCTGGAGGGGGCCATCCGCGACTATTACGGCCGCTACCTCTACCAGGAGATCCGCACGCCGCTCTTCGAGCACAGCGAGCTCTTCAGCCGCGGCATCGGCGACCAGACCGAGGTGGTGCAGAAGGAGATGTACACCTTCCGCGACAAGGCCGGTCGCAGCCTGACCCTGCGGCCGGAGAACACCGCCTCGGTGGTGCGCGCGGCCATCGAGAACAACCTGTTCGAGGCGCTGGCGCCGCTGCGCTTCTTCTACATCGGCCCCATGTTCCGCTACGACAAGCCCCAGAAGGGGCGCTACCGCCAGTTCCACCAGTTCGGCGTCGAGGTGTTCGCCGACGATGCGCCGCAGGTCGACGCCGAAGTGATCTTCTCGGCCGTCGACTTTTTACGCGGACTGGGCATCGCCCAGGTGCAGCTGGAGCTGAACTCGGTGGGCTGCCCCAACTGCCGCCCGGCCTACCTGAAGGTGCTGCGCCAGGCGGCGCAGGCCCGCTCCGCCGACCTGTGCGAGGACTGCCGGCGCAAGATCGACGGCAACCCGCTGCGCATCTTCGACTGCAAGCAGCACGCCTGCGCGGGGATCGCCGCCGCCTTCCCGGTGATCGGCGACCACCTGTGCCCCGAGTGCCGCGAGCACTTCGCGGCCGTGCGCGAGGCGCTGAGCTGGATGAACGTCCCCTTCCTCCTCAACCCGCGGCTGGTGCGCGGGCTGGACTACTACACCAAGACCGCCTTCGAGGTCACCTCGGGGCAGCTCGGCGCCCAGAACGCCCTGCTGGGCGGCGGCCGCTACAACGATCTGATCCGCGAGCTCGGCGGCCCCGACATGGCCGGCATCGGCTTCGCCGCCGGCATGGAGCGCCTGGTCCTGCACCTGGAGCACCTGGCCGCGCCCAAGCCCAAAGTCCTGTTCGTGGCGACCGCCGACCCGCGCTGGCTGGCGCACGCCGTGCAGCTGGCGCAGGTGCTGCGCTCCGAGGGCCACCCGGTCTACGTCGACTACCAGAGCAAGAACCTCAAGAAGCAGTTCAAGAAGGCCGACCGCATCGCCGCCGCCTTCACCCTGGTGCTGGCCGAGGACGAGGTCCGCGACGGGGCGGTCTCGGTCAAGAACATGGCCACCCAGGAGCAAGTCAAAATACCCCTCAAGGACCTGAACGCATGGCTGAAGCAAAACACCTGAAGCGCGAGACCTACTGTGGCGAGCTCCGCCAGGAGCACGCCGGCTCGGCCGTCACCGTCTACGGCTGGGTGAACAACATGCGCGAGCTGGGCGGGCTGACCTTCATCGACCTGCGCGACCGCGAGGGGCTGCTGCAGGTGGTGGTCAATGAGTCCTTCCCCGAGCCGGCGCTGCTCAAGCGCATCGGCCGCGAGACCGTGCTGGCCGTGAGCGGCCGGGTGGTGAAGCGCGCCAAACCCAACCCCGACCTGGCCAGCGGCCAGGTCGAGCTGCTCGCCGAGCGCATCGAGGTCCTGGCCGCCTCCGAGGTGCCGCCCTTCCTGCCCGAGTCGCGGGGCAACGTCTCCGAGGAGCTGCGCTTCAAGCACCGCTATCTCGACCTGCGCAGCGCCGCCCTGCAGCGCAACTTCCGGCTGCGCTCCAAGGTCAGCCTGCTGGCCCGCAACTTCCTCGACCGCGAGGGCTTCCTGGACATCGAGACGCCGATGCTGAGCAACGCCACCCCCGAGGGGGCGCGCGACTACCTCGTGCCGTCGCGGATCTACAAGGGCAAGTTCTTCGCCCTGCCCCAGTCGCCGCAGCAGTTCAAGCAGCTGCTGATGGTCTCGGGATTCGAGCGCTACTACCAGATCGTCCGCTGCTTCCGCGACGAGGACCTGCGCGCCGACCGCCAGCCCGAGTTCACCCAGATCGACGTCGAGATGAGCTTCGCCGAGCCCGACGAGATGTTCGCCATCATGGAGCGGCTGATGCGCGAGCTGTTCGCCGCGCGCGGCTTCGACGTCGCCGCCCCCTTCCGGCGCATGCCCTACGCCGAGGCGATGGCGCGGTACGGCAGCGACAAGCCCGACCTGCGCATCCCCTTCACGATCGAGGACTACACCGCCGAGGCCGCCGCGTGGGACAGCGAGCTGATCCGCACCGCCCTGGCCAACGGGGCGAAGGTCAAGGGGCTGGCCATCCCCGACGGCGGTTCCTTTTCGCGCAAGCAGCTCGACGAGATCAACGAGACGGCGAAGAAGCTCGGCGGCAAGGGCGTCATTTGGATGCGCCGCGGCGATGAGGGCTTCAAATCCTCGCTGAAGGTCTCCCCGGCCGCCATCGCCGCGCTCTTCGCCGCGCGGAATATCGACCCCGGCGCACTGCTGCTGCTGGTCGCCGACGCCGAGCCCCAGGCCCTGGCCGCGGCCGGCCGGCTGCGCGAGCATCTCGGCCGCCGCTTCCAGGACAAGGACCGCCTGGAGTTCCTCTGGGTGACCGACTTCCCCCTGTTCTTCTACAACGAGGAGGAGAAGCGCCTCGACTCCAACCACCACCCCTTCACCTCGCCCCGGCCCGAGGACACGGCGCTGCTGGAGAGCGAGCCGCTGGCGGTGAAGGCCATCGCCTACGACCTGGTGCTCAACGGCGTCGAGCTGGGGGGCGGCAGCAAGAGGATCCACGACATCGCCCTGCAGCGCCGGGTGTTCCAGCTGCTCAACCTGCCCGATAAGGAGATCGAGGAGCGCTTCGGCTTCTTCCTCAGGGCGCTGGCCTTCGGCGCCCCCCCGCACCTGGGCATCGCCCTGGGCTTCGACCGCCTGATGATGCTGCTGCTGGGCGAGGACTCGATCCGCGAGATCATCGCTTTCCCCAAGACCACCTCGTCGCTCTGCCTGCTGACCGGCTCGCCCTCGTCCGTCTCCCAGCGCCAGCTCGACGATCTCGGCATCGCGATCAAGAAATAACCCGGAGGACCCCGTGGACACAACCGCGACCAAGCCCGCGCCTTTTCCCCGCCCCTACTGGACCGCCAACGTCATCGAGCTGTTCGAGCGCGCCGCCTACTACTCCATGGCCAGCTTCGTGGTCATCTACCTTGGCCAGCTCGGCCTGGGCAACTACTGGCCCAGCACGCTGAACAGCGTCCTGTGGTTCCTGGTCTACTTCCTGCCCGTGCTCTCGGGCACCATCGCCGACCAGATCGGCTTCCGCAAGGGGCTGCTGCTGGCCACGCTGCTGCTGATCGCCGGCTACTTCCTGATGGGTTTCCCGGTATGGTTCGGCGGCCAGAAACTCGCCAGCGAGGTGGCCCCCGAGGTCACCGCCGGCGCCGGCACCCTGCTGCCGGTGATGCTGGCCATCGTGCTGATCGGCATCGGCGGCTCCTTCGTCAAGCCCTGCATCGCCGGGTCGGTGCAGCGCTTCCACATGGGGCGCGCCACCCTGGCCTTCGCCATCTTCTACATGGTGATCAACATCGGCAGCATCGCCGGCCGCGTCACCGCCTTCTTCGTGCGCACCCAGCTCCACAAGCTGCAGGCGATCTTCGCCGTGGCCATGGGCGCCTCGGCCATGGCCTTCCTGGTGGTGCTGTTCTTCTACCGCCCGAGCCGGCCGCAGGCGGCGGAGGCGGCCAGGCCGCGGCGCTCGGTCAAGGAGATCCTGCTGGGCATGGTGCGCGTGCTGCGCTCGGGGCGCTTCGTCATGTTCCTGCTGGTCTCCAGCGGCTTCTTTTTCATCTACAACCAGGTCTACAACGTGCTGCCGCTCTACGTCAAGCAGACGGTCGAGCTGTCGCCGGCCATGGACATCTACACCATGGCCAACCCCATCGTCATCGTCTGCTTCCAGCTGCTGATCACCCGCTTCTTCGGCAAACTGCCACCGATCAAGTCGATCGTCGTCGGCACGGTGATCATCGGCCTGTCGATGGTGATCAACCTCGTGCCGGTCTTCGCCGCCGGCGGCGTGCGCAGCGAGGCGCTGGGCATCCTGCCCCTGGGCAGCCTGTTCATCGTGCTGACCGTGGCCATGATCGCCTTCGGCGAGCTCTTCGCCTCCAGCCGTCTCTACGAGTATATCGGCTCGCTGGCCCCCAAGGGCCAGGAAGGGCTCTTCCTCGGCTACGCCAACCTGCCCATGGCCATCGGTTCGCTCGTGGGCGGCCCGGTGGGCGCCTGGCTCTTCAACGAGGTCATGTGCCGGGGCGCCCGCAAGGTCATGCTGGCCGACGGCAAATGGCTCCTCGACCTCGAGCCCAGGGCGGCCGCCACCGGCTGGATCATCCTGACCGCTTTCGGCCTGCTCTCGGCGGCCTCCCTCTACGCCTACAATGCCTGGCTCAAAAAACACCCTGCCTGACAAGAACAATCGTGACGCGTAACGCGTGACACGTGACGAGTAGCAGCACGAAACCTAACCAGCGTAATTCGTGATTCGTGATTCGTAATTCGAAACAGCATTGGATCGGTTCATGCTGTTGCTAACACAAACACTAACACTAACACTGCAGTTCGTTCAAAGAAGGCAAAGACTTGTTGATCCAATCATCCCGGGATATAATCATTGCAGGCAAATGGAGCATCCATGAAGAGAAAGAACTTCATCAAAGGGGTGGGGATGGCGGCGGCGGGAGCGCTTCTGGGAGGCAAGGCCATGGCGCAGGAAACGAAGGCGCCGGACTGCGAGAAGGCGCTTGCGGGCAAGAACAAGTTCATCATGGGCTGGATCACGGCCTGGCTGGGCAACATGAAGAAGCGGATGCCTGGGGCCGAGGCGGCGATGCTGATCGAGGAGAACGGCCGCGCCTGCGCCGGCCGCGGCGCCGTCGCCTGGGCGAAGTCCTTCCACGGCGACCTCGACAAGTTCCTGGCCGCGATGCGCCGGGAGATCGGCGAGAACGGCGCCCGGCGCGTCGGCAACAAGATCATGCTCGTTTACGACAAGTGCTTCTGCCCGCTGGTCGGCGACGCTCCCGGGACACTGCCTCCCGAGTACTGCCTCTGCACCGTAGGCTGGACCAAGGCCGTCTACGGCGAGATCACCGGCAAGGACGTGAAAGTCGATCTCAAAAGTTCGATCAAGCGCGGCGACCCCCAGTGCCTGATCGAGGTCGACATCGGATAAAGTCATCTTGAATTCCGATCTGATAATGTTATGAGCTGGAATCTGATTGAAGCAGACGGGACATACCATTGGCGGGACCCTGTCGTGTTCATTGCCATGATGATCACCTTGGTGATCTTATTTTTGGCAACATTTATATGGATGAAGCAGACTCTCAAAGGAAAGAAACGCCTTTGGGCAGTACCCCTATTCCTGTTATATCTGGCATCCCCCTGGATTCAAAGCGCATTGGTTGGAGCATACATTGTTGTTTATAGCCAAACATATCCCGGCGCCACAATGCACCTCAATTACTCGATCGACTGGGCAACTCCCATTGATAAAGTGATCACGTTTCTCTCTCCTCCGCTTTTCGCATTCCTCTTGGGATTACGGGTTTGGATGAATAATAAAGGAAGAGTGATCAAATGAGTCTGAAATGGCAATAAAAAAAATTCTGCTGCTTGGTGATGTAAGGCTTTTTCAGAAATGCGCGCAGGTGAGGGGGTCTCAAACCCCGGCAATTCAGAAGGCCGTCCGCGACCTGCAGGATACGCTGGCGGATTTCAGGAAAAAGAACGGCTTCGGGCGCGGGATCGCGGCGCCGCAGATCGGAATATTGAAAAGGATCATTTATATCCATTTCCCGCAGGAAGGGATCGACGGCGCTTTCATCAATCCGCGGATCGTAAGAAAAAGCAAAAAAAAGATCCGGCTCTGGGACGATTGCTTCAGCTTCCCCGGACTGCTGGTTCGGGTGGAGCGGGCGCGGGAGATTGCGGTCGAATACATGGACGTTACAGGGAAGCGGCGCACGATTATCGCGGGAGGCGACCTGTCCGAGCTGCTGCAGCACGAGATCGACCACCTCGACGGCATCCTGGCGGTCGAGAGGGCCATCGACGGCCGCTCGTTCGCCCTGCGCGGCGAACTGAAAGCAAGGCAAAAGGAAGCATATGCGAATGACGGGATGTTGCGGGGAGGCCGGAAATGATGAACTTGCTTTACGGGCTGGCCATTGGGGCCGTCTGCGCCGCGATATGGGGAACGGTGGCCGCCGTCAAGATCGCCGCTTTCCTGGAGCGGCGGGGGATCAAGACGCCCTTCGTCCTGTTCCGGGGCTATGTTTTCCGCAACATCGGCCGCTACCGGAAGATCACCGTCGAAGAGAACGGCAGGCCGGGCGAGCTGTACTATCACTGCGCATACGCTTTCAACGCCGCCCTGGTCCTTGGACTGGCGGCGCTGGCGATCAGATTGTTCTCCCGCTGAGCGGTTGCCTTCCTGCTTCCAGGGGGATACAATCGGATCCTCCCCACCGATGAGGCACAGGAGCACAACATGAAGACAGGAGTCTGCGGCATCGCCTGCGAGAAGTGCCCGCGCATGGTCCAAAAAACATGCCCGAATTATCCCCAAGGGTGCGTTCCCAAGGAAAACAAGTTCTGCAAGATTGCCAGCTGCGCCTTCGCCAAGGGCGTCCGCCTGTGCTTCGCATGCGGCGAGTTCCCCTGCGAAACGACGAAGTCGGGGCCCATCGCCTACGGCTACTGCCAGTACATCTCGGGAAAAAACTGACGCCCCCGGGGCGAGGAGGACCACGATGAAACGCCTGCCCTTCACCATCGTCGACGTGTTCGCCGAGAGCAAGTACGCCGGCAACCAGCTGGCGGTGTTCCGCGACGCCGGGGGATTGAGCGGCGACGAGATGCAGGCCATCGCCCGCGAGACCCATTTCTCCGAGACGACATTCGTTCTGGCAGGGAAGCCGCGCGACAACGGCTGGGACGTGCGCATCTTCACCCCGGGCGAGGAGGTGCCCTTCGCCGGCCACCCGACGCTGGGCACGGCCCATGTCATCCGCGACGAGATCCTGAAGGGCATGGCGCAGAGCGTAACGCTGCGCCTGAAGGCCGGCCCCATCCCGGTGGCGCTCGAATCCGGCGGCATCGGCTGGATGAGGCAGAATGAACCCGAGTTCGGCCCGACGCATCCTGCCGCCTCCCTGGCGGCCGTGCTGGGCCTGGGCGAAGAGAGCTTCGACCGGCGCTTCCCCGTAGAGGAGGTCTCCACCGGCCTGGGATTCTTCATCGTGCCGCTTCGCGGCCTCGATGCGCTGAAGAAGGCTCGGATCGACCGCGACCGCTATTTTTCCCTGGTCCGCGCTACGCCGACCAAGGGGATCCTGGTCTTCTGCCCGCAGGGGCGCGAAACGGGCGAGGACCTCAGCGTGCGCGTCTTCGTCGATTTCTTCGGCGTGCCCGAAGACCCGGCCACCGGCAGCGGCAACGGCTGCCTGGCCGCCTGGCTGGTGAAGCACCGCTTTTTCGGCGGCGCCGCCGTCGACCTGCGCAGCGGCCAGGGGCACGAGATCAACCGGCCGTCGCGGTTGTTGCTGAAGGCGGAGGAGAAAGAAGGGCGCATCGCGGTCTGGGTCGGCGGCCGCAGCATCACCGTCGCCAGGGGCGAATTCGTCTGAGCGCGGCCCCGGCCGCGATTGGCCGGCGTCGGATAACATGCTATGATGCCCGGAGTCCGCAGGGGAAGGTGGGTCATGAAGGTCATCATGCACAACTCGGTGAGCCTGGACGGCTCGCTGCTGGAATTCGCCGTCGACATGGCCGCTCATTACCGGATCGCCCGCAGCTTCCGTGCCGGCATCCACCTGATCGGCTCGAACACGGCGCTCGCGGGGCTGAAGATGTTCCACAAGAGACTCCCGCCCGAGCAGGAGAAGGACCTGCGCAGGCCGAAGGCGAGCGCGAAGCTGCCGCTGTGGGTCATCCCCGACTCGGACGGGAAGCTGAAGGGCAAGCTTCACGTCCTGCGCCAGTCAGGTTTCTGCCGCGACGTCGCCATTCTCACCACGAGCGCGACTCCGAAGGGATACCTGCGCTACCTGACCGAGCGCGGCTACGACTGGCACTACATGGGCAACGGACCGATCGACTACGCCCACGCCTTCGAGGTTCTGGCCCGTGAGTACCGGGCCCGCGTCGTGATGAGCGACAGCGGCCCGACGCTGAACGACATCCTGCTCAACGCCGGGCTGGTGGACGAGATCAGCCTGCTCGTCCATCCGCACATCGTGGGAGCGGGGCGCTTCGCCCTCTTCGCCGGGGTGAAGAACGAGATCGCGCTGAAGCTGGCCAAAAGCCGGACGATCGCCGGCAAGTCCTGGCTGCTGTTCCGCGTCGCCTCGCCGCGGCGGGGGAAATGAGCGCCGCCCGGCGCGATGCGTTATTCCGCATGCCGAGGAAAACGATGGGAGCGCCCAAGCGGATCGTGGTCAACGACACGATGCAGCACAACTATGCCTATTGCCTGACCGAGCCCGCCGGCAGGAACTTCCACCGCGATTTCAAGCCCGAGCTCACGCCGAAGCAGATGCTGCAGCTCGGCGTGTTCGGCGGCAGGTACATGACCGACTGCTGCAGGGAGTTCCCCTCCGGCTGGTTCGCCCGCGCCAAGCTGTCGCCGGACCGCCATGACCCGCGGCTGAACTTTTTCGGAGTCAACGCCTCGCAGCCGCTCCGCGTCTGGCGCGCCAAGGGCTGGATCCATCCCGACGATCCCCGCGGCTGGTTCCAATGGTACTGCCGCTACTACCGGGGGCGGCGCCATGATGACGACGATCGCCAGATCCGGCGCTGGCGGGCCATGCGCCGCCACGCGGCCCAGATCCTGCGCCACTGCCGGCCCGGCGACCTGGCCTGCCGCCGCCGCCAGCGCCAGGCGTTGCTCAACTGGGGCTACGACAGCCGCAGGCTGTAGGGTGCCCTTGACAGGCGCGGACGTGGCCCCTACAATGCCCGCATCACGGTCATGTCCCCGCGGGAAGTGAATCTCCTGGAGTGGCTGCTGCTGGCGCTCGGCGCCGGGCTGTCGTTTTCCGGCTGGCGGGCGATCGCCCGCCGACGGACCCGGGCCGACGGCAGCGAATACGAGGGATGTGCGGCCGCACGGCTGGGCTGGTTCTGGCTGGCACTGGGGATCCTGCTCATCCTGGCGGCCGCCCTCGACATCGCCTTCCTCAAGGTCCTCGGCCGCTTGTTCCTGGAATCGGGGACATGACCCGCGACGCGTCCCCGCCGGCCGGAACCTGGCAGGCCGTTGCCCCGCGCCTGGCCCTGGGGCTCGGCATCGTGGCCGTCTCCTGCGGGTCGCTGTTCGTCCGCCGCGCCCAGGAGGACGCCCCGTCGCTTGCCGTCGCGGCCTTCCGCCTGCTGCTGGCGACGCTCATCCTGCTTCCCTGGGCCTGGCTGCGCCACCGCCCGCTCCTGCGCCGGCTCGTTCCCGCCGACTGGGGCTGGCTTCTGGCCTCGGGCTTCTGCCTGGCCGTTCACTTCGCCACCTGGATCACCTCTCTCGAATACACCTCGGTGGCCAGCTCGGTAGCGCTGGTCTCCACCTCGCCGCTATGGGTGGCGCTCATCGCCTGGCTGGCCTGGCGCGAGCCGCTGACGCCCCGCCTGGGGGCGGGGCTGGCGCTGGCCCTGGCCGGCAGCGCGCTGATCAGCCTGGCCGAGGCGCGCTCGGCCATATCGGCTCGGCCGTTCCTGGGAAACGCCCTGGCCCTGGCCGGCGCGCTGGCCGTCAGCGGCTACTGGCTGATCGGGCGCCGGCTGCGCCGCCGCCTCCCCCTCGTCCCCTACGTGACCGTGGTCTACGGCACGGCGGCCGCGCTCCTGATGGCCGCGGCGCTGTTGCTGCGCCAGAGGCTCAGCGGCTTTGCCCCGGCGACCTACGGCTGGTTTTTGCTGCTGGCGCTGCTGCCGCAGCTGCTCGGTCACTCCTCCTTCAATTGGGCGCTGGGGCAGCTGCCGGCCTCCTACGTGGCCATCGCCACCCTGGGCGAGCCGATCGGCGCCGCCGTCCTGGCCTGCGCCTTCCTCGGCGAGACGCCGACGCGGCTGAAGCTGCTGGCCGCAGCCATGGTCCTGGCCGGGATCTTCCTGGCGCTGTCCCGCCGGAAGCGGAACGCGCCGGGCGGATGAGAAGGCGCGGCCTGGACTTGGCCCCGGCCTTCGGCTACAATCCCCTCCGAACAGGAGGTCGCATGGAAATCCTGGTGGCATATTATTCGGAGACCGGGAACACGCGCAAGGTCGCCGAGGCGGTCTTCGCCGGGCTGCGCCACACCCGCAAGAAGCTGCTGCCCATCGACCAGGCCGGCGACATGACGGGCTATGACCTGATCTTCTGCGGCTTCCCGGTCCAGCACCATGGCGTGCCGGCCAGGATGGTCCATTTCCTGAGATCGATCCCGGCCGGGAAGAAGATCGCCCTGTTCGCCTCCCACGGCTCGCTGCGCGGCGGCGAGAAGGCGCTGAGCGCCTTTTACGCCGCCCTCAGTTTGCTGCAGGGCCACACGGTGATCGGCACGTTCGGCTGCCGCGGCCAGGTCAAGCCGCAGATGATCGACGAATGGATGGAATCGCCGCAGCACCAGGCCTGGGCCCGCGAGGCCCAGAGCGCCAGCGGCCATCCCGACGCCGCCGACCTGCACGACGCCCGCGAGTTCGCCGAGACGATGCTCTACTCTGCGGAGCACATCCACGGGCTGGGCAAGAAGCCGCGCTGACATGGAAGCGGTCAGCCACCCCGCTCCTTCCTCCGCGCCGCCCGCTCCCCGGGACGGCCCCGCCCCCGGCCTGCTCGCGCGGCTGCGCTCCTCGGCCGTGGCCCTTGTAGTCGCCAACCTGGTGCCGGTCTACGGCGTGCTGGCCCTGGGATGGAAAGTGGCGCCGATCATGGTCTTCTATTGGACCGAGAACCTGGTGGTCGGCTTCTTCAACGTAATGAAAATGAGGCGCGCCCAGGGGCCGGTCAATGCCGCGGGCATGACGCTCAACGGCCAACCGGTGACCGAGGGCTCGCGGCGGGCGCTGATCCTGTTCTTCATCCTGCATTACGGCCTGTTCACGCTGGTCCACGGCGTCTTCGTATTGGTCCTCTTCGGCCCGGGCATGCGCCTGGGCCGGGAGCTCGGCCTGGCGCTGCTGGCGCTGGCCGCCAGCCACGGCTATTCCTACCGGCGCAACTTCATCGGCGCCGGCGAGTACACGCGCGCCTCTTTCGCCCGCCTGTTCTGGCAGCCCTACGCCCGGATCATCGTCATGCACGTCACCATCCTGGCCGGCGGCGCACTGGCCGCCGCGATGGGCTCGCCCCTGGGCGCGCTGCTGGTGCTGGTTGGGCTGAAGACGCTGATCGATCTCGGCTCCCATTGGCTGGAGCGCCGCAAGTTCGCCGTCCAGGTGGGATGAAGCCCATGGGCGACATCCGTTTCGCGATCGAACTGAAGGTCCGCGACTACGAGCTCGACGCCCAGGGCGTGGTCAACAACGCGGTCTACCTCCACTACCTTGAGCACTGCCGCCACGAGTTCCTGCTGTCGCGGGGGATCGATTTCAACCGCTACGCCCGCGAGGGCATCGACCTGGTGGTCGTGCGCTGCGAGCTCGACTACAAGGCCCCCCTCCGCGGCGGTGACGCCTTCCGCGTCACGCTGGCGCTGGAACGGCTCTCGCCGCTGCGCTTCGTCTTCCTGCAGGAGATCCGCCGCCAGGGCGATGACCGCCTGGTCCTCGCCGCCCGGACCATCGGGACGGCCCTCAACGCCAAGGGCCGCCCTTTCCTGCCCCCGGAGATGGAGCGGCTGCTCTCCTGAGTCCAAGCCGGAACGCCGGCCCACGAAGCGGATGCCGCTTGCCAGGCCGCAAACAACCGTGTACCCTATTGCCCAAGGAGGGATTCATGGCCAATAAGCGTTTCCTGCACCTGGCGGTCATGGCCGCCGTGATCACCGCCCTGTCCGCCTGCGGCGGGGCCTCGTCTTCCGGGGACCTCCCGCGTTATCCGGGCGCTACCCAGCTGAAAGCCGGGGAGAGCGCCGTCGGCGACACCTTGGCCAAAAACATGGACCGGGACGCCGCCATGCGCAAGGCGATGGGAGCCGGCGGCAAGACCGAGCAACTGGGGTTCCGCCTGCCCGGCGACGCGTCCTGGGACAAGGTCAAGGCGTTTTACGACAAGGAATTGAAGGCCGGCGGCTGGGAGAGCGGGCTGGGCGGCATGGCGGGGGGATTCGTCGACATCAACGCCGTCATGGGAGCAGCCAACCAGGGGAACGAGCTGTTCCAGACCGCCATGTGGTCGCGGGGCAAGCAGACCCTCACCGTGGTCATGGCCGCCGGCCCGTCCGGCCAGCGGGAGCTCATCCTGTCGCTGTCGAGCCGCTGAAACGGCGGCGGCGCAGCGCCGGCCGGGGCCGGCCCGGGGGTTGACAAAACACGCGGTTTCGATTATTCTTAGCCCCTAGAGCGGGAATAGCTCAGCGGTAGAGCGCCACCTTGCCAAGGTGGATGTCGCGGGTTCAAATCCCGTTTCCCGCTCCAGTTCCGCCTCCGCTCGTTTCGGCGGCGTAGCCAAGTGGTAAGGCAGCGCTCTGCAAAAGCGCTATTCATCGGTTCAAATCCGGTCGCCGCCTCTTTTCAATCCAGCGAGAGCTCGAGCGCTTCCGTCTTGAGCGATTTCAGGCTGTTCAGGATCTGGTCGGCGTCCCCCACCAGGACCACGATCCCCCGCTCCCGGCCGTTGTTGCGGTGCTTGGCCCCCATCTGCTCGTCGATGGCCTGCAGCACCTGGCCGTGGCTCACTTCCTGGAAAAGCTCGGGGCCGATCCGCGGGGTCTCCTGGTGTGCCACCTGGCCGTGGAAGCCGTCGATGACCGGCTGCAGGTCGGAATCGGGCCTGCCGGTCGCCACCAGGGCGTGGCCGACGTAATAATTGAGGGCGTCGAGGTATTCCTTGCGCTCGACGGGCCGGACGGCGAACTTCCTCCGCTCCTGCTCCACCAGCAACAGGAAATCCTCGATGTCGCCGTAGTTGAGGCGCACCGAGTTGCAGAACAGGGTGAAGTCCTTCAGGCGGATGGCCTCGGTATCGACCTTGTACCCTTCCATGGCAAAGCGGTTGCGCTGCGAGTGGTAGATGCGTCCGCCGGGGAAGCCGAACAGGGAGAAGTTGCCGATGGCGTAGGGCAGGAACGCGTCGGCGGCGGCCGGCGGCGCCACGTCGAACCAGTAGACCATGGGCGGATCGGAAGTGTCGACGTTGAGGATGAAGACCTTGCGCCCGGGGTTGACCTGCACCGGCTCGCGCCGCGGCTGGGCCTGCCTGGGTCCGGGCGGCGGCAGGTCCTTCTCGATCATGCCCAGGACGAGATAGGGGTTGAGTCTCCCCTTGATGACCAGCAGGGCGTTGTCGGGGCGGAAGGTGCGCAGCATAAACGAGCGCAGCTGCGCCATGTTGATGCCGTTCACGACCTCGCGCAGCATGAAGCCGCGGGTAAAAAAGAAATTTCCCGTCAGCTGCTGGTAGGCCAGCATGACGGCGATCTCCTTCCTCCAGTCGCGGCCGCGCTTGTACAGGGTCCAGAACTTCTCCTTGCTCAGGTTGAACTTGCCGAGATGGAACGACTGGTAGGTGAAGATCTCCCGCAGCAGCCTGGAGAACGCCCCCAGGCGGTCGGGGAGGAAATTGAGGCGGATGCGGACGAATTCGGGATTCTGCTCGACGGCGAAGTCGCCCCCCTGGCGCTGGAGCATGCCCATCAGGTTGGAGGGCGGCGAGTTCAGTGCGGGGGCGAACATGTCCAGGAGCGCCAGCTGAGTGATGGCCAGCGACGGGTAGTTCTGCGTGTTGCCGTCGAGGTAGACCAGCAGCTCGGCGTGGACGAAGGGCAGGTCGTTGTCCTGCAGCACCTTGACCGCCAGCCCCTTGGAGGTCGTGAAGGAAAACAGCCGGGTCTCGGCGCCGCGGACGTTCACGGCCGCCAGCAGCAGGAGCGCGCCGCCGAGCAGGCAGCCGGCGCCGCGCCGCAGGCAACCCGGATTATTCGCCATAGACATTGAGGATGACCTGGTTCGGCTTGGCCAGGTACTTTTTCGCGCTCTCCATGACGTCGTAGGGCACGATCCGGCGCAGGCGCTTCAGCTGGTCATCGAAAAAGTTCAGGTCGTTGAACATGTGGTAGAACTCGCCGATGCGCAGGCAGCGGTCCTCCAGCGACGTCATGCCCTTCAGGAAATCGAGCTCCATCAGCGAGCGCACCGCCTTCATGTCGTTGTTGCCGATGGGATTGCTGGCCAGCGCCTGGAACTCCTTGTCGATGATGTACTTGGCCTTTTCCAGGTTGAAGCGCCGCGGGCTGGAGACCTGGATGAGGAGGCAGTTGGCCTCCATGTAGTCGGAGAAGAAGCTCTCGATCTCCACGTCCAGCTTGTTGACGGCGTTGAGGATGGTTTCGAGCCGCGAGAGCCGCGGGTCGGTCAGGTAGGTGCGCAGGAAGTCGAAATACACGAAGTTGTAGCCGATGCGCGCCGGCGCCTTGATGCCGTAGACGACGAAGTGTTTCTTCAGCCCTGGCAGGAGCCAGTTCTTGACCACGTGGGCGCGCCGCGGGTTCTGGGCGCTGAAGGCGGGGGCGGCGGCCCGCCTGCCGGGAGGGATGTCCTGGAAGAAGCGGTTGATGCCGGCGCGCAGCTCGCTGATGTCGAAGCGGCCGGAAATGATCAGCAGTACGTTGCCCAGGTTCTGGAAATGCTGGTAGTAGTCGCGCACGCGGTCGTTGCTCAGGACGCGGAGGCGGTTAAGATCCCCGTACAGCGGCACCTCGTAGGCCGAGCCCTCGAAGACCTTGGCGCTCACCCAGGTCTGCGCCCGGTAGGCGGGATTCGACTCGAGGAAACGGCCGATGCGCGAGATGACCTGGTTCTTCTGGGCATCGATGTTCGCATCGTTCAGGCGCAGGCTTTTCAGGCGCTCGCTCTCCAGCCAGAGGGCGACGTTGATCTCCTGGGCGGGGAGCAGGTCGTAGAAGACGGCGTTGTCGTAGTTCACCCGGCCGCTGACGACGCCCCCCATCTTGTTGATGAACAGCACGTGGTCGAACGGCTCCAGATTCTGGTTGCCGTCGAACATCAGGTACTGGTACAGGTAGGCGATGCCGCGGGCGTCCGCCGGCTCCTGGCGGGCGCCGCGCATGTGGTAGACGCAGACCGCGGCGGCCTGCACGCCGGAACTGGGGGCGAGGATAACCTTCAGGCCGTTGGGCAGCTCGAAGGTGCTGACGGCTGGCGTCTGGGCGCTCAGGGTGATCAGGGACGCCAGGAACAGCAGGAGGAAGAGCCTAGTCTTGATCACCGGGCCATTGTACCGGGGAACGTTTTTTTAGTCAAATCACGGGCAAAAGCGGCGCTCTTTCCGTCAACTTGACATTGGAGTTAAGGATTAATTATAATGACGACTTAAGCCCAATCCAAAGCGGAGGACCCCGAAATGAAGAAAGCCGCCTGTTTGATCATCATGGTCATGGCGTTCAGCCTGTCCATGGCGCTGGCCATCGACAAGGAGCAGGTCGATACCTGGACCGCCCTGGCCGGCGAAAAGGACCTCCAGGTCAAGATGCAGAAGCTGGAAGCCTATTACAATAAGTACGGCGCCAGGGAAGACCGCTATTCCATGTACATGTACGTCTACCTGGCCCAGACCTCCTACCTCCTCCAGCAGTACGAGAAAACCATTCAGTTCGGGGAAAAAGCCCTGGGCTACAAGGATCTCGATGCCAGCAACAAGCTGCCCCTCTATCTCTACCTGGCCAACGCCTACAACCTGACCAAGCAGGACCAGGACAAGGCGTTCGGCTACGCCGAGCAGATTGTCGTGCTGGCCGATTCCCTGCGCGTTGCCAGCTCCGGGAACTCCGCCATCGACGTCAACTACACCGCCCCCGCCCTGCGCATCCAGGTGCAGCTCCTGGCGGCCAAGGCCCAAGACCCGCAAAATGCCGTCGCCGCCCTCAACAAGGCCATCGCCGCCTACAAGCTCGACAAGTCGGACAAGTCGGCCAACTTCGTGATCCGGCTGAGCGACCACCTGAGCAAGAACGACAAGGTCGAGGACGCCATCCGCGGCATGGAGGCCATCGTCCAGGAAAAGCCCAACGCCGACTACCTCAAGCTCATCGGGAACTGGTACGCGCGCCTCAAGAACAACCCCAAGGCCATCGAGAACTTCAAGGCTTCCTATGCCCTGAAGCGCAACGCCCAGGTAGGGTACAACCTCGGCATCCTGCTCAACCAGAACCAGGAGCTTGACGCCGCCATCGGCTACCTGGCCGAGGCGCACCTGCTCAACGACGAGAAATATTCCCCCGAGGCGCTCAAGCTGTTCGACCACCTGGTGATCTTCGTCAAGGCCAAGGACATGCCCAAGCCCGAACAAGAGAAGCTGTACAACGAGCTGCTGGCCGCGGCCAGGGAGCGCCTGGCGGCCGCGCCCCAGGTTCAGCCCTGATTCAGGAGCCGAGCAGGATCTTTCTCCGGTTGCCGATCCGGCAGGTGATGTGCTGCCGGTCCCAGTACTCGAAGAGCACGATGAGGTATTTCCGCGAATAGCCGGTCAGGCCGCGCAAATCGTCGAAGGTCAGCACGTCGCCCTGGTTGCGGGCGAACTTCTTCAGGCGGTTGATGATCTTGGCGTACTCGTCGCTGAAGATGAAGTGGCGCTCGTCCAGCTGCAGGAAGGTCCCTTCGTTGAGCATGGCCCACAGGGCGTCATTGATCTGCTTAACGGTGAACGGCGTGTTCTTCTGCACGTTCTCGAAAGTGAAGAGCGGCAGCTTGTTCGTGCGCAGCGCCTTCTCGATCTCGGCGATGCGCGTTTTTTCTTCGGCGCTCAGCGGCAGCTGCGAGAAAACCAACGCCTGGGGCAGGACGCGGCAGGGGAACTCCTGGCTGCACTTGCGCAGCAGGTAGCGGAAGAAGATGGATTCCTGGGGGGCGCCCACGGCCTTCTCCAGCCGGGCGAACTTGACGGTGCGCTCGCGGCCCTCGTAGGCCTGGCGCAGGACCGTTTCCATGGCCTCCAGGCTGGCGGCGTAATGCTCCCAGGAGGTGACGAAAAGATAGTTCAGGTTAATCACCTTCAGCCGCAGCGCCAGCTCCAGGGCGGTCAGGGCCTCGACCGCCTGGCTGCGCTCCAGGGAGAAGAAGTGCAGCAGCCCCTCCAGGTCCAGGAAGTTGTCGACGGCCAGCAGGGCGGGGACGATCTGGATGAATTCCCGCCCCTCGATGTCAGAGAGCGCCTCGCCCATGCGCCGCAGCTTGCGCTGGTTGTACTGCGACAGCACGGGAAGCAGGACCGTGAAGGCGCCGCGGGCGTTCTTCAGCTCCAGTCGCTGGCGGAAGGTGAACTCGGCCTGGTTCGTGAAGTGGGCCATGAAGAGATCGCCGGCCAGGCGGCGGAAGGAAGCCGGCAGGCTCTGGCCGTCCAGCTGGACACTGCCCTGGAAAACGTCCTGAGGGG
>JAKLEC010000080.1 GCA_022711715.1 Acidobacteriota bacterium
GCCACGCCCCGCGCAAGTAGTCGCGGATCCCCGCACCCTCGTGCTCCTCGACCACCTCCCAGAACTGCCGGCCGCTCTTTTCGCAGTGCGCCAGCACGGCATCCATGGTTACGAAGGGGTAGACGCGATCCGTGTCGGGCGAATAGCCATCGTCGATCACCTTGCCGCCGCCGACGCTGTAGGCCGTCCAGGAGGCCGTCTCTAAGCCGGCGGCGTCCCGGGCGGAGAAGGTCATGGCATTCGGATGGCGCGGCAGAAAGGTCCTCGGCCGGAAGGCGATCTCCAGCCTGCGGCCGCGAAACGCCTCGAGCAGCGTCTCCTCGGTCAGGTGGCCCTTGCCGGTGGCGGCCAGGCTGCCGAACAGCGTGACCCGGTAGGAGGCGGCGGCGGGAGCCTTTTCCAGGAAGGTTTCGGCGGCCGAGCGCGGCCCCATGGTGTGGCTGCTCGAGGGGCCGTGGCCGATGCGAAAGATCTCGCGGATGGATTCCATGCCTGCCGGCGCCGGGGGGGCGGCTAGCCGTGCATCACCGACTCGATGCTCTGCCCTTCCTTGCGCCGCGTATCGGCGCGCTTGAGCAGGACAGAGAACACGAAGCCCACTGCCCCCAGCAGGGCGAACATGAGCATGGTGGAGCGGTAGTCGACGACGGCAACGCTCTGGCCGTTGATCACCTTCTGGACGGTGTGGGCGTCGGAGATGCGGCCGGCGATGTAGGGGAAGAGCATCAGGCCGACGTTCTGGATGTAGCCGATCACGCCGAACGCCGTCCCCAGCCTCTTCTCCGGCACCATCATGGGGATGGCGGCCCATAGGGCGGCCGGCACGAGCGACAGGGCGATGCCGACGGCGAAGATCGGCAGGATGGGCAGGACGCGCGTGAAGCCGATCAGCAGGTGGCAGGGAATGAGCAGCAGCGAACCGATCATCATCAGCGTGGCGCGCTTGCCGTAACGGTCCACCAGCCAGCCGAAGATCGGGGTGAAGATCATGGTGCCGAAGATCAGCGCCGAGGCGATGGAGCCGGCCAGGGGGACGCTGTAGCCGAATTTCTGCACCAGGATGTCGGGGGCGTAGGCCTGGAAGGGGAAGACCGCCGAGTAGAAGGTGACGCACAGCAGCGAAATGAACCAGAACGAGGGGCTGAAGGTAAAGACCTCCTTGAGGCGGAACTTTTCCTCGCTCCCGGCGGCGGCGCCCTCGGCCGCCGGCGCGCCGACGCGGCCGCGCGCCTTGCGCTCCAGCCAGAGGTAGATGAAATAGGTCGAGAAGCCGCTCAGCATGAGCAGGGCGGCGAACCACATGGCGTTGCGCAGCCCCCAGTGCTTGGCGATCGGCGCCTGGATGTTGAGCGCCAGGAACGTGCCCAAGCGCATGATCGTCAGGTTCAGCCCGTAGGCGAAGGCCAGTTCCTTGCCCTTGAACCAGCGCGCCAGGACCTTGTTGTTCACCACCAGGATGGCCTCGGCGCCGACGCCGTAGATGGCGCGGCCCAGGAGCATGACCTTCAGCCCGGCGCCCCACTGCGGCAAGAAGCCCTTGTCCAGCCATTCATATGCCGGCCCCAGCAGGCCGGGCAGCGACGACATCGCCCCCAGGGCGGTCAGCGCCGCCCCCATGAAGCACAGGAACCCGTACAGGATTCCCGATATCTTCAGTCCGAGCTTGTCGACGAGGACACCGGCCACCAGCAGCATCAGCAGGAAGACGTTGGCCACGGCGTAGGCCGAGAAGAGCAGCCCGTATTCGGATCCCGAGAGGCCAAGCCCGCCCTGTTCGATGGACGACTTGATCAGGGTGCCCAGCGGCGTGATGGAATCGTAGATGAAGTATTGCGCGAAGCAGATCAGCGACATGATGGCCAGCACCAGCCAGCGGAAATAGGGCTTGAGCGGTGCGCGATCGGTTTCGGGGCTCATGGGTTTTCCCTCCTTGGGGATCGGGCGGAAAGCGCAGGAACGGAAGCGGGATTGCGGTTCACGGGGCCGGCGGGCCGGGCTCCTGGGGCGGCGGCGTCTTGGGCGCGGGCGGCGGTGCGATCTCGCGCTCCTCGTCCTCCCGGCCCTTGCGCTCGGCGCGGACCTTGATCATGATGTCCCGGGGGGTGTTCTTCACCTGCATCTCCTCGCCGCCGGCGAGGAGGAGCACCGTGGGCGGGCCGGGACGGATCTCGCGGATCATCTCGGCGTTGAGCATGATTTCCAGGCCGTCGTGACGGAACAAGCGGATCATGGGGCGTCGCCTCCGCCCGCCGCTGGGCGGGATGCCATCATACCACGAACGCCACCGGCGCAGCAAGAACGAGGTAAAGGGGTAAAGGGCTAGAGAGGTAAAGTGGTAAAGCGGGAAAGAAAAACTTGGCTGCAGCTCATTGCTGTTTTTCTGACTTTACCCCTTTACCACTCTATCTTTCTTTACAACTTTCTATCTTCTTGACAGCCCTGCTGCCGCCGTCCTATAGTCGCGGCATGGACGCGGAACGGTTCCACGAGCACTACCGTCTGCAGGCCTCCTGGCTGGCGCCGTCGCGCCGCTACCTGTTCCGCAAGGCCGGCGTGGCCGGCCGCCGCCGCATCCTCGACCTCGGCTGCGGCAGCGGCGTCATCGCCGAGGAGCTGCGTCTGGCCAGCGGCCGCCCCGTATTGGCGGTGGACCGCGACCCGGAGATGACGGAGCTCGCCCGCCGGCTCTATCCCGGCAACGAGTACCTGGCCGGCGACGAGCGCCGCCTGCTGCGCCAGGGCCGGCGTTTCGACCTGGTGGTGATCTCCTTCGTGCTGCTCTGGCAGCGCCGGCCCCTCCCCTTCCTGAAGCGGCTGCGCGGCCTGCTGGACGAAGGCGGCGCGCTGCTGGTGCTGGCCGAACCCGATTACGGCTGCCGCGTCGACCAGCCCGACGGCCTCGCCTTTCTGGGCGGGATCTTCGCCGGGCATATCCGCCGCCAGGGCGGCGATCCCTGCGTCGGCCGCCGGCTGGCATCGCTGCTGCGGCGGGCGGGCTTCCGCGCCCAGGTCGAACTGGCCAGCTTTCTCGACTTCCCGCGCCCGGAGACCAACGGCGACTGGGAGCGCGAGTGGCGCTTCTGGAAAGACCTGGCTGGCTTCAGCGAGGCGACGCTGCGGCGGATCCTCCGCCGGGAAAAGAGCGCCATTGCCCGACACGAGCGGATGGTGCTCTTCCCGGTATTCTGCGCCCTGGCCCGTCCCTGAAGCGGCCCCGTTCCCTCAGAAAGCGAACTTGAAGGGAACGGAGAGCCAGACCTTCACGTTGACATTGTCCTTTTGGGCCGGAGAATATCTCCAACTATTGAGGGTCTCCTCGATCAGCGCCTTGACGTCGCCAGGCACGTTGCCGGTCAGGATCTTGACCTTGATCACCCGGCCGTTCTCGTCGACCAGAATGGTGGTGGGGGTGGTCCAGGTCTTGCCCTTGTACTTGGCGCGCATCGAGGCGGAGATGGCCGGCGCGTCCCCCGCGATCTTGTCGGGCTTGACGGTGACCTCGGCCAGCGGCACCTGGTCCCCGGGCTTGACCTTGGCGGCCTCGGCGCGCTTCTTCTCCACCTCGGCCTGCCGGGCCTTTTCCTCATCGGCCTTCTTGCGCTCCAGTTCCTCCTGGGCCTTGCGTTCCTCGTCGGCCTTCTGCAGGGCGGCGGCCTCATCCAGCTTGCGCTTCTCGTCCTCGGACTTCTTGCGGTCCAGTTCTTCCTGGGCCTTGCGCCGCAGCTCTTCCATGCGCTGCTTCTCCAGCTCCAGGGCCTTCTTCTGGGCCTCGTCGGCCGTGGCTTTCAGCGTTTCCAGCTCCTTGATCTTGTCGTTCATGGCCTGGATCTGCGCCTGCTGCTCCTGCTGCTGCTTGAGCCTCATGGCCGCCTCGGCCTGCTGCTGCGCCGTGAGCTCGCTGGCCTTCTTGCCCGAGGTCACGGCGAAGTAGATGCCCACCACGGCGGCGAGGGCCACGCCGCCCAGCACCGGCCACAGCCAGCCCGGCGTTTTCTTGCGCTCGTCCAGCCCCTCGAGGATGCCGCTGACCAGGTCTTCCTTGGCCTGGGGCGTGGCGGCGACCTCCTTTTTCGGCTCGGGAACCACGTAGGCCAGCTCCTGCTTCAGGACCTTATCCTCCTCGTCGACCGCTTCGCCGTAGAGCGAGTTCATGAAGTAGGCCAGGTTGAAGGTGATGGAGGATAGCTCCTCGATGTGGAAATAGGTGGCGATGAAGTCTTTGAATTCCTTGATCGTCAGGAATCGCTTCAGCGGGTCGGGGTTCAGCGTCTTTTTGAAGAAAGTGATGACGTGGGTCAGGAAGTTCTTGTCCGTCGAGGGCATGTACTGCTTGAAGGTGAGGTTGGCGAACTTGGCGTCGAAGTCGTCGCCGGCGCCGCAGGAAAAGTACTTGCCGGTCAGGATGCGGTAGATCAGATAGCCCAGGTGGTAGATGTCGGACTGGGCGACGAGGCGTTCCTTGCGCATGAACTCGGGGGTCAGCCAGGAGCCGTAGCGCTTCTCGGTCTCGGAGAAGAACGGTTCGCTCTTTTCCAGGTATTGGAAGATGCCGTAGTTTTTCAGGAAGATCTTGCCGTCGTAATGGATGAGGATGTTGTCCGGCGTGAGGAAGCCGTGGTAGGACCTCTCGCCGCTGACGATGATCGACGAGCCGACCTCGATGATGTCGGCGATGGCGATGCTCAGGGACATGGCCAGGTCGAAGTTGATCGGCATGCCCTTCTTCTCGGCGTCGACCAGGATCTGTTCGACGTTGCGGCCCTTGAAGTACTCGAAAACCAGCTGGGCGCCCTTTTCGCCGATATTGATTTTCTCCGGCGAGTACAGGAAGGGGATGTTCGACTTGCGGATGCCCTCGAGCAGGAGCCTGACTCGCTTCCACATGTCGGAGTTGCCGGAGATCGAGGGGCTGACCTCGCACAGCAGCTTGTGCCCGCTGGGCTTGCGGTTCTGCAGCGGCGCCACCCGGTAGTTGATGCCCATGGTGTCGGAGAACAGGTCGCGGTAGTAAACGTAATCGTTCATTACCTTGTATTCTTTCATGTTCTTACCTCACTGTGATTTTTAGCCTGCCCAGCACTATAGTCAACAAAAAATAAAAATTCAATAGGGGGCCATTTTTTTCCGCCGCGGCCGGCGGCCGGCGGTTTGAAAACCCGCCGCGGCTGTGCTAGAATCGGCGCCGCGGGCCAAGGACGAACCCCATAAGGAGGACGAATGGCGCGGAAGCATGTGCTGGTCCTGATCATCGCGGCGACGCTCGCCGCCTGCTCCGGCGGCTCGGCCGAGAAGCGGGCGCGCGACCTGGCCCGCCGCTACGGCGACCTCACCCAGAGCTACGACCAGAAGCGCGAGGCCCTAGACGCGCGGATGAAGGGCGCGGCCCCGGTGAGCGACACCACGCCGTTCGTCAAGGAGTTCTCGCGCCTGCAGGAGGAGCGCCGCCGAGACCTGGAAGCGCTGCTCGGGCAGAGCGCGGGCCGGCGCGGCAGCGACGCCATCGACCTGGTGCGCAGCAAGATCATGATCGAGCTCGGCCGCCTCGACGACGCCTCAGGGATCGTCGAACGCCTGGCCGCGGGGAACGGGCCCCTGGCCGTCGAGGCCCGGCTGCAGAAGGTGGTCCTGCTCCTGGTCCGCCGCCAGTACCCGCAGGCGGCCGACCTGTTCCGCGGCATCCTGCCCAGGGTGAGCCGCGACAACCAGTTCTACAACGTCTGCCTGGCCCTCGCTTTCTCCCATCCCGACGCCGGCGCCCGCGGCGAGTTCTCGCGGGCGCTCGCCGACGACCCGGCCCTTCCCTCCCATGTCCGCGCCCTGCTCCCCCGCGTGCACGCCAATCTGGCCATGCTGGCCAAGGAAAGCGGCCGGGTCGCCGAGGCCTCCGCCCAGCTGGACAGGGCCCTGGCCCTGAACCCTGAGCCGGAGCTCAGGACGGCCTGGGAGGGCGAGCGCAGGCAGCTGACGCTGCTGGGGCAGGACCCGCCGGCGCTGGACGCGGAGACCTGGCTCAACGAGCTGCCGCAGCCGTTCCCGGCCCTGCGCGGCAAGGTGGTGGTCCTCGACTTCTGGGCCCCCTGGTGCGCCCCCTGCCGCCAGGTGATGCCGATGCTGCAGGAACAGTACCGCCAGCACAAGGGCGACGGGCTGGTGGTGATCGGCTACACCCGGCTCTATGGCCGCTATGCCGACGAGGTCGAGAAGAAGCCGCAGGTTGCGGCGGCGGAGGAGCTGGCGCTGATCCGCCGCTTCGTCGACCGCCAGCGCATCGGCTATCCCGTGGCCATCTCCACCGAGGGGCGGGCGTTCGACGAATACGCCGTGACCGCCATCCCCACCCTGGCTTTCATCAATCGCAAGGGCAAGATCGCCTATTTCAAGACCGGGTCAGGGACCCTGGAGCAGATCGCCGCCCGGATTGCGTCGCTGCTGGCGGAGGAATGATGGAAAAGATCAGCCAGTCCCAGCTAGACGAGCGTCTCAAGGCCGAGCCGCGCCTGATCCTCGATTTTTCCTCCCCCGGCTGCGCGCCCTGCAGGAAGATCGCCCAGACCCTGCCCACGCTGCTGGACGAGCTGCGCACCGGCGATCCGCCCCTGGCCGTGGCCGCCTACGAGGTCGACATCACCGTCGAGCCCGGCCTGGCCGCCCACTTCCTCGTGATGGGCGTCCCCGCCCTCATCGTCTTCAAGGAGGGTAAGGAGGCCGGACGCTTCAGCTCCCTGCCAAAGGCCGACAAACTCAGGCTTCTTCTGTCCTGAAAACCGGACATTCGCCCCCTTTTCCCCGGGGTGCGGCTTGGCAAGGCAATTGCTTTCTGATCACTGGAGGTTCAACATGAAACGCATCGCATTGTGGTTCGCCGTTTTCGGGCTGGCGTCGGGCGCGCTGCTCGCACAGAGCGTGAACCTGAAGATCGGCCTGTTCGTACCGAGCATGCGCTCCGATCTCTGGGAGATCAACATGGAGAACCTGACCCTGGACCGCGCCGACATGATGAAGGAGTTCTATGCCGGCGAGTACGAGGCCTATCTCAACCGCGAACTCTCCTTCACCCTTGAAGTGGGGAGCTACG
>JAKLEC010000081.1 GCA_022711715.1 Acidobacteriota bacterium
CTTCTCCTCGATGGCCTTGCTGCGCGCCGCATGGCCCATGCCCGGCCGTACGGCGGCCAGCACGTCCCGCGACACGTCGCGGTAGGACTCGATCAGCCAGGCGCTGTAGCGCCGCGCCGGCAGCTCGGCGCCCGGGGCGGCGGCGTGGAAGCCGTCGCGCAGGTAGTCGTTCTCGGTGCTGGTCAGCGACTGGATGGCGCCGAAGGCGCAGTGGTAGTTGGTCAGGATCAGGCCGTCGGGGGAGACGAAGCTGGCCGTGCAGCCGCCCAGGTTGATGATGCCGTCGACCAGGCTGACGCCGCTGGGATTGTACAGCTCCTGCGCCGCGATCTCGATGCCGCGCGCCCTGAGGTCGAGCTTGTGGATCTCGCTCAGCGGGAACATGCCCTCTTCGCCGTACAAGGACATCGCCAAGGTGGTCAATATCATCAGGATGACAAGTGCCACGGTTTTCATCGTTCAACCTCCTCGATTGTGCGCCGGCTCTCGTAATTCGTAATTCGTGAAAAGCAATCGCGGAACTTCGGGAAAAATCAAGGAGACTCGGTTGAATTTACCGATTTTGGGAGGTGTATCCTTCATTGGCTTTCCCGAATTACGAATTACGAAAGCTCGGTCAGTTTCATGGCGAATCACGATCGTTCGTTTCTACTCCTGGCCGTTCCAGCAGTACGTGCACAGCTTCTCCCTGGGCAGGCCGATGGCCGTGACCAGGTCGTCCAGCGTCTGGTATCTCAGCGTGGTCAGGCCCAGGTGGCGGCCGATCCAGGCCTCCATCGCCTCGTAGGCGGGGGTGCCGGCGCGGGCGTAGGCGGCCGGCTCGCCGCCGTGGGTGCCGGCCAGCTCGCGCATCGCCTTGCGCGTGGCCAGGTCCATCTCCGAGCGCGAGCGGGAAAAATTGAGGAACGGGCAGCTGTACAGGAGCGGCGGGCAGGCCGGCCGCATGTGGATCTCGGCGGCGCCGGCGCCGTAGAGGCGCTTGATGGTGTCGCGCAGCTGCGTGCCGCGCACGATCGAGTCCTCGCAGAACAGGAGACGCTTGCCGGCGATCAGCTCGTGGATGGGGATCAGTTTCATGCGCGCCACCAGGTCGCGCATCTCCTGGTTCTGGGGCATGAAGCTGCGCGCCCAGGTGGGGGAGTACTTGACGAACGGGCGCTTGAAGGGCAGACCGGCCTCGTGGGCGTAGCCCAGGCCGTGGCCGATGCCCGAGTCGGGGATGCCGGCCACGTAGTCGACCGCGGCGGGAAAGCGGCGGGCCAGCGCGCCGCCGCAGCGGTAGCGCGCCTCCTCGACGTTGATCGACTCGTAGGTGGAGGCGGGGTAGCCGTAATAGACCCAGAGGAAGCCGCAGATGCGCAGGCGCTCCCCGGCCGCGCGCCGCGTCTCCCAGCCGTCGGCGGCGAGGAAGGCGATCTCCCCCGGGCCCAGCTCCTTCTCGGCCTTGTATTCCAGGTTGGGGAAGGCGCAGCTCTCGAAGGCGACGGCGGTGGCGCCCGGCTTGCGGCCGATGACGACCGGCGTGCGGCCCAGGCGGTCGCGGGCGGCGTAGATGCCCTCGCGGGTCAGGACCAGCAGGGAGCAGGAGCCCCGGATCTCCTCCTGGGCGCGGGCGATGCCGGCCGTGAAGCTGTCCTCCTGGTCGATGAGCGAAGCGACCACTTCGGTGGGGTTGATGTCGCCGCTGCCCATCTCGGACAGGTGCAGACGCCGCTGGCGGAAGGCCGACGCGGCCAGCTCGGGGGCGTTGGCCACCACGCCGACGGTGACCAGGGCGTAGTCGCCCAGGTGGGAGCGGATGAGCAGCGGCTGGTCGTCGGTGTCGCTGATGACGCCGATGCCGCTGCGCCCGCCCAGGCGGCCGAGGTCGGGATCGAACTTGGAGCGGAACTGGGCGTTCTCGATGTTGTGGATGACGCGGACGAAGCCGCTGTCCCCGGCCACGGCCAGGCCGCCGCGCCGGGTGCCCAGGTGGGAATGGTAGTCGGTGCCGTAGAACAGGTCGGCCAGGCAATCGCCCCTGGCCGCCACGCCGAAGAATCCGCCCATAGGTCGCTCCTTTGCCCGCTTGCCGCCCGCCGGTTGGAAGAAATTCCCTTATATCAAAGTGCGCCAACAGAGTCAAAATCCCGCTTCAAGGTTCGACGTTCGATGTTCGACGTTCGACGTAGCGAAGGCCAATTCGCTTGGATGCTTAGGATTTCTAGTTAGGGGCTGAGCGTTCTTGCAGACATCCCCCCACGTTGAGCAAAAAGTGAAAGCTGAAAAGTGAAAAGGGAAAGCGAGAGCTTGCGCCAAGGCTCTTTTTCGTCGCTTGTCACTATCCACTGTAGTTCGCTGAGTTGTTTGCTGACAATGGCACGATTCGACGTTCGAGGTTCGACATAGCAAAAGCCCTCTGCTTGGTCACAAAAACGATCTCTTTCAAATAAACTAGAGATGCCCAAACTAAATAGCAGAGGCGGAGGTCGTTAGTAAATGTAGCTGTCCTGCCGCAACCTGCAAGAAAAACATCGGCAATTAATCCAGCGAGAGTATAATGGTAGTTCTTTAATTCATTGCATCGGAAATAGGCACAGGGCCTTCTTCGAGCTCATTAAGCACCCAAGCAAAACGCCTTCGTTACGTCGAACGTCGAACCTTGAAGCATCTGGAAGTTCTCTCCCAGTTCGATTGCTATTCCCCCAGTCCTCTTTTACAATACGCATGTCCCGAGGGACGGAGGTCCTGATGGCGCTGCATTCGGTCAATCCCGCCACCGGCGAGCTGCTGGAGAGCTTCATCGAGCACACCCCCGGCGAGGTGGCGGCCCTGGTCGCCCGCGCCCACGAGGCCCAGGCCTCCTGGAGCCGGGTCGGACTTCCCAGCCGCGCCGCGGTGCTGGCCCGCGCCGCCGTGGTCCTGCGCGCCGAGAAGGCGCATCTGGCGCGCCTGATGAGCGAGGAGATGGGCAAGCCGGTGCTGCAGGCCGTCGCCGAGGTCGAGAAGTGCGCCCTGGCCTGCGAGCATTACGCCGCCAACGGCGTGGCCATGCTCGCGCCCGAGCGCATCGCCGCCGACGCCGCCGCCAGCTACGTGCGCTTCGACCCCCTGGGCGTCATCCTGGCCGTCATGCCCTGGAATTTTCCCCTCTGGCAGGTGTTCCGCTTCGCCGCGCCGGCGCTGCTGGCCGGCAACGCCTGCCTGCTCAAGCATGCCTCCGGCGTGACCCGCTGCGCCATGCGCATCGAGGAGGCGTGGCGCCGCGCCGGGCTGCCGCCGGGGCTCTTCGCCGTCTTGCGCCTCGGCTCGGAGCGGGTCGGGGAACTGGTGGCCCATCCCCTGGTGCGCGCCGTCACCCTGACCGGCAGCGACGCGGCGGGCCGGGCGGTGGCCGCCGTTGCCGGCCGCCACCTGAAGAAGGTCGTGCTCGAGCTGGGCGGCAGCGATCCTTTCATCGTCCTGGAGGACGCGCCCCTGGGCCGCTGCGTCGCCGCCGCGGTCAGCTCGCGCATGATCAACAACGGCCAGAGCTGCATCGCCGCCAAGCGCTTCATCGTCGTGGGCGGGATCTACGACGCCTTCCGCCGGGCCTTCGTCGCCGCCGTCGCCGCCCTGAAGACCGGCGATCCCCTGGACGAAGGCAACGACCTGGGGCCGCTGGCGCGGGCCGACCTGGCTGACGACCTGGAGCGCCAGGTGCGCGAGTCGGTCCGTCTCGGCGCCCGCGTCCTGACCGGCGGCGGGCGCATCGCCGGCCCCGGCTTTTACTTCGCGCCCACGGTGCTGGAGAACGTGCGCCCCGGCATGCCCGCCTGCGACGAGGAGACGTTCGGTCCCGTCGCCGCCCTGCTGCGCGCCGCCGACCCGGAGGAGGCGCTGCGCATGGCCAACGACACGCGCTTCGGCCTGGGGGCGGCGGTCTGGAGCGCCGACACGGCCGGGGCGGAGGAACTGGCCGCGCGCATCGAGGCCGGCTCGATCTTCGTCAACGGCATGGTCAAGTCGGACCCGCGGCTGCCCTTCGGCGGCGTCAAGATGTCGGGTTTCGGCCGCGAGCTGTCCGGTTATGGCATCAAGGAGTTCGTGAACATCAAGACGGTCGTCATCGCCTGAAGACTCGGCGTACGGCGTACGGCGCACGGCATACGGCAACCGCAATCATCGAGCTATCATGCGAATTCGGCGTATCCCTGGAGATAGTTTTTCATCTTGTTTCTTTTTCTAGTGCTTGTCAGTGCTGCTGCCGTAAGCCGTACGCCGTTTGCCGTATGCCAAGAAAACAGAACCTTGAAAAATTCAGGGCGATTGGGATATAATCGCGCCAGACCTCAGGAGGCTGAAACATGAAAAAAGCACTGTTGGCCGCATGGTGGATCGTCATCTTCGCCGTGAGCTCCTACGCCGGCGTGGAGTGGAAGGCGCGCACCGTGACCCAGGCCGAGGCCAAGGGCCAGAGCAACACGGTGGTCATGCAGGCCTATGCCCAGGGCGGCAGCGTCAAGATGGTCTTCGAGAGCGTGGCCTACGAGAACGAAATGTACAAGAAGGGCGGCTACTGGCTCTTCAAGGCCGCCGAAAACACCCTCTACCTGGTGAACCCCGAGGACAAGACCTATTCGCGGCTGCCGGTCGACGCCATGCTGAAGATGGCGGGCGTGGTGGGCAAGCTGGTCAAGGTCAAGATCAAGAACCCGGTGGTCAACGTCGAGAAGCTGGGCACCGAGACGATCCTGGGCTATCCCTGCCAGCACGCCAAGATGCTGATGGAATACGACATGGAAGTGAAGATCGCCATCATCAAGAGCAAGAGCCACGAAAAGATCGAGAAGGAGACCTGGTCGACGCCCAAGTTCCGCGGCCTGGAGGAGATGGCCGAGAGCTTCCGCTTCCGCGACTACAAGACCGGCATGGAGGACCTCGACGCGCTGATCGAGCAGCAGATGAAGGCCGAGGCCGGGCTGGGCTTCCCGCTGAAGATGGTGACGGTCAACACCTCGATCGGCAAGAAGGGGAAGGAAAAGGAGAAGAGCCGCCAGGTGATGGAAGTACTCTCGCTGGGGAACAAGAACTTCCCGGCCTCGTTCTTCGAGATCCCCGCGGGCTACACCGAGAAGAACATCGGCTTCGGAACGGAAGAAGAATAAGCTATCGTGACGCGTAACGCGTGACGCGTGACGCGTGAAGAGGAACAGCCACGTAGCGAACTCTCGAGAAGCCTGATTTAAGGTCAGGTCGCCGAGGTTCTTCTGACTTTTCTTACCTAATTATCAAGCCAAAAAACTGGTCCGGTTTTTCGATTTTGGCCAGGACCTGAGATTTGTCCTAAGCGTTCTTCCAATGCCTTCAACTCGTTACGCGTCACGCGTTACGCGTCACGATTGCTTCTTTAGACTAGAGCGGCAGCCAATACGATGGAATAATACTTGCTGTCGTCGTCGTCGGCCCGCGAGGTCAGGATGGCCGGGAACGGCGCGCCGGTGACCACGCCGGCCAGCTGACCCTTGGCCAGGATGGTCGATGCCTTGTAGAGGACGTTGCCCGCCTCGATGCTGGGCATGATCAGGATGTCGGCGTAGCCCTCGACCGGCGACTTCAGCCCCTTGACCTCGAGGGCATGCTTGGAGATGGCCACGTCCAGGGCCAGCGGGCCGTCGATGACCGCGCCCTTGATCTGCTTGCGCTCGGCCATCTTGGAGATCACCGCGGCTTCCATAGTGCAGGGCATCTTGTCGGAGACCTTCTCGTTGGCCGCGATCAGCGCCACCTTGGGGTTCTCGATCCCGAGCTTGGCGGCGATCCTGACGTTGTAGTGGATCATCTGTATCTTCTGGTTGAGGTCGGGATAGGGGATCATGGCCACGTCGGAGACCAGTAGCAGCTTGTCGTAGGTGGGGATCTCCAGGATGGTGGTGTGCGACAGCGCCACGTCCTTGCCGACCAGGTTGTACTCCTTGTTGAGGATGGGCTTCAGGTAATAGGGGGTGGAGATCAGCCCCTTCATGAGGATCTGCGCCTTGCCTTCGATGATCATGCGCACGGCCCTGTCGCCGCTCTTCTTCTCGTCGGGCTCGTGGACGATCTGGAAGATGCCGGCGTCGATCTTCAGCCGGGCGCACTGCTCGCGGATGACCTTCTCGTCGCCGACCATGACGGCGTCGACGATCTTCTCCTCCACGGCGCGGCGCACGGCCAGGATGGTGTCCTCGTCCTGGCCGTAGGCCACGGCCATCTGGAAGTTCTTCTTGGACTTGACCAGGGTCTCGATCTCGCTCAGTTTCCTCATGGGCTTCATGCGTTTCCTCCTGCCTTTTTCCAGTGCTTCGGCTTCTCTTCGCCCGTCAGGACGCGCAGCGCCCCCAGGGCCAGGGCGGCCATCTCGTCCTCGCCGGGGAGGACGATCAGCCGGCCCAGGAACTCGACGCGGCGGCGGATCAGCCCGACGAAATGCTCGTCATAGGCGATGCCGCCGGTCAGGACGACGGCGTCGATCCGCCCCGCCATGACCGCGGCCAGGCCGCCGATCTCCTTGGCCACGTTGTAGGCCATGGCCTCGTAGACCCTCGCCGCGCGGGCGTCGCCGGCCTTGACCATCTCCTCGACCTTGCGCATGTCGTTCACCTTCAGGTGGGCGACGATGCCCCCCTGGCCGGTGATCATCTTTTTCAGGGCGGCCGGGTCGTGCTGCCCCGAGATGGCCAGCTCGACCAGGCTCCAGCTGGGCAGCGAGCCGGCGCGCTCGGGCGCGAACGGTCCGTCGCCGTTGAGGGCGTTGTTGACGTCGATCACCCTGCCGTCGACGTGGGCCCCGACCGAGATGCCGCCGCCCAGGTGGGCGACGATCAGCCGGCACTCGCCGTAGGGCTTGCCCAGCTGCTTGGCGGCCAGGCGCGCCGCCGCCTTCTGGTTCAGGGCGTGGAAGATGCTGATGCGCGGGATCTCGGGCAGCCCGGTGACCCGCGCCAGGTCGTCCAATTCGTCGACCGTCACCGGGTCGACGATGTAGGCCTTGACGCCGATGTCCT
>JAKLEC010000082.1 GCA_022711715.1 Acidobacteriota bacterium
CCCCGGGAGTACCGGGTCCTCCTGCACAACGACCACTACACCACCATGGAGTTCGTGGTCGACATCCTGGTCGCGGTCTTCCACAAGCCGGCCGCGGAGGCGCGGCGCATCATGCTCGACGTCCACCGCCGCGGCAGCGGCGTCTGCGGGGTGTATTCCTACGACATCGCCCGCACCAAGGTGTCGCGGGTGATGTCCCTGGCCCGCGAGAAGGAGTTTCCCCTGCTCTGCACCATGGAAGAGGCCTGAGGCGCCATGGACAAGATGGAGATCCAGGAGGAACTGAACCGCATCCTCGCCCTCGCCTTCGCCGACGCCCGCAACCGCCGGCACGAGTACCTGACGCCGGAGCACCTGCTCTACGCCTCGCTGTTCTTCACCGCCGGCGCCGGCATCATGGGCCGCTGCGGGGCCAACGTCGAACTGATGAAGAAGGAGCTGGAGACCTACCTCAGCGAGCGGGTGCCGCGCGCGTCCAAGTCCGATCCCGCCCCCTCGCTGGGCTTCCAGGACCTGATGGAGCGCGCGGTGGTCCATGCGCTGGCCGCCGAGAAGGAAAAGCTGGAGATCGGCGACCTCTATGCCGCCCTGCTCGAGGAAAAGGAGTCGTTCGCCGCCTACCTGTTGCAGCGCGAGGGCGTCAGCCGCTTCACGCTTCTGAGCGTCATCTCCCGCGGCGCGGACGGCGAGGCGCCGGCCGGCGCGACCGCCGCCGCCGGGGAGCAGGGGGAGCCCGGAGGCGGGCGGGAGCGGTCGGGTTCGCCCCGCGACGTCCTGCGCCTGTATGCCCGCGAGCTGACCGACCGGGCGCGCGCCGGGGAGAGCGAGCCGCTGATCGGCCGCGAGGACGTCCTGGAGCGCACGCTGCAGGTGCTGTGCCGGCGCTTCAAGAACAACCCGGTGCACGTGGGCGACCCGGGGGTGGGCAAGACGGCCATCACCGAGGGGCTGGCCCAGCGGGTCGTGGCGGGGCACGTGCCGCCGGCGCTGCGCGACGCCCGCATCTACGCCCTGGACCTGGGGGCGCTGCTGGCCGGAACGCGCTACCGCGGCGATTTCGAGGAGCGCCTCAAGAAGGTGCTGTCCGCCCTGCAGGACGAGAAGGGCGCCATCCTCTTCATCGACGAGATCCACGCCGTCATCGGCGCCGGCGCCGTCTCCGGCAGCTCGCTGGACGCGGCCAACATCCTCAAGCCGGTGCTGGCCCAGGGACGGCTGCGCTGCATCGGCACCACCACCCACGAGGAGTACCGGAGGTACTTCGAAAAGGACCGCGCCCTGTCGCGGCGCTTCCAGAAGATCGAGATCCCTGAGCCGAGCGTCGACGAGACCGTGGCCATCCTGGCGGGCCTGCGCCGGCGCTACGAGGAATACCACCGCGTGGCTTACGCCGACGGGGCGCTGCGCGCCGCCGCCGAACTGTCGGCCAAGCACATCAACGACCGCTGCCTGCCCGACAAGGCCATTGACGTCATCGACGAGGCCGGGGCGCTGGCGCGCATGAAGGCCCCCGACCGCGGGGCGGCGCCGCGCATCACCGTCGACGACGTGGAGCAGGTGGTGGCGCGCATCGCCAAGGTGCCGCGCCGCAGCGTCAGCAGCGCCGAGACCCTCGGCCTGCAGCGGCTCGAGGCGGATCTGAAGTCGCGCATCTTCGGCCAGGACGAGGCGGTGGAAAAGGTCGCCTGGGCGGTCAAGCGGGCGCGCGCCGGCTTCCGCGAGCCCGACAAGCCGGTGGCCCGCTTCCTCTTCGCCGGCCCGACCGGGGTGGGCAAGACCGAGCTGGCCCGCCAGCTGGCCGACGTGCTGGGCATCCCGCTGCTGCGCTTCGACATGAGCGAGTACCAGGAGAAGCACACCGTCTCGCGCCTGGTCGGCGCCCCGCCCGGCTACGTCGGCTACGAGGAGGGCGGGCTGCTGACCGAAGCCGTGCGCAAGTCGCCGTACGCCGTGCTGCTGCTGGACGAGATCGAAAAGGCCCACGCCGACATATACAACGCGCTGCTGCAGGTGATGGATTACGCCACCCTGACCGACAACGGCGGCCGCCGCGCCGACTTCCGCAACGTGGTGCTGATCATGACCTCCAACGCCGGCGCCAAGGAGCTGGGGCGGACGGCGCCAGGCTTCCGCGGCGAGCCGGCCCGCGGCTCGGTCACCCAGGCCGTGGAGCGGATCTTCTCCCCCGAGTTCCGCAACCGCCTGGACGCCGTCATCTCCTTCCGTCACCTGGACGTGGAACGGGTGGCGCTCATCGTGCGGCGCATGGCCGACGAGTTCGCCGGCCAGCTGCGCGAGAAGGGCGTGGCGCTGCGCGTCACCCCGGCGGCCGTGCAATGGCTGGCGCGGCGCGGCTTCTCCCGCGTCTTCGGCGCCCGCGAGGTATCGCGCCTGGTCCAGGAAAAGGTGAAGAACCCCTTCGTCGACGAGGTGCTCTTCGGCCGCCTGCGGGGCGGCGGCTCCGCCCGCATCGACGTGGCCGGGGACGAGCTCGCGATCAAGGTCTCAAAAGGAACTCGGCGTACGGCACACGGCACACGGCGTAAGGCCAAAGCCTAGAAACGAACCGAACTCCTTGTGTGAGTGTTAGTGTTAGGAAAGCCAGGGCATTGAATCTCGACGAACTTGTAGTGGTAACAATAGTGGTATGAACAATAGAAGAACGATCATGATTCGTAATGCGTGATTCGCATTTCGTGATTCGAAATAGCAAGGGATCGGTTCGTGCCGTTCCTAACACTAACACGAACACCAACACAAATAGATTGATTTTATGCCGTTGTCTTTCTATAATCCTGTTTCCGCTCCTGGGCGCGATTCCCGGACACCCAAGCGAGGAACACCATGGACAGTGACGAAAGGAAGCAACCCGTTGAACTGCTGCGCCAGATCGGGCTGGTCGCCGCCGTGGCCTTCGCCATCGGCTCGGTGATCGGCTCGGGAATCTTCAAGAAGCCGGGGCTGATGGCCACGCAGCTCGAGTCGCCGCTGCTGCTGCTGGCGGTGTGGATCGTGGCCGGCGTCATGACGCTGTTCGGCGTCCTCAGCCTGGCCGAGATCTCCGGCATGTTCCCCGAGGCGGGCGGCCAGTACGTCTACTTCAACCGCAGCTTCGGCGATTTTTCCGGCTACCTGTACGGCTGGGCCGTCTTCGTCGTCATCCAGACCGGCTCCATCGCCTCCATCGCCTATGTCTTCTCCGACTCGCTGGGATACTTCTTCGCCTTCCCGCGCCTGGGTCCGGCCTGGGAGAGCTTCGCCCTGCACATCCCCTGGCTGGGCGACATCACCCCCTTCAAGTTCATCGGCCTGAAGCTGTGCACCATCCTGCTCATCGTCTTCCTGACCGTGATCAACTACCTGGGGGTGCGCCTGGGCAGCGCCGTGCAGGTCTTCTTCACCGCCCTGAAGATCGCCGCCATCCTGGCCATCGTGGCGCTGGCCTTCACCGTGGGCCAGGGCAGCCTGGCCCACTTCACCCAGTCGGCGGTGACTTTCAGCGGCGGCCTGGGCCCGGTGTTCCTGGCGTTCATCGTCGCCATGTCGGGCGCCTTCTGGGCCTATGACGGCTGGATCAACGTCACCTACCTGGCCGGCGAGATCCGCGAGCCGCAAAAGAACCTGCCGCGCGCCATGTTCATCGCCACCGCCACCTTCATCACCGTCTACGTGCTGGTCAACCTGGCCTACTTCTACATCATCCCGGCGCGGGACATGGCGGGCAAGTACCTCGCCGCCCAGTCCAGCGGCGGCTCCTACCTGGTGGCCACCGACGTGGCTTCCTCCTTCCTGGGGAACTGGGGCGGCGCGCTGATCGCCGTGGCCATCATGATCTCCACCTTCGGCACGGTGAACGGCACGCTGATGATGTCGGCGCGCGTCTACTACGCCATGGCCCGCGAGCGGTTGTTCTTCCGCCGGCTGAGCGCCGTCCACCCGCGCTTCCGCACGCCCGGGCCGTCGCTGGTCGCCCAGTGCGCCTGGACCTGCGTGCTGATCCTCAGCGGCACCTTCGACCAGCTCACCGACATGCTGATCTTCGTCTCCTGGATCTTCTACGCCGCCGCCGCGCTGAGCGTCATCGTGCTGCGGCGCAAGCTCCCCGGCGTGGAGCGCCCCTATCGCGTATGGGGCTACCCGGCCGTCCCGGTCGTCTTCATCGCCTTTGCCGCGGTCTACGTGGTCTTCACTCTCTATTCCGACATCGGCAACTACCTGAGCGGCCGCGCGCCGCTGATCAACTCGCTGTTCGGCCTCTTCCTGGTGGCCCTGGGCATCCCCGGCTACCTCTTCTGGAAGCGGCGCAAGGCAAAGGAGGCGGCATGAGAGCGACGATCGCGATTTTCCTGGCCCTGTCCCTGGCGCCCCTCCTCGGCGGCCAGGCGGGCACGCTGACCGGCCACGAGGAGCTGCTGTCCCGGCTGCGGCAACTGGACGCCGCCGGCCCGCGCGCCGCTCTGGAGATCATCGGCCGCTCGACCCAGGGGCGCGACATCCCGGCGCTGTTCCTGGCGCGCGGCCGCTTCGCCGGCCAGCGCCAGCGCAAGCCCATCGCCCTGGTCTTCTGCCAGCAGCACGGCGACGAGCCCTCGGGCAAGGAGGCCGCCCTGCTCCTGGCCGCCGAGCTGGCGCGCCGCGACTCGGGGATCCTCGACCGGCTCGACCTGATCCTGGTCCCCTGCGCCAACCCCGACGGCGCCGAGCTGCGCCAGCGGCGCAACGCCCGCGACCGCGACCTCAACCGCAATCACGTCGTGCTCAGCGAGCCCGAGACCCAGGCCCTGCACCGGCTCTTCCAGGAGTGGTTCCCCGAGATCGTCCTCGACGTCCACGAGTACGGGGCCGTCTCGCCCTGGTGGGTCGGCCAGGGCGTGCTCAAGAACGCCGACGAGATGCTGGGGGCCTTGAGCAACCTGAATATCGACGCCGCCGTCCGCACCTTCGGCCAGGACGTCCTGTACCCGGCCGTGCGCGAGCGCGTCGCCGCCGACGGCTTCGTCCTTTTCCCCTACACCGTCGGCTCCCCCGCCGAGGGCGACCGCCTGCGCTTCTCGACCAACGACATCGACGACGGCCGCCAGAGCCTGGGCATCTACGACACCCTGGCCTTCATCCTCGAAGGCAAGCGCTGCGGGGCCGTGGACAACATGCTGGAGCGGCGCGCCGCCGCCCAGCTCAGCGCCATGACCGCTTTCCTGCGCGAGGCGGCCCGCCGCGCCCCGGAGATCCTGTCCCTGGTGGGCGCGGCGCGCGCCCGGCTGCTGGCCCCGGTCGCGCCGGGCGAACGCTCCTTCGTGCGCATGGACTATTTCCCCGACCCGGCGCGTCCGGCCGTCACCTTCCCCGTCTTCAACCTGCAGGAGTGGCGCGCCGAGACGAGGGAGTGGAAGAACTTCGAGCCGCAGGTCAAGGTCAAGAAGAGCGTCCGCCTGCCCCTGGCCTACGTCATTCCCGGCGGCGAGTCGCGGCTGGTCGACCTGCTGCGCCGACACCAGGTGCGCCTGCAGCGGCTGGCGGCGCCGGCCCAGGCGCGGGTGGAGGCCTACCGCGTGCTGCACGCGGCGGCGCGCCTGGAGGAGGAGAGCGTCAAGCCCGAGTTCGACCTGGAGACGGTGAGCGAGACCGTCACCCTGGCCAGGGGCGACGTGCTGGCCTTCCTGCCGCAGCGGGCGCGCCGGCTTCTGCCCCTGCTGCTGGAGCCCGAGTCCTCGTGGGGGATCATGACCGACACCGGCGGGCAGGAGAGCGCGTTCGCCGCCTATGGCCGCGAGGGCGGCACCTATCCCGTCCTGCGCCTCATGGAGCCCGCGGATCTGCCGCTCGAGGAGCTGGAATGAAATGGCGGGGATCTGGCAAACGGCGGACGGCAGACGGCTGACGGCAAGGCCATGCCAGGGAATGAATCCCAGCGAGCGCGTCGTTGCCCACTTGCCCACGATGGTCCCGATCCCATTCCCGCAGTTTCTTTCGAGCGGCCATGATGCTCCTATTCTCCGATTTCTTATCCACCGTCTGCCGTGAGCCGTCCGCCGTCCGCCGAGTTGATGCCCTCGGCCTCTTGTGCGATCGTGTCCGCCTATCTATAATCTCTATCTCACCGAGGAGGTCCCGATGAACCAAGGACTGTCGACGTGGGGCTGGATCTCGCTGGCCGTCGCCTGGGGCACGATCCTCGGGCTGACCATCTATTGCTTCAGCCGCGTGCTGCTGGCCAAAAGGAAGAAGGAGCCGGGCCCAACCGACAAGGGCGGCCGCGCGCTCTGGGGATCGCGCATCGGCCTGATCCTGGCCATGGCCGGCAACGCCATCGGCCTGGGCAATTTCCTGCGCTTCCCGGTCAAGGCGGCGGCCAACGGCGGCGGCGCCTTCATGATCCCCTACTTCTGCGCCCTGCTCTTCCTCGGCATCCCACTGATGTGGGTCGAATGGTCCATCGGCCGCCACGGCGGCGTCCACGGCCACGGCACCACGCCCGGCATGTTCTCCCTGCTGTGGAAGCACCCGCTGGCCAAGTATCTCGGCGCCCTGGGCATCTCCCTGCCCTTCACCATCGTGGTTTATTACAACTTCATCGAGTCCTGGACCCTGGGCTTCGCCTGGTTCTCCGGAACCGGCAAGTACTTCGGCCTGACCACGCGCGACGCCATGGGCCAGTTCCTGCACGGCTTCCAGGGGGTGGAGCACAACCAGTTCTTCGCCTCCTGGCTGCCGGTCATCGTCTTCATCGGCCTCACCATCTTCCTGAACTACTATTTCCTGCACAAGGGCATCTCCAAGGGCATCGAGGTGCTGGCCAAGATCGGCATGCCGGTGCTGTTCGTCTTCGGCATCATCCTGGCGGTCCGCGTTTTGACGCTGGGCCACCCCGCCTCCGGCGTCGCCTCGGTGAACGAGGGCATGGGCTTCAT
>JAKLEC010000083.1 GCA_022711715.1 Acidobacteriota bacterium
GAAGGCCCTTGCACTATCACCAGATCTACCCGAAATGCTCGTGACGAGTGACATGTGACGAGTCAGAGCAATCTGGGAAGACTGAAGCACCAATTTCCAAGCACCAAATTCCAAACAAGCACCAAATTCCAATTGCCAAATGACCCAAACGAAGATAAAGACGCTTGAAAGGGCTTTCGTTTTGGGCATTGGAATTTATTTGGGATTTGGTGCTTGGAGCCTGGAATTTTAGTCTTACGAGCATTTGAACTTGTTTAAATCCCGTAATAACTGGCCCTAAACATTTTGCATAACTTGCGGTCTGTCTAATAAGCGACTCATTTTGGGTAGCAGTGCTTTCCCGCTCTGTCTTGTCTCTGCCTTTCCCTCTGCCTTCCCCTTTTCTTCCCTGGAGATCGGCTCGATCTGGACCCGGCTGCCTCCGGCGCGGGCGCGGCTCAGCGGCCGCTGGAGAGGAAGCGGTAGTACTCGGGCGGCGCCTCGCGGATGGCGATGCCGATGTTGTTGGCCGAGTGGCTGGTGGGCACGCGCCCGATCCAGCGGATGTCCCCCTTCAGGGTGATGACCTGGCCGTCGATCTGCAGCTTGATGTCGACGTTCTGGTCGCGCGGCGGGCGGTTCATGGAGATCTGGATGCCGCTCTCCGACATGTCGACGATGATCGCCGGCTTGTCCTCCAGGCTGGAGAGGACCCGTTTCTTCACGCGCATCTCCTTTCTCTTCTCCATGGCCACCTCCCCGCTTCCCGCGGCCGGGAATCGGCTGCCGCCATTATAGCGACTGTCAAGCGATTTTTCAAAGGCGGCCGGCAGGGGAGGGGGAATCGGGGGGGGTAATGTGCCGGCGAATGCCTTGCCGCCCTTTGTCCGGGTGCGGGACTGGAGGGGATGGGGAATTTCGTGACCGCATGGCGCCAGCCGTTGCAAAGCGCCGCCGAGCTTACCTACAATTTCAGCCTGCGCCCGCCGCTCCCTTGAGCGGTGGAGCGGCGGCAGACCATGGAAACGAGGGGAGGCCATCGTGCGGAACGAAGCAGGGTCGTGGACGGAGAAGTCGGCCGGCCGGCGGCCGGCATGAGGGGAGAAGCGGACGTGGTCCGGCGCTTCGCCATCCGCGACGGCCGCGCCCAGGACCGCTGGCTGGGGCGGCAGCTGGCGGTCGTCGACGTACCCAGCTCGTCCGCGAACCTGGAGCGCCTGCGCGCCGCGTTCGCCTGGCATTCCAACCTGCTGCAGAACATCGTGGCGGTCATGCCGGGAAACTTCCACATTCGCGTCCTGACCCAGCCCATTGCGGCGGATGGCGGCGAAGCCCTCCGCCGGTTCCCGGCTGCGGTCGCCGCCGCCGCCCTGCGGCGCGCCTTGGTCCTTCTGCGCTCCGCCGGCGAGCAGCGCCTGGACTTCATCGACTTCACACGCGTCCAGGTCATGGCCGACGGGACGCCGCGCTTCGCCTGGAGCCTTGCGCCCCAGCCCGTCCCTTCCCCGTCTGAGCTGCGCTCGCGGTTCCAGCCGCAGGGGGACCCTCCTGACGCGGAGGATGCCGCCGGGCGTGAAGTGTCCGACCATCTGTGCCGCCGCGAGGACCTGGCCTCGCACCGGCTGCTGGCGCCTGCCGCCGTCGGCTTGGGAAGCGGCGCCCGCGCCAAGATCCGCATTCACACCCGCTTCCCCTGGCAGGAAGAAGTCGCCTGCGACAGCCTGTACCACAACCTGGGCGATGCCGAGACCCTGCTGCTGCACGCTGACCTGGGAGCCGAGCCGCTGGGCCGGAAACTGGCGGCCGTGTGCCGCTGTCCCGAGCCGGACGACGTCTCTGCCCTGGCCCATGACCTGCGCCTGTTCATGAAGCGCTCGGTGTTCCGCGGGATCGTCCTCCTTGTCCGCGGCGCGGCAAGGCGGGAGGACGCGGTCCTGCTCCGGTTCCTGCTCGAGGCGGAGGAGCTCGCGGGCTTGACCGCAGTCCTCTTCGGCGGCGCCGTCGCCTGCGAATGCGACTTGGAGTTCAACGAGGACCCGCCCAATAAGCTGGCCCGGGCGCCGGCGCGCGCCGCCGCCGACGGCCAGGCCGAGCTCGATGCCGGGGAGCGGGAGCTGCTGGAGAGCCTGGCCGCCATCGGCGTCCCGGTGCCCGAGGCGGCGGTCCGCCTGCTGCTCCCGCCGGGAGCGGAGGGAGACCCGTTGGCGGGCCTGAGACGGCGGCGGCTGCTCCGCGAGAGCCGCGACCGCAGCGGCCTGGTGGCCTGCCTCGCCGACGGCAGCAGCGCTCCGGCGACCGGCAGGGCGTCCGCGGCGCTGGCGCGCATCGCCGAGCGCTGTGACTGGCCGTATGCCCGGCTCCGCTGCTGGATCGCCGGGGAGCGGCCCGGGGAGCTGGCGGCGCATTTCCGCCTCCTGGCCCGCGACCAGCCGGGGAAGATCGTCCCCGGGCCTGCCGCCGACCTGCTCGGCGATCGGCTGGCGCGCTGCGGAGCGGACGAAGCGGAACTGGCTCCGGGCATCGAGGTATTGATCCAGGGAGGCTGCCTGGAGCAGGCGGCACGGCTCCTGGACGCTATGGCGGCGCCGCTTCCGCCCTGGGCGCGGTTGAGGAAGGCCCATCTCGCCCTGCTCCGCCGCGAGTACCGGGAACTGGGGCGGCTGCTGGCCGGGCTGCCCAAGCCGGAGGAGGAGTGGCGCGACGAGTGGCTGTACCTGAATTTCATGCGCCAGGAAAAATTGGCCCGGCCGCTCGCGGCCGCCGGCTACGCCGCCAGGATCGTTTCGCCGTACTACCGCGGCCTGGCCCTGGTCCAGCAAAGTGATCGCGCCATCTACAGCCGGAAGTTTGCCGTCGCCCGGGCGCAGCTGCAGGAAGCCCGCGCCTGCCTCGGCGCCGGCGGCGGCCGGGCCGGGTTCGCCGCCCTCAGCCAGCAGGCCAAGCTGCTGCGCGAGGAAGGCCGTCTCGCCGAGGCGGAGGCCTTGTATAAGGCCATCTTCGTGCAAAGCGGCGAGGAGGGTCCCGAACCGTGCGCGGCCGCTGCCGCCGTGGACTTGGGCAACCTGTACGTCGAAGCCGACGACGACTTCCAGGCCGAATGCTGGTATCGCAAGGCGGAACAGCTGTATGCCCGCGCGGGCGATGCCGACGGGCGGATGCTGGTCAGCGCCAACCTGGCCCATGTCCTGCTGGCCAAGGGTGACTGGCTTCAGGCCGAGCGGCTGCTGGAGGAGTCCCTGGCCTGGGACGGAGAGAAGAACCTGCCCGCCGCCAGCGGCGTCGACCTCCTGAACCGGGCCGGCCTTGAGGTCCTGCGCCTGCGCCCCGAGCGGGCGCTGCAGCTGGCGAAACGCGCCGAGGCCGCCTTCCGCATCGCCCGCAACCGCAAGGGACTCGGCGAATGCGCGTTCCTGCGCCTCCGCGCCGGCGGCGATCCCGGAGCCTGCCGCTCCGGCCTCGGCGCCGACCCGCGCGCCGTCCTGGCGCTGCTGCGCCGGCCGGCGCCGGCGCACGAGGACAACGGCGGGGAACTGCGGCGACTGCTGCAGTCCATCTCCTCGCGGCGGCTGCGCTTCGAGGCGCTGCGCCTGCTGCTGAGCCGGCATCGCCGCCGCGAATGGCTCGAGGCGCTCCGCGAGCTGGCCTGGGAGCTCTCGCCGCGGGAGAAGAACTACTATTTCTACGAGTACTGGTACATGTTCTTTGAGCTGGCCCCCGAGGGGGAAGCCCTGGCGCGCCGGGAGGAATTCCAGGCCATGCACGATTTTTTCGCCCGCAACCGGCGCCTGATTCCGGCCCGGCTGGAAGAACTGCGCCAGCGCTGCGCGGCGGGCGCCGGCGGGACGGGCCGCTTCGACGAGGCGCGCCTGGCCGAGCAGCGGCGGCACTGGCGGCGGCCTGAGGATTTTTTCCGCGGCCTGTTCCGCGAACTGGCCCGGGCCGTCCCGGCCGACTGGCTGGCCCTTTCCGTGCACGAACAGGGGCGCGAGCTCTTCCACTTCGTCAGCGGCGATTCCTTCCGCGAGCTGGGCGCGGAGATGCTGCGCCGGGCCATGGCCGAGCCGCTGGAGCAGGACCACGACCTGGCGGAGGTACGTCGCCTCTACCGCAGCCCGGAGCGGCTCTTCTATCCCTTTGCCGCCACCCGGCTGCTGCGCTGGCCGCTGGCCGACGGCATCCTGGCCTGCCTGGCCATCGGCTCCCGCGACGGCGCCCTGCGCTACCAGGACGTGCGCGAGCGCTGCCGCGAGGCCTTCCGTTTTTTCGCCCTGCTGTTCCGCGACTACCTGGAGAACGAGCTTCGCGTCGGCGATAAGCTGGACTTCATCGTCGGCGCTTCGGAAGCCGTGCTGGAGCTCAAGCGGCAGATCGCCCGCGTGGCCCGGGTCGATTTCTCGCTGCTGATCGCCGGCGAGAGCGGCAGCGGCAAGGAACTGGTGGCCCGGGCCGTCCACCAGCTCGGCCCGCGGGCGCAGCGCCCCTTCGTGTCGGTCAACGCCGCCGCCATCCCCGACACCCTGCTGGAGGCGGAGCTCTTCGGCTACCGCAGGGGGGCGTTCAGCGGCGCCCACGAGACCCGCATCGGCCTGCTGGAAGCGGCCGACGGCGGCACCCTGTTCCTGGACGAGATCGCCGACCTGCCCCTGGGGCTGCAGGCCAAGCTGCTGCGGGCGCTGCAGGAGAGGGAGATCCGCCGCCTGGGCGAGAATCGCCCGCTGCCCATCGACGTGCGCGTGCTCTCCGCCAGCAACCGCGATCTGGAGGATCTGGTGCGCGACAAGCTCTTCCGCGCCGACCTGCTCTACCGCCTGCAGGACCTGGTGATCCGCGTCCCGTCCCTGCGCGAACGGCGCGAGGACATCCCTCTGCTCATCGGCCATTTCCTGCGCAAGCACGGCCACCCCGGTCTCGATGCCGTCCGGCTCGAGGGGCTGGCCTCCCGCTTCCGCGGCGATGACTTCCCGGGCAACGTGCGCGAGCTGGAATCGCGGGTGAAGAACTGGATCACCTTCGCTCCCGTGCTTGAGCTGGCGCCGGCGCCGGAGCCGCCGCCCTTCAGCTGGAGAAGCGCGCGGGCGGAGTTCGAGCGTGGGCTGCTGCTGCGGGTGCTGGCCGAGCAGCAGGGCCGCCGGAGCCGGGCCGCGGAGCGCCTGGGCATCAGCCGCATGGCGCTGTTCAACCTGCTGAAGAAGCACGGCATCGACGCATGACGGGACGGCTGCTGCGGGCGGCGGCGCGGTTTCTCCTCTTTCTCTGGGCCTGCGGCAGCTTCACCTTCCTGCTGGCACGGCTGGTTCCCGGCGATCCAGTCCTGGCCGCGCTCGGTCCCCATCCCCGCGCCGGGGACATCCAGCGCCTTCGGCAGCGGCTGGGGCTTGAGCGGCCGCTGCCCGCGCAGTACCTCCGCTTCGTGGCCCGCCTGGCCGTGCTGGACCTCGGCGAGTCGCTGATCGACCGCCGGCCGGTGGCCGGGCTCTTGCGCCGCCGCCTGAAGCACACGCTCCTGCTGGGCGCGGCGGCGATGACCCTTACCCTGCCTTTCTCGCTGCTGCTGGGGGGCCTCTCCGCCTGGGGGCGGAGCCGCCTGTGGAGAAGGCTGGAAACGGCGTTCACCGCCTTCGGCCTGGCGTTCCCGGTCTTCCTACTTGGCTTGCTGCTGATCCTAACCTTCTCGTTGGGACTGGGGCTCCTGCCCGTCTCGGGAAGCGGCGGCATCGAGTTCCTCGTGCTGCCCGCCGTCACGCTGGCGGTCCCGCTCAGCGCCTTGCTCATGCGCGTGGTGCGGGTGACGCTGTGCCAGGAGGCGCGCCGGCCGTACGTGCTTCTGGCCCGGGCCAAGGGGTTGACGCCGGGGCAGGTGCTCCGCCGCCACGTCCTGAAGAACGCCCTGCCGCCCATCGCCACCGTAGCCGGGCTGCAGATGGGGGCACTGCTGGGAGGAGCCATGGTTGTCGAAAACGTCTTTTCCTGGCCGGGGATCGGCACATTGCTCGTCACGGCCGTGCGCCAGCGTGATTTTCCCGTCATCCAGGGAACCGCGCTGCTGATGGCCGCGGCCTACTACCTGGCGAACCAGCTGGTCGACCTGGGCTGCGAGCGGCTCGACCCGCGCATCGGCCGTGAACGGATCGGCTAAGGGCCGCTTGCGCCTCGGCGTCCTGGTCCTGGCCGGGCTGGCCGCGGCGCTCCTGGCCGGCACCGTGGCCGGTGGATCGGGCCTGGAGCCCGGCTTGCGGCAGCGGCTATTGCGCCCGTCGGCCCTTCACCCCCTCGGTACCGATGACCTGGGACGGGATCTCCTGCCGGCGCTGGCGTTCGCCACCCTGGCCTCCGCGGCGGTGGCACTGGCCGCCGTGGCGCTGGCCGCCGGCCTTGGCGCCGGACTGGGTTTCACGGCCGGCTGGCGCGGCGGCCGCCTAGGCGCCGCCATCATGCTCGCCGCCGACTTCACCCTGGCCTTTCCGGGCATCCTGCTGGCCCTGGTCCTGCTCGCCCTCTGGGGACCGGGCGCGGCCCACCTGGTTGTGGCGCTGGCCCTGGGCGGCTGGGCGGGATACGCGCGGCTGGCGCGCGGCGAGGTCCGGCGCATCCGCGAACAGGACTTCATCCTGGCCGCCCGGGGCTTCGGCGCTTCGGCCGGGCATATCGCCCGCCGACATGTCCTGCCGCCGCTGCTCCCCCTGCTGCTGACCCAGGCGGCGTCGGGGATCGCGGCCGTCGTCCTGGCCGAGTCCAGCCTGAGCTTTCTTGGCCTGGGGCTCGATCCGCGGCTGCCGACGCTGGGCGGCATGATTGACGCCGGCCGTGGCCACCTGTTCGACCGGCCGCTGCTGGTCCTGCTGCCCGGCGCCTGCCTGGTCCTGCTGGTGGCGGGATTCCTGCTGCTGGCCGAGGGGTTGCCGGGAGCGGTGCCGGGATTGC
>JAKLEC010000084.1 GCA_022711715.1 Acidobacteriota bacterium
ATGAACTCGGCGCTGGAGACGAAGTACCTCCGGGAGATCGAGGCGGTGATCCGCGAGCATGAGCGCCAATCGCTGTTCTTCCCCACCTCCTATTACCACTTCCTGGCCGGCGAGGCCTCGGGCAAGGGCTACTACGGCTACCTCGACTTCATGGACTACATCATGACGCTGCGCAACCGCTTCATCCAGTTCTACCTGGCCAAGCGCTACGCCGAGGACGACCCGCCGGTGGAATCGTTCGTCAAGGCGGAGGAGAACCTGTTCCATGCGCGCAGCCTCCCGCCGCGCACGTACTGGCTCGGCGTCCTGGTCGTCGTCCTCTACGGCGCCGCCGTCCTCGTCCTGACCTACCGCCCGCTGCGGCGGCAGATCATGCGGCCATGATCGCCATTCGCGGCCTCAGCCTGGCCGCCGGCGAGCACGGCCTGGACTCCCTCAGCCTCGAGGTCGCCGACGGCGAGATCGTTTTCCTGCTCCATCGCTCCGAAGGCTGGGGCGAGCCGCTGTTCCGCTGCCTGAGCGGCGCGGCGCGCGCGGATGCCGGGGAGGTGCTCTTCGACGGCGCCCCGGCCGGCGAACGGCGAAACGGGCTGTCCGCGGCCTTCATCGACCGCGTCGCCGATGCCGGCGACTTCGAGACCGAGGCCCGCCTCGGCGATTGGATCGACCTGCTGTGCGCCGCCGGCGGTGCCGAGCGTGCGGGCATCTACCGCACCCTGCTCGTCCTCAGCTTCCACGAGGGGCAGCTGCGGCGCAAGGTCCGCGACCTGCGCCCCGAGGCCTTCCAGCAGGTCTACCTGGCCGCCTGCCTGGCCCCCGAGCGGCGCAACGTCGTCATCAACGACTTCATCCGCGGGGCGGGGAAGGGCTTCGAGCTCAAGTTCAACAAGCTCCTGCTGCAGCAGAAGGACCAGGGGCGGGCCGTCCTCGGCCTGGGCAGCGACATCTTCAGCGCCTCGGAGGTCGCCGACCGCGTCGGCTTCGTCAAGGAGGGGCGCCTGCTCTTCGAGGCCGCCTCCTCCGACCTCAAGGAGATGGACCTCAAGGACCTCTACCGCAAGTTCCTGAATTGAGGCCCCGCGGCGGCGGTCATTTGCGGCGGATGCGCAATTCCTCCAGCTTGCGGTAGAGTGAGGAGCGCGAAATGCCCAGCGCCGCCGCCGCCTGGGTGCAGTTGCCGCCGCATTCCTGCAGCACCTTCTGGATGTGCCCCTTTTCCAGCTCGGCCAAGCTGGGCTCGCGGCGGCCGGGCGCGGCCTGGCGGCGCGGGTGGCGCAGCTTGAGCGGCAGGTGCTCGGGACCGATGGCCCCGGCATGCCCCGAAGCCACGATCTTGAAGATGGTATTCTTGAGCTCACGCACGTTCCCCGGCCAGTCGTAGTCGGCCAGCAGGCGCTGGGCCTCGGTGGCGATGGACTCGATGGGGCGGGCGTTGACCAGGTTGGCAATGCCCAGGAAATGGTCGACCAGCGGCAGGATGTCGGCGCGGCGCGCGCGCAGCGGCGGGATGTGGACCTTCAGCTCGTCGATGCGGTAGAAGAGGTCGGCGCGGAAGCGGCCGGCCTGCACTTCCTCCTCGAGGTCCTTGTTGGTCGCGGCCAGGACGCGGATGTCGACGCGGACGGCGCTGCGGCTCTTCAGCGGCGTGATCTCGCCGTTCTCCAGCACGCGCAGCAGCTTGGCTTGGATGTTGAGGGGCAGCTCGCCGATCTCGTCCAGCAGGATGGTGCCGCCGTCGGCCAGGAGGAACTTGCCGGGGGAGTCGGCGAAGGCGCCGGTGAACGCCCCCTTTTTGTAGCCGAACAGCTCGGACTCGGCGAGATTCTCGGGGATGGAGGCGCAGTTGACCGACACCAGGGGGCGGCCGCTGCGCCTGGAGGAGGCGTGGATGGCCTGGGCCATGAGCTCCTTGCCGGTGCCGGTCTCGCCGCTGATGAGGATGGAGTGGCCGGTGGCGGCGTACTGGCGGGCGAGCCCCAGGACGTCGGCCATGGTCTCGCTGCGGTAGATGAACTTGCCGAAGCCGGCGGCGTCGCCGATCTCGCCCTTCAGCTCCTGGCATTCCCGCCGCTCGCGGATGTAGGCGAAGGTGCGCTGCAGGGCGAGGAGCAGGAGCTCCGGGTTCACCGGCTTCTGCAGGAAGTCGTGGGCGCCCTTCTTCATGGCCAGCACGGCGGTCTCGATGGAGCCGGTCCCGGTCAGCACCACGATGCGGTGGGGATACTGGCGGCCGAAACGCTCCAGGATGTCCATGCCGTTGCCGTCGGGGAGGGTGAGGTCGAGCAGGACCAGGTCGACGCCCTCCTGGGCTAGGCGCCGGCTGGCGTCGAGCAGGCCGCCGCTCTCGCTGACGCGGAATCCCTGCCCCTGCAGGAAGCGGCGGATCGACTCGCGCAGCGGCGCGTCGTCCTCGACCAGCAGGATGTGGTTGCCTTCGTTCATGCTCACCTCTCGGGCAAAACCAGGAGGACCCGCGTGCCCTGGCGCGAGCTCTGGATCTCCAGGTCCCCCTTGAGCGTCTTCATGACGCTGTAGGATATGTAGAGCCCCAGGCCGGTGCCGTCCTTCTTGGTGGTGAAGAAGGGCTCCAGCACCCGGGTCTTGATCTCGTCGGGGATGCCCGGCCCCGTGTCGCGGATGGAGACGATGCAGCGGCGGTCGCGCGGCAGCTCGTGGTACTCACTGTAGACGCGGATGGCAACCTCGCCCCGCTCCTGGCCGGCCATGGCCTCCAGGGCGTTGAAAAACACGTTGATGAACACCTGCTTCAAGCGGCCGGGGTCGCTGCTGACGCGCAGTTCGCGATCGCCCTCGACGCTCACCCGCACTACCGGCGGGATCTTGCTGGCCGGGATCTCGCCCAGGGTTTCCTCGACGAAGTCGCACAGGCGCACCTCGGCCAGCTGCAGCCCCTTGAACTTGGAGAACACCAGCAGCGACTCGATGAGCCGGCTGGCGCGCCCGACCTCGCGGCTGATCGTGTCGCAGGCGGCGGCGGCGCCGCCGCCTGCGGGCAGGTTGCGGATGGCGGCGGTCTCGAACAGCACCGTGGTCAGGGGCGTGCGCAGCTCGTGGGCCAGGGAGGCCGCCATTTGCCCCAGCAGGACGAGGCGGTCGAACTTGAACAGGCGATAGTAGTTCTTGTCGTTCTCAAACTCCATGCGCTCGGCCTCGATGGCCGGGATGAACAGGGCGGCCGCGGTGCGCGCCGCCTCCTCCAGCTCGCCATCGGCCCGTTCCCCTGCCGGCCCCGGCCGCGCCAGCAGCAGGCCGCGGAAATAGTGGCGCGCCCGCAGCGGCAGGATGAGGCGGATACCCAGCCGGCCGATCAGCCCGCGGCAGTCGCGGTCGAACAGCTCGAAGTACATCCGCGTCGGCGGCCCCAGGCGCATGGCCTCCTGGCGGCTGGTGAAACTCTCCACCAGGTCGGCCTCCTCACGCAGCGGCGGCAGGTCGCCGTCCCCTGCGCCGTCGCCGTAGGCGCGGAAGACGTTGCCCTCCGCCTCCTTGTAATACAGGACGTAGGTGCCTCCGGGAAAGCGCCGGCGCAGCAGGGCGGGGAAGAGGGGGAGGAAGGCCCGGGCGCTGCGGCCTTCCTGCAGCGATCGTGCCACTTGGCGGGCAAAATCCTCCGGCGGGTGCTGGTGCATGGTGCGGGTCCTGGCGGCACCACTATATCTTCCCGAAAAACGCTTGTCAAATCCCGCATTTCCTTGCTTTTTGCCGGCGGCTGTGATATTTTATCCATTCTTCTATCTTTGGGAGCAAGCCAATGAAAAAAACGAGGATCAACGAAGCGCATTACATCCTGAAGGGCAAAATGGTCGAGTTCTGCGGCTGGGACCTGCCGGTCCAGTACTCGGGACTGAACCTGGAGCACATGGCCGTGCGCACCACCGGCGGCATCTTCGACGTCAGCCACATGGGCGAGATCTGGTTCCGCGGGCGCGAGGCGCTGCGGGCGGTGAACCACATCGTCTCCAACGACGCGGCCAAGCTCGTGCCGGGGCGGATCCAGTACGCCGGCCTGCTGACCGACCACGGCTGCTTCGTCGACGACCTGCTGGTGTACATGATCAAGGAGAACGAGTACTTGCTGGTGGTCAATGCCGCCAACATCGAGAAGGACTTCCAGTGGATGAAGAAGCACACGGCGCGCTTCGACGTCCAGGTCGAAAACCGCAGCGAGGAGTACTCGCAGATCGCCGTGCAGGGGCCGGTGGCCGAGAAGCTGGTGCAGGAGTTCACCGACATCGACCTGAAGCCCATGGGGTACTACCACTTCGCCCAGGGGCGGGTGCAGGGTGCGGACGCCATCGTCTCGCGCACCGGCTACACCGGCGAGGACGGCTTCGAGATTTACTTCCGCGCCGACGCCGCCGCGGCCAGCAAGCTCTTCCTCGACCTGGCCGACCGGGGGGAAAAGTATGACGCCCTGCCCGCCGGCCTGGGCGCGCGCGACACCCTGCGGCTGGAGGCCAAGATGGCCCTGTACGGCAATGACATCGACGACGCGCACACCGTGCTGGAAGCCGACCTGGGCTGGATCCTCAAGCTCAAGAAGGCGGAGCCCTTCATCGGCCAGGAGGCGCTGGCCCGCCAGAAAGAGGCCGGCATCGCCCGCAAGCTGGTGGGCTTCGAGCTGGTCGACAAGGGCATCGCCCGCCACGGCTACCCGATCACCGTCGAGGGCAAGCCCTTCGGTGCCGTCACCTCGGGCACCTTCGCCCCCTTCCTGAAAAAGCCCATCGGCATGGCCTACCTGCCTGCCGATCATTCGGCCGTGGGCAGCGAGTTCCAGGTCGCCATCCGCGACAAGACGGTCACCGCCAGGGTCGTGGAGACCCCGTTCTATAAACGGTCCAAGTAGGAGGAGCCAAATGGCCAAGGAAAATCTGCTGTACAGCAAGGATCACGAGTGGGTGCGCCGCGAGGGCGGCTTCGTGGTGGTCGGGGTCACCGACTACGCGCAGCACGAGTTGGGCGACGTGGTGTTCGTCGACCTGCCCGCCGCCGGCAAGGCGCTGAAGAAGGGCGACCCAGCGGCCAACATCGAATCGGTCAAGGCCGTCTCCGACGTCTATTCGCCGGTCACCGGCAAGGTGACCGAGGCCAATGCCCGGCTGAGCGACAATCCCGAGCTGGTCAACCAGGACCCCCTGGGCGACGGCTGGATCTTCAAGGCCAGCGTCGAGCAGGCGTCCGAGCTCGACGAGCTCATGGACTTCCCCAAGTACGAGGAATACCTGAAAGGCATCGCCGGGGAGTGAGCGATGAGATACCTGCCCCTGACCCACGCGGAACGGGAGGAGATGAAGCGGGCCATCGGCATCGCTGACGTCAGGGAGCTCTTCACCTGCATTCCCGGGGGCAGCTGCTTTCCGCCGCTGGACCGGCTGCCGCGGGCGCTGAGCGAGCCCGAGCTGACCGCTGCCTTCCGCGAGTTCGGGCGCCGCAACGCCTTTGCCGGCCATCTCAGCTTTCTCGGCGCCGGCGCCACCGCGCACTTCATCCCCGAGGTCGTCTCCTACCTCAGCGCCAAGGGCGAGTTCGTCACCCCTTACACGCCCTACCAGCCCGAGGTCAGCCAGGGCAGCCTGCAGGCCATCTTCGAGTACCAGACCATGATGGCCATGCTCACCGGGCTGGACGTAGCCAACGCCTCGCTCTATGACGGGGCGACCGCCGCCGCCGAGGCCGCGCTGCTGTCCGTGCGCCGCTCCGGCCGCCCGCGCGTGCTGCTGGCCGGAGCCCTGCATCCCGAGTACGCGGCGGTGGTCCGCACCTATGTCCAGAACCTGCCCATCGAGCTGGATGTCGTAGCCGTCGATGCCGGCAGCGGCCGCGTTGACGCCGCCGACCTGGAGGCCAAGCTGGACGAGCGCGTCGCCGCCGTCCTCTTCCAGTCGCCCAACTTCCTGGGCGTCGTCGAGGACGGGGGAACCATCGCGGCCGCCGCCCACGGCCGCAAGGCCTATGCCGTGCAGGTGGTCGCCGAGGCCATGTCCCTGGCCTATCTCCGCTCGCCGGGCGAGGCGGGCGTCGACATGGCGGTGGGCGAGGCGCAGAGTTTCGGCCTGCCGCTGGGCTTCGGCGGTCCCTACCTGGGCTTCATGGCCGTGCGCGAGGAGTTCTTGCGCCAGATGCCCGGCCGGCTGGTCGGCCAGACGCAGGACCTCGACGGCAAGCGCGGCTACGTGCTGACCCTCTCCACCCGCGAGCAGCACATCAAGCGCGAGAAGGCCACTTCCAACATCTGCTCCAACGAGGCCTGGTGCGCGCTGCGCGCCGGCATGTACCTGGCCGCCATGGGCCGGGACGGCCTGGCCCGCGCCGCCCGCGCCTGCCATCTCAACGCCGCCTATTTCGCGGCCGGCGCCTCCCGGCTGAAGGGCGTCCGCGTCGTCTACGCCCGCAACTTCTACAACGAGGTGCTGATCGAGACGCGGCAGGGGAGCGCCGCCGAGCTGGCCGCCGCGCTGAAGGGCAAGGGCATCCTGGCCGGCGTGCCGCTGTCGTGGTTCGATCCGGCCCAGAAAAACCGCCTGCTGCTGGCCTTCAGCGAGCTCCACGACCGCGCCGCCATCGACCGCCTGCTGGCCGCCATGGGAGAACGAGCATGAACCGCCTGCCCAAGCTGATCTTCGAGCTGAGCCGTGAGGGCAAGGTCGGCGTCGGCCTGAACGAGGCCGATGTGCCGGCCGGCCCGGCCGTCGACGAAGGGCTCCTGCGCGGCCCCGTCGCCGACTTTCCCCAGGTGTCCGAGGTGGAGGTGGTGCGCCACTACATGGCCCTGGCCGCCCTGAACTATTCGGTGGACAAGGGCTTCTATCCCCTCGGCTCGTGCACCATGAAGTACAATCCCAAGGTCAACGAGAA
>JAKLEC010000085.1 GCA_022711715.1 Acidobacteriota bacterium
TTCGATCCAAAGGTTTTTCTTGACATCGCTACCTCCCGAGTGACAAATTGCCTTCACCATAGCAAAAGGCGTTGTCAATGTCAAACAAGGGTCGCGGCCGCGGGAATTGACTTCCCCGGCGAATGGTGATATTTTCGCCCGGGGCGGCCGCGAAAGTGGTGGAACTGGTAGACACGTCGGACTTAGGATCCGATGCCGCAAGGCCTGGGGGTTCGAGTCCCCCCTTTCGCATTTCCCCGCCGCCCGACGAGGATCCTTGCGCGCGCAAGCCACTGGCATTCACCCGCTGTTCCCCCGCGCCCCGCGAACGGCCGCGCTGCTGGCGCTGCTCGCCGCCCTGGCCGCCTGCGCAGTGCGCACCGAGCCGCCGCCGCGCGCCGCCCTGCGCCGGCAGGTCGTGGGCCTGGCCCTCAGCCTGGCCGGCCTGCCCTATGCCTACGGCGGCGGCGACATCGACGGCTTCGACTGCAGCGGGTTGGTCCACTACGTGTACGGCTGCTTCGGTATCCGCCTGCCGCGCAGCGCCCGCGAGCAGGCACGGCTCAAGGGGGCGGTCCGCCTCCGCCAGGCCGGGCCGGGCGACATCCTGGCTTTCCGCCTGAAGAGGTCCTGGCACACGGCCATCTATCTCGGCGACGGCCGCTTCGTGCACGCCCCCAGCAGCGGCGGCTGGGTGCGCCTGGAGACGCTGAACGATTACTGGCTGCCGCGGCTGGAGGCGGTGGTCGCCGTGCTGCCCCGCGCGGACAACGGCTGAGGAGGAGCGATGGCCGACCTGATCCTGGAAGCGCAGGAGATCGTGAAGAGTTTCGTCCAGCCCGGCCGCGAGCGCCTGGTCATCCTGCGCGGGCTTTCGCTGGCGGTGGAGCGCGGCCGCACGGCCTCGATCGCCGGAGCCTCGGGCTCGGGGAAGAGCACCCTGCTGCACCTGCTGGGCTCGCTGGATGAGCCCGACCGGGGCATCATCCGCTTCGAGGGCGAGGAGCTCGCCACGTTCAGCCGCCGGCGCCTGGCCGCCTACCGCAACCGCGACATCGGCTTCGTCTTCCAGTTCCACTACCTGATGCCCGAGCTGACGTTGCGCGAGAACGTCGCCGCGCCCGGGCTGGTGCAGTCCTTCCGCAAGCGCCAGGCGCTCGACGAGGCCGGCGCGCTGCTGGCCGAGGTCGGCCTCGGCGACAGGCTGGATGCCATGCCCTACCAGCTGTCGGGCGGGGAGAAGCAGCGGGCGGCCATCGCCCGCAGCCTGCTCAACGACCCGCGCCTGCTGCTGGCCGACGAACCGACCGGCAGCCTCGACTGGAAGACCGGCGAGGCCGTCTTCGCCGTGCTCCAGCGCCTGATCCGCGAGCGCGGCCTCACCGCGGTCATCGCCACCCACAACCCGCAGCTGGCCCAGCTGACAGACAAGCGCTATGTGCTGCATGGCGGCCAGCTCGAGGAGATATAAATCGGCCTATCGTGACGCGTAACGCGTGACGCGTGACGAGTAGCTGGCACTGGACGAGTAAACGTGCCACATGATGCGTAACGTGTATCATGATGCGAAAAAAGACCTGGATTCAGGTTTGCATGACCGTCCAGTACAACTGGAAGGTCTTCAGTGTCCTGACCATAGAGTATTCTGCTTGTCAGTTCGTAAGCTGGCTGCCTCGCGTCACGCGTTACGCGTCACGCGTCACGTAGTCCATACAATTGAATATTGACTTTTATTTGCCCAAAAACTACTATGGCCGTATGAAAAACGTACTGGCCGTGATCTTGGGCGGCGGCCGCGGCACCCGCCTCTACCCGCTGACCAAGTTCCGCGCCAAGCCGGCCGTTCCCATCGGCGGCAAGTTCCGCCTGATCGACATCCCCATTTCCAACTGCCTGCACTGGAACATCCGCAAGATCATGGTGTTGACCCAGTTCAACACCGCCTCCCTGCACCGCCACATCGCCCAGTCCTACCGCTTCGACGGCTTCTCCGACGGTTTCCTGCAGATCCTCGCCGCCCAGCAGACCATCGAGGACTCGAACTGGTACCAGGGGACGGCCGACGCCGTACGCAAGAACATCCACTACATCAAGCACCAGAAGGTCGACCATGTGGTGGTGCTCTCCGGCGACCAGCTCTACCGCATCGACCTGGCCGACTTCCTCCGCTCCCACGTCGAGAGCGGCGCCGAGGTCACCATTGCCGTCAAGCCGGTGACCCGCGGCCAGGCCGGCGAGTTCGGCATCCTGCAGATCGACGGCCAGCGGCGCATCACCCGCTTCGTGGAGAAGCCGAAGCAGGCCGCCCAGCTCGACGAGCTGTACACCCCGGCCGACTACCTGGGCATTCCCGACCGCGACCTCAATTTCATCGCCTCCATGGGCATCTACATCTTCGACAAGGACGTGCTGATCGACCTGCTGGAGCACAACATCAAGGAGGACTTCGGCCGCGAGGTCATCCCCGAGGCCATCCACGACCGCCGGGTCCATGCCTACGTCTTCACCGGCTATTGGGAGGATATCGGGACCATCAAGGCCTTCTTCGAGGCCAACCTCGACTTCGCCAACCCCATCCCGCACTTCGATTTCTACAACGAGGACGCGCCGATCTACACGCGCAAGCGCTTCCTGCCCGGCTCCAAGATCGAGAACTGCGACATCCATTATTCGCTGGTCTCGGAGGGGTCGATCATCGAGGGCAGCAAGCTGGCCAACACGGTCGTCGGCATCCGCTCGGTCATCCGCGCCAGCACCTACCTGGAGCGGGTCGTGCTGATGGGCGCCGACTACTACGAAAGCGAGGCGGAGAAGGCCGAGGACGCGCGGCGCGGGCGGCAGCCGATGGGGATCGGCCGCGACTGCGTCATCCGCAACGCCATCCTGGACAAGAACGTCCGCGTCGGCCCCGGCGCCCGCTTCGTCAACGAGAAGGGGCTGGTGAACTTCACCCACGACCGCTACAGCATCGTCGACGGCATCACGGTCGTGCCCAAGGACATGGAGATTCCGGCGGGGTTCGTCATCTGAATTGCGGAAACGTTCCGTTGCCCCGCGACGGTCAGGCTCTTTTCACGGAGGAAACATGAGCAAGCGATTCCTGCTGCTGTGGCTGTGCGCCGCCGCCCTGCACGCCGGCGAGCCGAAGCGCCTGTCCTTCGAGCAGGCCTTCCTGTTCCGCGGCGAGCCCCTGCTGCGCATGCTGCCCGATGCCGGCCCCTGGCTGGACGACGCCTCGTACGCCGAGACGCGCGACGGCAAGGCCTGGCGGGTAGACGCCCGAAGCGGCCGCGCCCGGCTGCTGTTCGATCCGGCCCCCTACAAGGGCTCGGGGCCGAAGGACCTGGACTGGCTGCGGCCCGCCGATCACAGCGCCGACTGGTCCCGCCTGGTCTTCGTGAACGGCGACGACCTCTATGCCCTTTGCCGGCCCGCGGGGAAGCTGGCGCGCCTGACCGAAACGGCCGGCGCCGAGCAGAACCCGCTCCTGTCCCCTGATGGCCGCAGCGTCGCCTATACCCTGGGCGGCGACCTGTACGCGGCGCCGCTGGGCGGCGGCGCGCCCGTGCGGCTGACCCGCGACGGCGGCGATGACATCCTCAACGGCTACGCCTCCTGGGTCTATTACGAGGAGATCCTCGGCCGCGCCGGCCGCAACCGGGCCTTCGAATGGAGCCCGGACGGACGCATCCTCGCCTTCATGCGCTTCGACCAGTCGCCGGTGCCGCGCTTCCCGCTGTTCGACGCGACCGGGGCCTATGGCCGCCTGGAGATGCAGCGCTATCCCAAGCCGGGGTTCCCCAATCCCATGGTGAAGGTCGGCTTCGCGGACGCGGCCGGCAACGGGACCGCCTGGGTCGATTTCGCAGGCAGCGGCGACCATTATCTGACCTTCCTGGCGTGGTCGCCGCGCGGGGACAGGGCCTACGTCCAATGGCTGAACCGCGGCCAGGACGAGCTGCGCCTCTACGAGTGCGCGCCGGCCACCGGCAAGGCGCGCCTGCTCTACACCGAGAAGCAGAAGTCCTGGATCGATTTCCTCGACAAGGACAGCTTCGTGCCCCTGGCGGGCGGCGGCGCCCTGCTGCTGAGCAGCAAGAGCGGCTGGAGCCACGTTTACCGCCTGGGCGCCGACGGTCGCGAGCGGGCGCTCACCCGCGGCGAATGGTCGGTCAGCCGCATCGACGCCGTGGACGAAGGGAGCCGGCGCGTCTACTTCAGCGCCGACCGCGAGGACTCCACCCGCAGCGACCTGTACCGCGTGGGGCTCGACGGCGGCGAGCCGCTGCGCCTGACCCGCGAAGACGGCAGCCATCGGGCCGCCGTCTCGCCGCGAGGCTCGTTTTTCATCGACCGCTGGTCCACGCGGAGCCGGCCCGCCGTCCTCGACCTGCGCGGCGGCGACGGCCGGCTCATCCGCCGGCTGGGGGACAGCGCCTTGCCGGCGTTCGCCCAGTATGACCTGGGCCGGTCCGAGCTGTTCCGCATCCCCGCCGCCGGCGGCCTGCAGCTGCCCGCGGCCTGGATCCTGCCCCCGGGATTCGATCCGGCGAAGAAATATCCCGTCGTGCTCGGCATCTACGGCGGCCCCGGGGCGCGCGGCGTGCTCGACGCCTTCCCGCGCCGCCTGGACGGCTACTACCTCGCCCAGGAGGGGATCATCGTCCTGGCCGTCGACCACCGCGGCTCCGGCCACTTCGGCAAGCGCGGGGAGGAGCAGATGCACCGCTGCCTGGGCAAGTGGGAGATGGCCGACTACGGCGGCGCCGTCGACTGGCTGCGCACCCTGCCCTTCATCGACGACGCGCGCATCGGCATCGAGGGCGGCAGCTACGGCGGCTATGTCGCCGCCCTGGCCGTGGTCTCCGACCCCGGGCGCTTCGCCTGCGGCATCGCCGAGTACTCGGTGACCGACTGGACGCTGTACGACTCGGTCTACACCGAGCGTTACATGGACACGCCGGCGGAAAACCCCGACGGCTACCGCCAGTCGTCAGTCCTCTCCCACCTCGACTCCTACCGCGGCAACCTGCGCCTGACCCACGGCTCGATGGACGACAACGTCCATATGCAGAACTCGCTGCAGCTCCTCGACCGCCTGCTCGACCAGGGCAAGACCGTGGAGCTCATGATCTACCCCGGAGAGCGGCACGGCGTGCGCGGCCCCAAGGCGGCGGAGAACGCCCGCTCGGCGGTGGAGTTCTGGAAAAGGCATTTTTTCCCGGAACGCGTCGGACAAGTCGGACCCGTCGGACCGGTCCGGCAAGAGAAAGAGGAATGAACCTGACCCCGCTCGAGCGCTGCCCGCTGTGCCGGGGCGGGCGCATCGCCCTCTTCCGGAAGGGGACGCTGGAGCCGCGGGCGCTGCGCGCCGACGACTTCCGCATCACCGACCGCCACTACGGCTCGCGCTGGACGCTCTTCTCCTGCCGCGACTGCGGCTTCGTCTTCGCCAACCCCGTCCCCGACGCCGAGGCCATCGAGCGCTTCTACGCCGCCCTGGAAGACGAGGAATACAGCCAGGAAGGGGAGGGGCGCGGGCGCAACTTCGCGGCCATCCTGAAGCGGCTCGGCCGCCTGGCGCCGCCCGGCTCCGCGCTGCTCGACGTGGGGGCGGCCAGCGGCATCTTCCTGAACCTCGCCCGCGCCGCCGGCTTCCGCGTGCAGGGGATCGAGCCCTCGCGCTCCCTGGTCGCCGACGCCGAGCGTTTGTACGGCCTGAGGCTGTTCCACGGCCCGGCCGAGCGGTTCGCGCCCGTCGAGCCGTTCGCCGCGGTCACCCTGCTCGACGTTCTGGAGCACGTCACCGACCCGCACTCTTTTCTCGCCGCGGTGGCGCGCTTCGTGGCCCCGGGAGGGACGCTGGTGGTGGTCACCCCCGACATCGCCAGCCTGGCGGCCCGCCTCATGGGCGGCCGCTGGTGGCACTACCGTGCCGCCCACGTCAATTTTTTCCATCGGCGCTCGCTGGAGCGGCTGCTCGCCGACCACGGCTTCGCGGTGGTCCGCCGGCGGCGCTTCGCCTGGAACTTCTCGGCCTACTACCTGGCCACGCGGCTGCTGCCGTTCCTGAAGGGCACGCCTTTACAAAGGCCGCTGAAGGCGCTACACTTGCGGCTGCAGTTGTTCGACTCGTGGGAGGTCTATGCCCGAAAAGCGGAAAAGTAGCCTGTACCTGGCCTCGTTGCGCCTCGACCGCTGGCCGCGCAGCACGGCCATCGCCGCCGGCACGGCGGCCGTCTTCCTGGCGGAGCCGGAGCGCTTCCCGGCCGGGCTGAACGCCGGGCTGGGGCTGCGGCTGCTGCTGGCCTTCATCCTGACCTGGATGGCCTCCACCGCCAACTACATCGTCAACGAGATCACCGACGCCCCCTACGACGCCCACCACCCGCGCAAGAAGGACCGGCCGCTGGTGGCCAAGGAGATCAGCGTGCCCGTGCTCCTCGGCGTCTGGGCGCTGCTGACCGCCGCGGCGCTGGGCATCGCCTGGCATGCCTTCTCCGCCGCCTTGGTCTGGAGCCTGGGGGCGCTGCTGGCCGCCGGCATCCTCTACAACGTGCCGCCGCTGCGCGTCAAGGACGTCCCCTTCCTCGATTCCACGCTGGAGTCGGCCAACAACCCCATCCGCTTCCTGGTCGGCTGGTACGTGCTGGCCTCCTCGTTCCCGCCGCTGAGCCTGCTGGCGGCCTGGTGGGCCTTCGGCAACTTCCTGATGATCGGCAAGCGCGTCGCCGAGAAGAAATTCCTCAGCGCCGAGGAGGCCGCCCTCTACCGGCGCTCGCTGGCGCGCTGCAGCAGCGGCGCCCTGGTGGCCTTCATGACCGCCAACGGCCTGGCCTTCCTGGCCATGTTCATCGTGTTCTCCGTGCGCTCGGGGCTGGGCACCTTCCTCTA
>JAKLEC010000086.1 GCA_022711715.1 Acidobacteriota bacterium
GCGTCGCTGCGCCGCGGCGATGCCGCGCTGGCCGGCGCGCTGAGCGGCCTCTGTGCCGGAGGTATCTTCGCCCTGCTGGGGGCCGTCTCCATCGCCGGCCTCGACCCCGAAAAGCTCGAGCGCATGATCGAGACGGCGCGGGCCGTGGCGCCGGCCCTGGCCGACGAGCAGGCCGCCGCCCTGGCCGCCGGCCCCTTCAAGGCCATGATGGCCCTGGCCATCGGCCTGTTCGTGCTGCTGGCCATCGCGGCCGGCGCCCTGGCGGGGCTGGCCGCCCGCCGGCTGCTGCGCCCCGCCCCGCCCGCACCGCATGAATAACAAGGTCCATGTCATCGTCAATCCCTTCTCGGCCCGCGGCCGCACCGGCCGGCGCTGGGAAACCATCAAGGAGGCCATCCGCTCGCACTTCCGCGAGTTCAAGTACAGCTTCACCGAAAAGCCGCGCCAGGCGACGGAGATGGCCCGCCAGCTGCTGGGCGACGGCTTCGACCTGCTCATCGGCGTCGGCGGCGACGGCACGCTCAACGAGATCAGCAGCGGCTTCTTCCACCCCCGCTCCGGGCGGGCCATCAACGACGAAGCCGCCGTGGGCATCATCCCCTCGGGGACCGGTTCCGACTTCATCCGCTTCATGAAGGTGCCCGGCGACTTCGAGAAGTCGGCGGCGCGCATCAAGAACGCCCGCAACCGCCGCATCGACATGGGGCGCATCACCTACGGCGGGGCGGCGGCGGAGACGCGCAGCCAGCACTTCATCAACGTAGCCGACTTCGGCCTGGGCGCCGAGGTCATCCGCAACGTCGCCTCCGTCGGTCCGTCGCGCCGCGGCGCCCTCACCTACTACCGCGGCCTGCTGTCGACCATCATGAAGTACCGCAGCAAGCGCGTGCGCCTGTCCGTCGACGGCGGCCCGGCTCGGACGGGCGAGTACCTGATCGGCGCCGTGGCCAACGGCCGCATCTTCGGCGGCGGCATGGTGATCGCCCCCCATGCCGAACCCGACGACGGCTGGCTCGACCTGGTGCTGGTCGAGCCGATGGGACGGCTGGAAATCGTGGCCAACTCCGGCCGCCTGTACTCGGGCACGATCGCCCGCCATCCCAAGGTGCACATGATCAGGGCCAAGACCGTCCGCGTCGAGTCCGTCGCCGGGCCGGCCGGCGAGCCGTCTGCCGAGATCGGCGTCGAGTACGACGGCGAGGTGGGCGGCACGCTCCCCGCCGAATTCGCCGTCGTAGAGAAGGCCCTGAACTTCAGGGTGTGAGCGGACCATGGAACCCCGCAAGCGTGCCGGCACCCTCCTGCTGCTGGTCCTGCCGGCGCTCCTGGCCGCCGCCTGCTCGCGCCGCGAAGGCCGGGACGCGGAAGCCGGCGCCCGGCCCCGCTCCTGCCGCCTGAAGGCCGTCATCGACCCCCGGCCGGTCTCGCTGCTGCCCTACGAGGGCATCCATTACGCCGACGGACAGCTTACCGACGCCATCTTCAGCAACCTGGTCTACGCCGACCACCGGGGCCACCTGGCCCCCGAGCTTGCCCAGAGCTGGGAAGTCTCCGCCGACCACCGCGTCTACACGTTCCACCTGCGCCGCCGCGTGCGCTTCCACGACGGCCGGCCCTTCACCGCCGCCGACGTGGTTTTCACCCTGGAGAACCTCATGGCCAGGACCCGCGAACGCTATGTCGAGATGCAGTGCATCGAAGGCAGCGCCGCGTTCCTGGCCGGCAGCGCGCCGCGAGTGAGCGGGCTGCGCATCCTGGACGATCACACCGTCCAGGTGCGCCTGGCGTCGGAATTCAAGTATTTCCTCCCATTCCTGGCCGCCGAGTACACCGCCATCCTTCCCCGCGGCCTGGCCGGCCGCAGCGAGGAGGAGTTCCGCCGGCAGCCGGTCGGCACCGGCCCCTTCCGCCTGTCCGGCAGCGAGGAGCGGAACGAGGGCGGGCGCTCGTACCGGGTCTTTCGCCTGGAGCGGGATCCCGGCTATTTCGCCGGCGGCGGCAACGTCGGAGGCATCGACGTCTACACCTTCAACCGCGGCCCGGAGGGCAGCGGCGGCGGCGCCCCTTCCTTCGACATGGTATTCGTCACCAACGACGACCTGGAGCGCCTGGCGCGCCGCGGCGGCCTGCATGTGTTCAACTCGGCTCCCACCACCCTCAATTTCCTCGTCCTGAACCCGGCCGGGAACGAGGAGCTGCGCCGGCCGGCGCTGCGCCAGCTGATCAATTGCGCCATCGACCGCGAGCGGCTGGTGCGCGAGGTCTTCCACAACCAGGCGCTCCCCGCCCATTCCATGATGCCCTTCGGCCTGCTGGGGCACAACCCCTATTACCGGCTGGACTATGCCCGCGCCGCCGCCCTGCGCGTCCAGCTGCCGCCGGGCCGCATCGCCGTCGACCTGCTGACCGTGACCAAGGACAAGCGCGGCCAGGTGGGCGAGTTCGTTCGCCGCGAGCTGGCCCGCTATGACATCGACGTCCGCGTCGTCGCCCTCGACGACCCGTTCGCCTACTTCACGCGCGAGGTCTACCGCACCGATGCCAGCGTCATCCTGGGCGGCATCCCCGACTACCCCGCCGCCTACCATTTCCTTTCGCACTTGGTCGAGGCCGGCGGCTATTACAACATCCGCGGCTTCTCGCTCCCGGCGGTGCGGGCGCGCATCGCCACCCTGCCCGGAGCCGACACGGTGAGCGAGACGCGCTCCCTGGCCTGGATCGGCGCCGAGCTTGAGCGCGAGGCGCTCTACGTGCCGCTGTACCACTACGCGACTTTCGTCGCCCTGCGCCCGGCCGTCCGCGGCCTTGTCTTCAAGTTCGGCGAGGTCGTCGACTTGGCGCAACTGGAGGTCTGCGAATGAACGCCTCGCTCAACCGCATCAAGGACTCGCTGCTCGCCGGCCAGCCGATCGTGCAGATCGTCTCCTTCGAGGAGAAGCGCGTCGAGGGTTTCCTGAAGAAGCTCGGCCAGCAGACGCTCAAGAACCAGAACTACTTCGCCTGGGACAGCCGCAACGGCCTCAGCCGCGGCGAGGTGCCGTTGCCCGACAGCGTCCTGCCGGGAAGGGCGCTGGACGCCGCCCTGGCCTGCGCCGAACCGGCCTTCTTCGTCTTCAAGGACCTGACGCCGCGGCTGCGCGACTCCCTGGACCTGGTGCGCCAGGTGCGCGAGTGCTACCTGCAGTTCAAGGGCAGCCGCAAGTTCCTCTTCCTGCTCTCCCCCGACGACTCCCTGCCGGCGAGCCTGAAGAAGGAAGTCGACATCATCCACTTCGATCTGCCGGACTACGAGGAGCTGGACGCGCTGTTCAACCGCTTCCTGGAATCGCTGACCCGGGCCGGCGCCCAGGTGCAGCTCGCCGCCGAGGAGAAGCGCAGCTTCGTCACCGCCGTGCAGGGCCTGACCCTGGACGAGGCCACCAAGGCCTACATGAAGGCCTTCCAGGGGCAGCCGCGCATCCATGCGGCGCTGATCGAAAAGATCCACTACGAGAAGAAACAGCTGATCCTGAAGGAGAACGTCCTGGAGTTCTTCACCCACGCGCTGACCATGGAGGACATGGGCGGCCTGGACCGGCTGAAGGACTGGCTGCTCAAGCGGCGCAAGGCGTTCTCCAAGGAGGCGCGCGAGTTCGGCCTGGACAAGCCCAAGGGCATCCTGACCATGGGCGTCACCGGCTGCGGCAAGAGCCTGGCCTCCAAGATCATCGCCACCCTGTGGAACCTGCCCCTGTTCCGCATGGACATGAACCTGGTCTACTCCGGCATCGCCGGACCCCCCGAGGACGTCTTCGCCCGCTCGCTGAAGACCATGGACTCGGTGGCCCCGGCCATCCTCTGGATCGACGAGATCGAGAGCGGCATCAGCGACAAGACCTCGGACAGCTCCTCCTCGCGCATCCTGGGCTACTTCCTGACCTGGATGCAGGAGCACACCTCGGAGATCTTCATCGCCGCCACCGCCAACCGCATCGACCTGCTGCCGGCCGAGCTCCTGCGCCGCGGCCGCTTCGACCAGATCTTCTTCATCGACCTGCCGACGCGCCGCGAGCGCGAGGAGATCTTCCGCATCCACCTGCGCAAGCGCGGCAACGACCTGGGCGACTTCAACATCCCGCAGCTGGCGCAGATCACCAAGAACTGGTCGGGCTCGGAGATCGAGCAGGTCATCATCTCGGGGATGTACGAGGCCTTCGCCGACGGCCGCAAGCTCAAGGAGGACGACCTATTCGTCATCTTCGGCTCCTCGGTGCCCCTGGCCACCACCATGGAGGAGCAGATCAAGAAGGTGCGCAGCTGGGCCCATAACCGGGCGGCGCGCGCCAGCAGCGACAAAGAGTATTAAAAGAACGAACTGGGCGTACGGCATACGGCATAAGGCGTACGGCAACAGCAATAAAGCTCATCGTGACGAGTAACGAGTGACAAGTGACGAGAAGCGGCAACAGACAGGGCTTTCCCTTTCCGATCGCTGATCAGGAATCGAGAATCACCGGATCAAGCTCGTCCTTTGCTGTTCCTAACACTAACACTAACACAATATGTTCGTTTCGGTGCTTCCACCGTACGCCGTCGGCCGTACGCCGTACGCCAAGGGTTGTGGCTTCATGAGTTCTCCGCCGCGCTTCGCCTGCGACGTGATGCTGGGGCGTACCGCCCGCTGGCTGCGCATGCTGGGATTCGACACCTTCTACGACAACCGCGCCGACGACGACCAGCTGCGCGGCCTGTGCCGGGCGGAAGCGCGCATCCTGCTGAGCAAGGACCAGGCGCTGCACGAGTCGATGCCCCCGGGAACCAGCCGCCTGGTCCGGGCCGTGCACCCGCTCCAGCAGCTGGAAGAGATCGCCGCCGCCTTCGCCCTCGGGCGCTTCTCCCTGCCCTGCCGCTGCTCGCTGTGCAACGGCGAGCTGCTGCCGCTGCAGAAGGAACAGGCCAGCGGGCGGGTCCCGCCCTACGTCTTCCGCACCCAGGAAGCCTTCCAGGGCTGCGCGCGTTGCGGAAAGCTGTACTGGCCCGGCACCCACGCCAAGGGCATCGCCCGCCTCAGCGGCGTCGTGCGCAGAGCTTGCGGCTGATCAGCGTCGCCTGGTAGGCGGCGCCGAAGCCGTTGTCGATGTTGACCACCGAGATGCCGCCGGCGCAGGAATTGAGCATCGACAGCAGCGCCGATAGCCCGCCGAAGTTGGCGCCGTAGCCCACCGCCGTGGGAACGGCGATGACCGGCGTGGAGGTGAGGCCGGCCACGACCGAGGGCAGCGCCCCCTCCATGCCGGCCACGGCGATGATCACCGTGGCGCGGTTGAAGCGGGCGCGCAGGCCCAGGACGCGGGCCAGGCAGGCGACGCCCACGTCGTACTCCTTGTCGGTGCGGTTGCCCAGGTAGAGCGAGGAGACGTATGCCTCCTCGGCGACCCGCTCGTCCGAGGCGCCGGCGGACAGCACCAGCACGCGGCCGGGATTCGACGGCCGCGGCCCATGGTCGCGGGTGACGACACGGGCGGCGGCGTGGTAGCGCAGGAAGGGGAACTCGGCCTTGAGGGCGGCGAAGCGCTCGGCGTCGACGCGGGTGACGAGCAGCTCCTCGCCCATGGCGGCGAACTTGCGCACGATGCGCCGCAGCTGCTCCAGGCTCTTGCCCTGGCCGAAGATCGCCTCGGGGATGCCGCGGCGCAGCCGGCGGTGGAAATCCAGTTTGAGGTGCCGCTCGTCGCTGAAGGGCAGGTTGTCCAGGTAGGCGAGAAGCTCGCGCTCGGAGAGCGCGCCGCTCTTCAGCGCCTTAATCCGCTGGCGCAGGGCTTTCTTCATGGGTGGGGGCGGAGACCGGGCCGTCGGGCCGCTGGCGCTCGCGGTACTTGCGCTGGCGCTGGAAGAGTGGGTGGGGCCGGTAGGGGAACTTCACCATCTGCGGGTCGATGCCGATGACGTTCTGCCAGCGATTGTTGCCCAGCCCCTCGCGGAAGGCCATCTCCAGGTAGGGGACGTCGTCGGGGCTGAAGCCCATGACGTGGGTGGCCAGCGCGTCGGCGGCCACGGCGTCCTCGCTGGCGATGGCGAAGCCGTGGAACACCGGGCTGCCCTTGATCGGGCCCTTGCCCTCCATGCCGTACAGGCCGTCGATGAGCACCAGCGACGGGGTGATGCGCTTGAGCAGGGCGACGAAATTGCGGTTGGCGAAGCGCACCAGCTGGAAGTACTTCTCGCTCTGGGAAAAGTTGATGCGTTTCATCTCCTGGGCCGAGGCGCCGAACATCAGCACGCGCTGCTCGGGCTTGACGAAGCCGACCAGGTTGGGGATGGACAGCGAGACCGGGAAAATATTGTGCGTCTTGGGCGGCACCACCGAGATGAGGTAGTCGGCGGGGAAGCGGCAGAACTGCAGCGCCTGCGGGCCGCTGACGGTCTCCACCGTCAGTTCCTGGTCATGGGGCAGCTCGTCGAGGTTGCACAGCTGCGCCCCCTTCATTTCCACTTCCTTGTACTTGAACTTGTAGAAGATGTCCCAGGTGGTCTTGGCCGAGAAGAAGGCGCCGTCGGAGCCCTCGATGATGGTGATCGCGCCCACGGCGAAGCGCTCGCGCAGGTAGCGGATCAGCGACTCCACCGTCTCGTAGTGGGTGTTGGCGTAGATCTCCTTGGCCCCCGAGAGGTTGATCTTGATGCCCACGCGGTCGCCGGCACGCAGGGAGAGGAAGGGGGCGATATGGTCCATGATCTTGGGCACGAACTCGTTCTGCTTGGTTTCCTTGATCAGGACGATCTCTTTTCGCTTCATGGGGAGCGCAGCGGGCCCGCGGGCGCCTAAG
>JAKLEC010000087.1 GCA_022711715.1 Acidobacteriota bacterium
TGGGCAGGATCTGGAAGGCCAGGAAGGCCAGCAGCAGCGAGATGCCGCCCAGGATGCCGGGCAGGGCGACACCGGGATGGCTGAACTCGAGATACAGCCCCACCAGGCCGAAGATGAGGAGGAAATAAGCCAGGTTGGGGTTGGTGATGGTGCGCAGGAACTTCTGGCGCTCGCTCATGGGCCGCGGCACGACCTTCTGGCCGCGCAGGTCGAGGAGGACCTGCCTGCCGCCGGAGAGGGCGACGGTGCGGCCGTCCAGCTTGGCGACCAGGTCGGCGACGTCGGCGGCGATCAGGTCGATCAGGCCGCCCTGCAGGCACTCCTCGGCGGTGTAGGAGCGGCTCTCGCGCACAGCCTTCTCGGCCATCCCCTGGTCGCGGCCGCGGCTGCGCGCCAGCGACTTGACGTAGGAGGCGGCGTCGTTGGTCACCTTCTCGCGCATGGTCTTCTCGATGTCGCTGCCGGTGACCGAGACGGGATGGGCGGCGCCGGTGTTGGTCCCCGGCGCCATGGCGGCGACGTCGGCCGCCATGAGGATGAAGAAGCCGGCCGAGGCGGCGCGCGCCCCCTTGGGGGAGACCAGCACGGCGACCGGCAGGCCCGAGTTCAGCATGGTCTTGATGATGGCGCGCATCGAGGTGTCGAAGCCGCCCGGCGTGTCCATCTCGATCACCACCAGGCGGGCGTCGCCGCGGCGCTGGATGTCGCGGAAGGAGTCGCCGGCGTACTCCTCCAGCAGCGGGTCGACCGGCCCCTCGAAGCGCAGGGCGTAGATGTCGGCGCCGAGCCACAGAGGGAGGAGGAGCAGGAACGCGGCCAGGGCCTTTTTCATCGCCCGCATTATAGTGAAACGACAGCTAAAAAGCAATCCGCATCAATGAACATTCGTGACGCGTAACGCGTGACGCGTGACGAGCAGGAATATTCCAAAATCTCGATCGACAAACCCCAAACAGATACAAGGCTTCATACTCCAATGTCTAAAACCAAGGCGCGGAAGAGAAATCCTTAACGATCAAGCTTTCTGGCTCTCTATTTAGCTTATTGGCGCTTGATGCTTGGAAATTTTCCTTCTTCAGGGCTGCTACTCGTCACGCGTCACGCGTTACGCGTCACGAGCATTTATGGCGGGTAAGCACCAGGCTCAGATGTGGACCGAGAAGCCGCCGACCTCGCCCAGCGCCTCCCAGAGGTTCTCGCTCAGGGTGGGGTGGATGAAGACCAAGTCGCGGAATTCCTCGGCCTTCAGGCCTCGCTGCACGGCATAGGTGAGCAGTGGCAGCAGCTCGCCGGCCTCGGCGCCGACGATGTGGGCGCCGAGGAGCACGCCGTCCTCGCCGGCGATCACCTTGACCAGCCCGGCCTTCTCGTCGATGGCGTTGGCCCTCGAGCCGGCGGCGTAGGGGAAGCGGCCGATGCGCGGCGTGAGCCCTTCCTTCAGCGCCTGGGCCTCGCTGAGGCCCACGGTGGCCACCTCGGGGAAGGTGAACACCGCCGCCGGCTGGGGGTGGTGGTCGACCGGCCGGCCGGACACGATGTGCTCGACCACGGCCATGGCCTGGTGCGAGGCCTTGTGGGCCAGCAGCGGCGGGCCGACGACGTCGCCGCAGGCGTAGATCCCGGGGATGGCGGTCTCCAGGTCGCGCGAGACCGGGATGAAGCCCCTGGCGTCGAGGGCAAGGCCCAGCCCGGGGGCCAGCAATCCCTCGGTGTTGGGGAGGCGGCCGACGGCCAGCAGGACCTTGGCGAAAGCCTCGCGCCACTCCTGACCGCCCTTGCGGAACGTCAGTTCGACGCTTTCCGCGCCGACAACCGGGTCGCCGGCGGCGGTGGCGGTGTGGATGGTGATCCCCTGCTTGATCAGCTCGTTCCTCAGCACTTGGGAGATCTCAGGGTCGGTGCCGGGCAGGATGGTCTCCATGATCTCGGCCACCGTCACCTTGCAGCCCAGGTAGGAATAAATGAGGGCCCATTCCAGGCCGACGGCGCCGGCGCCGATGACCAGCATGGAGGCGGGGACCTCGTCCAGGCGCAGCAGCTGGTCGGAGCCGATGACCCGGCGGCCGTCCCAGCGCAGGAAGGGCAGCTCGGCCGGCTTGGAGCCGGTGGCCAGCACGATGTGCCGCGAGCTCACCTCCCTCTGGCCGTCGATGACGACGGCGTTGGCACCGGTCACCTGGCCCCGGCCGCGGATCAGCTGGACGCCGCGCTGCTTGAACAGGAGCTCGATGCCGCGGGTCTGCTTGGCCACAATGCGCTCCTTGCGGCGGGCGATCTCCTCGACGGAGACCTGGAACTTCTCGACGCGCACGCCGATCCTGGCGAAGTCGTTGATCTGCTTGACCGCCTTGACCGAGTGCAGGATGGCCTTGGTGGGGATGCAGCCCCGCTGCAGGCAGGTGCCGCCCAGCTGGTCCATCTCCACCACCGCGGCCTTCAGGCCCTTCTTGGCGGCGACGATCGCCCCCTCGTAGCCCGCGGGGCCGCCGCCGACGAACAGGATGTCATGGTCCATGATGGCTCCTTTTCCGGATCCGTCCGGGCGTTCAGCGTCTCATTTCGCCCAGGATGGGGCCCAGTTTGGCGATGAAGAAGTCGTTCTCCTCCTCCAGGCCGACGCTGACGCGCATGGCGTCGGGGATGCCGAAGCCGGCCATGGGGCGGATGATCACCCCCTGTTGCAGCAGGCGCTGGTTCAGCTCGGCGACGTCGACGCCGGGGAAGAAGAGAAGGAAGTTGGTCTGCGAGGGGATGACGCGCAGCCCCAGCCCCTGCAGCTGCGCCAGCAGCCTGGCCTTGTTGCGGCGGTTGAGGCGCACCGTACGCTTCTTGAAGCGGTCATTCTCCAGGGAGGCCAGTGCCGCCGCCTGGCCGACGCGGGTGACGTTGAAGGGCGGCTTGACGCGGCCGAGCAGGGCGATGGTGTCGGGATGGGCCATGGCGTAGCCGACGCGCAGGCCGGCCAGGCCGTAGACCTTGGAGAACGTGCGCAGGACGACGACGTTGCGCCGGGAGCGGATCTCGTCCAGGCCGGTGACATAGTCGCGCGGGTCGTCGACGTATTCCTGGTAGGCGTTGTCCAGCACCACGATGCGGTCGGCGGGGACGCGGGCGATGAAGGAGCGTACGGCAGCGCCGGGCAGCAGCGTGCCGGTGGGATTGTTGGGGTTGGTGAGGAAGACGATCTTGGCGGCGTCGTCGATGCGCGCGGCGATGGCCTCCAGGTCGAAGCGCAGCCCGGCGTCCATGGGCGCCTCGACGAAGGCCGCCCGGCCGGCGTGCTCGATGGTGGCGCTCTTGTAGAGCGAGAAGGTCTTCTCCGATGTCAGCACCGTCTGGCCCGGCTTGAGGAAGGTGCGGATCAGCATCTGGATCAGCTCCACCGAGCCGGCGCCGACGATGACGTTCTCCATGCCCACGCCGTTGTACTCGGCGATGCGCCGGCGCAGGGCGTAGTTGTCGGAGTCGGGGTAGTACTGCAGCTGGGCCAGCTCAAGGCGGATCGCCCGGCGCACATGGGCGGGGATGGGCAGCATGTTCTCGTTCGACGCCAGCTTGACGACCCGCTTCAGCCCGTACTCGCGCTGGATCTCCTCGACCGGCCGGCCCGGCTTGTAGGGCGAAACGTCCAGGACGTGGGGGTTGACCAGTGCTTCCATGGCTCCTCCTATGGCGTGAACAGCGAAGGTTGCTCTTTCTCCTCGAACAGTTCGGTCAGCTCCTCCAGCGAGGGGAGCTCGGAGAGGTCGTTGAGGCCGAAATAGACCATGAACTCCTGGGTGGTGGCGTACAGGGCGGGGAGCCCCGGCACCTTCTTGCGGCCGGTGATCTTGATCAGCTTCTTTTGCAGCAGGCTCTTGATCGGGCCGCTGGAGTTGACGCCGCGCATGTCGGAGATCTCGGCCAGGGTGGCCGGCTGGCGGTAGGCGATGATCGACAGCGTCTCCAGCGAGGCCAGGCTGAGCTTGGCCGCCTGGCGCACGGTGAAGAAGCGCTTCAGGTCGTCGTGCAGGTCGGGCTTGGTCACCAGCTGCAGCCCGCCGCCGCTGCGCTTGAGCAGCAGCCCGCGCTCGGGCCGCTCCTGCAGGTGCTCCTTCTCCATGGCGGCCAGGACCGCCTCGAACTCCCCGATGTCGGTGATGCCCAGGAACTCCATGATGCGCGCCGGCTCCACCGGCTCCTTGGAGACGAAGAGGATGGCCTCGATCAGGGCGATGCGCTGCGATGTCTGTTCGGCTTCCATGGTTTCAGTTTTCCAGCTGGCCGGCCTCGTTGCGGTAGACGGAAATGGTGCCGAAGAGCTGCTCCTGGACGGCGACCAGCATGTGGCGCTTGATCATCTCCAGCAGGGTGAAGAAGCTGACCACGACCTCCTCCACCGAGTCGAGCTTGGCGACGTAGACGGTGAAGTCGAGGAAGCCGCCGCTCTCCAGGATCGACAGGATCTCGGCCTGCTTCTCGGCGATGGAGTAGTTCTTGGAGGCGATGTACAGGAACTGCTCGTTCTCCCTCTTCTTGACGATGTCGAAGAAGATCTCGGCCAGCTGGAAGGCCGACACCTCCTTCAGCTCGTACTCGCGGTTGGCGAAGTCCTCGCTGCGTTCCCGGCGCCGCCAGAGCAGGAGCTCGGTGTATTCCATCTCCTGCAGCAGGTGCGAGATCTTCTGGATCTTCTCGTACTCGATCAGGGTATGGATCAGCCGTTTCTCGGGGGAGTCCTCGCCCGGCTCCTCCGGCTTGGGCAGCAGCGAGCGCGACTTGATGTAGATGAGGGTGGCGGCGGTCATCAGGAACTCGCTCTCGCGCGAGGGGTTGATGCCGCGCTTGCCCTCCAGGTAGGAGAGGTACTCGCTGGTGATGCGCGACAGGCGCACCTCGGCGATGTTCATCTTGTTCTTGCGGATCAGGTGCAGCAGCAGGTCGAGCGGCCCCTCGAAGAAATCGGTCTGCACCTGGTAGCCGGAGAACTCCGCTTCCATCATATCTTCATCAGCGCGCGCACCTGGGCCAGGGTGGCGGCGGCGCGCTCGGCGGCGCAGCGGTTGCCGGCGGCCAGGATGTCGGCGACGGCCATGGCCTCGTAGCGGCGGCGGCGCTGGCGGAAGGGCTCGAGGAAGCCGTTGACGTCGGCAATGAGGATCTTCTTGCAGTCGATACAGCCGATGCCGGCCTTGCGGCACTCGCAGTCGATCATGGCGATCTCGTCCGCCCGGGAATAGGCGCGGTGCAGGGCGAAGACCGGGCAGTCCTCGGGCACGCCGGGATCGGAGCGGCGCTTGCGGCGCACGTCGGTGACCATCGGCCGGATCTTCTCCGCCACCGCGGCGGCGTCGTCGCTCAGGTAGATGGCGTTGCCGTAGCTCTTGCTCATCTTGCGGCCGTCGACCCCGGGCAGCTTGGGGATGGGGGTGAGAAAGGGCTGCGGCTCGGGGAAGCAGTCGCCGTACAGGCCGTTGAAGCGGCGCACGATCTCTCGCGCCAGCTCCAGGTGGAACACCTGGTCCTCGCCCACCGGGACGGTGTCGGCCTTCATGACGACGATGTCCACGGTCATCAGCAGCGGGTAGCCGAGGAAGCCGTACTGGTTGATGTCGCGGTCGGCCAGCTGCAGTTGCTGCTCCTTGAAGGTGGGGACGCGCTCCAGCCAGCCCAGCGGCGTCAGCATGCCCAGCAGCAGGTTGAGCTCGGCGATCTCCTTGACCGCCGACTGCAGGTAGACGACGCTTTTTTCCGGGTCAATGCCCACCGACAGCCAGTCGAGCAGCACCTCGCGGATCGCGCCCCGGATGCGCGAGGGGTCCTGATACTCGGTGGTCAGGGCGTGCCAGTCCACGATGGAGAAGTGGCAGCGGGCCGACTCCTGCAGCCGCAGCCAGCTCTGCAGCGCCCCTTCCCAGTGGCCCAGGTGCAGGGGGCCGGTGGGCCGCATCCCGCTCATGACCACCTGTGGGGTCACCCGATCACCCCCGCCTTGAGCACGACGAAGACCAGCTTGGGGAAGAGGCGGAACAGGCCGCTGAACAGCAGGTCGGCGATGCGGTCGAAGACGCGCGTGTATATGACGAACAACAGGATGAAGAAGCCGTAGGGCTTGATGCGCTCGAACCAGCGCAGCGCCTCGCCGCGCAGCATCCCCTCCAGGATGCCGCTGCCGTCGAGCGGCGGCACGGGGATGAGGTTGAACACGGCGAGGAAAACGTTGATCATCAGCAGGTAGGTGGCGATGCGCAGCAGCAGCGTCACCGTGGGGCTGGTGGCGGCCATCAGCGGCTGGAAGAACAGCATGAGCAGCAGAATCACCGCAAGGGCGACCAGGATGTTCGAGGCCGGGCCGGCGGCCGAGACGAGCATGTGGTCGCGGCGGCGGTTGCGGAAGTTGTACGGGTTGACCATCACCGGCTTGGCCCAGCCGAAAACGGGGCCGGGGTGACCGCTGATCGCGCTCAAGAGAATCAGTATCGCAGGGAAAATAATGGTGCCGAACAGGTCGATGTGGGCGATGGGGTTGAGGGAGATGCGGCCCTGGAGCCGGGCGGTGGGGTCGCCGCACTTGTCGGCGCTCCAGGCGTGCGCCGACTCGTGCACCGAGATGGCGAAGAGCACGGCGGCGAACTGGACGACGATGTCGAAAACCTTGTTCATGATCCTGCAAAATATCACAAAGACGGGCCTGGGTCA
>JAKLEC010000088.1 GCA_022711715.1 Acidobacteriota bacterium
CCACCTCTCGCTGTTCGGCTACGACCCGTTGAGGTACGAGATCGGCCGCGGCATCCTCGAGGCGCTGGGGGTGGGCATCGCCGTCGGCCCGCGCAGCGTGGCCGTGCGCGGCAATTTCGCCACCCTGGAGAACGGCCTGGTCAGTGACCGCCGCGCCGGCCGCATTCCCACCGAGAAGAACCGCGAGATCATCGCCTTTCTCAGCGAGAGGATCCGGCGCATCGAGGACGTCGAGGTCGCCCTCTATCCCGGGGAGGAACACCGCTTCGTCCTGGTCCTGACCGGCGACGGCCTGGACGACGCCGTCAGCGACGCCGATCCCGAGGCCGTCGGCCGGCCGCTGCTGTACGCCCGGGCCAAGAGCGCCAAGGCCGAGAAGACGGCGCGCGTGGTCAACCTCTTCATCGACCGCCTCACCGCCGAGCTGGCCGGCCGGCACCCGGCCAACACCTGCCTGCTGCGCGGCTTCGCCAAGTACCCGGCCATCCCCTCCATGAGGGAGTTGTTCAGGCTGCGCGCCGCGGCCATCGCCGTCTACCCCATGTACCGCGGGCTGGCGCAGCTGGTCGGCATGGAGATCCTCGAGACCGGCCGCACAATCCAGGAGCAGCTGGCCGTGCTGAAGGCACGCTGGTCCGACTTCGAGTTCTTCTTCGTCCACGTCAAGAAGACCGACTCCTACGGCGAGGACGGCGACTTCGACCACAAGGTGGCGGTGATCGAGGAGTTCGACCGCTGGCTGCCCGAGGTCCTTGAGCTCACCCCCGACGTGCTGGTGGTCACCGGCGACCACTCCACCCCGGCGCTGCTGAAGGGCCATTCCTGGCACCCCAACCCGCTGCTGCTCAAGTCGGCCTTCGTGCGCCGCCCGCCCCTGCCGGGCGGCGCCGTCGACGCCATCGCCTGCGGCTCGCCCGCGGGACAGGCCTGCGGCAAGGTGAGCATCCAGCCGCTGCGGGCCAAGTTCGGCGAGACGGCCTGCGCCAGCGGCGTCCTGGGCCGCATGCCGGCCATGGACGTCCTGCCGCTGATGATGGCCAACGCCCTGAAGTTCAGGAAGTTCGGGGCCTGAGGACATGGCGTACCTGAGCCTGGCGGTCGGCGAGCTGGACACGAACTGCTACCTCGTGTACGACGAGGCCGGCCGCCAGTGCCTGGTGGTCGACCCCGGCGACGAGGCGGAGCGGATCGCCGCGCGCATTGAGGCCGAGCATCTGCTGCCGCAGGCCGTAGTGCTGACCCATGGCCATCCCGACCACCTGGGCGCCGCCGCGGCACTGATGGCCCGCTACCGCATCCCGCTGTGGCTGCACGCAGCCGACGAGGCCGGGATGCGCTCCGAGTCGGGGCGCGGCCTGGCCGCCATTTTCGGCGTCGGGCCGCTGCCGGCGGCGGGGCGCCTGCTGGCCGACGGCGACCGCGTCGCCGCCGGCGACCTGGAGCTCGCCGTCATCCACAGCCCCGGCCATTCACCGGGTTCCATCCTGCTCTTCGGCGGCGGCTTGCTGTTCAGCGGCGACACCCTGTTCCAGGGCGATGTCGGCCGCACCGACCTGCCCGGCGGCTCCGAGGAGGAGTTGCGCCGCTCGCTGGAGCGGATCCGTCTTCTGCCTCCCGCGACGAGGGTCCTTCCCGGCCACGGCCCGGAGAGCCTCCTGGAGCGGGAGCTGAGCGAGAACCCCTACCTCTGAACATGGCCGCTTCCCCTTCCCGGTCTTCGCCCCTGGAGCAGTTCCTGCAGTACGCCGAGTTCGAGCGAGGCCTGGCGGCCAACACCATCGCCTCGTATCGCCGCGAGCTGGGGAAGTTCTTCGCCTTCCTGGAGGAGAGGAAGCTGGACTGCCTGCGCCTCGACGAGGCCGGCCTACTTGAATTCATCCGCCGCGCGGGGCGGCGGGGGGGAGCCGCCTCCTCGCAGGCGCACCTGATCTCGACGCTGCGGAGCTTCTACCGCTTCCTGCTGCACGACGACCTGGTGGCTGCCAGCCCCGCCGCCGCCGTCGCCCTGCCCAAGCGCTGGGCGCGGCTCCCCAAGTACCTCACCCCCGAGGAGGTTGCGCGCCTGCTGGATGCTCCCGGCGCGTCCACGCCGCGGGGCCTCCGCGACCGAGCGATCTTGGAGCTGATGTACGCCACCGGGCTGCGCGTTTCCGAGGTGGCGCAGCTGAAGGCGGCCGATGTCTATCTGGACGAGGGCTTCCTGCGCGTGCGCGGCAAGGGCGGGAAGGAGCGGGTCGTTCCCTTCGGCAGCGTCGCCCGCTCGCGCTTGCAGGCCTATCTCGAGGCCGGCCGGCCGGCCCTGGCCGGCGGCGGCGATCCCGAGCCGATGTTCGTCAACCGCGGCGGCGCGCCGTTCAGCCGCCAGGGGCTGTGGAAGATGATCAAGGGCCACGGCGGCCGGGTCGGCCTAGCCGCGCGCCTGACCCCGCACGTGCTGCGCCATTCGTTCGCCACCCACCTGGTGGAGCGCGGCGCCGACCTGCGTTCGGTGCAGATGCTGCTCGGTCATTCGTCGATCACCACCACCGAGATCTACACCCATCTGGCCAAGGACCAGCTGAAAAGGATATACGACGAGTTCCACCCGCGGTCGCGGCGGAAAGGGAGCGGGAACAAGGGGGGGGAGCCGGGCTCCCCCCGCTGAAGGGATCAGAACTTGAAATAGAGGGTGAGGTAGGCGTACAGGTCGGCGTCGGGCTTGACGCCGCCTTCGGGCGCGTCATAAAAGACGTACTTGAGGTTGGGGATCACCTTGACGCTGTCGCTCAGCGACCAGCCGAGGCCGGCCAGCACCACGTTGGCCTTGGCGTTGTCGGCCATGGGAATGTAGTCGATCTTGCTGCCGGCGGGATTGGGGTCCAGCAGGCGGTCGAAGCGGCCGACCAGCTCGAGCTTCTGGTTCAGCTTGAAGACGCCGAACAGGGAAACGAATTTCAGGTTGTTGCCGACGCCGGCGGTTTCGGCGTGGCGCCAGGCGAAATTGAGGCCGGCGCGCCCCCAGCCGCCCTTGGTGCCGGCGAAGGCCTGCAGGATGTTGACCGAGCTGTCGGCGCCCATGTCGGTGTAGTCGGCGTACAGCTCGAGGAAAAGCGAGGGGCGGGGCTGGAAGTTGAGGCGGCCGTAAACCGCCTTGCCGCGGTTGGTCTCCGACTTGAGCCCGGCGCCGTTGCCGGCGACTACGGTGTAGGTCAGCTTGCCCTCGGCGTCGAGCGGGCCCTTCAGGCCGACGCCGAACTCGCGCGAGTTGCCGAACTTGAAGAGGTCGACCGGGGTCTTCTCCATGGGCCGGTAGCCCCAGAACTCGTCGAGGGTGTCGTAGAGCGGGGTGCCGATGAGCCCAAGCAGCAGCGTGTGCCGGCCCAGCTTGGCGGTCAGGTAGGCGTCCTTGACGAAGGGCACGAGGGTGGCCGAGGTCTTGAAGTCACCCGGGCTGTTCATCTCCAGGCGGAAGCGCATGGCGAACCGGTCATTGAGGGCGTTGTCGTAGGTGAAGTAGACGCGGCGCAGCCAGAAGCCGTTGGCTTTCTCGACGGCGGCGTCGTGGTGCCCGAGCACGTAATAATAGTCGCCGAACACCAGGCCGGAGAACTTGCCCTGGCCGCGCAGGCCGGCGGCGCAGACGGCCATGGCGATGACGGCCAGGAACACGATCGCTTGGTTGCGTTTCATTGCATCCTCCTTGCGAAGCCGCCCGCGGTCACTGGCCGATCTTGGCCAGACCCGCCTTGGTCTTGTCGGCGGAAAGGCCGATGTAGCCGGCCTCGGAAACGTACTTCTGGCCGTCCTTCAGGATCCAGCGCAGGAAGGCCTTGACCAGCGCCTTCTTGGGCTGGCCCTTGCCCACGAGATAAAGGTCGCGGGCCGGCGGGCTGGGATATTTGTCGGCGGCGATGGCGGCGGTGATGGCGTTACGGTCGCCGTAGAAGTTCTCGGCGGCGTCGATCGTGCCGTTGCCGTTCAGGTCGATGGGCAGGATGGCGGTTCCGGCCATGGGCTTGAGCGAGGTCGCGTCGTAGGCGTAGTTGATGTTGTTGAAGCCGATCCCCAGCGCGTCCTTGCGCACGGCTTCGTTGAGCCCCGGATCGCCGTAGACGCCGATGCCCAGCAGGTCCTCCTGCTTCTTGCCCATGAAGAGGGCCCAGGTCTCGGCGGCGCCGCAGGAATCGGAGCGGGTGTAGACGTGGATCTCCACGCCGTCCCGGCCGCCCAGCAGCTCGTTCCAGGTCGGCGGCTCCTCCTGCAGCCAGATGCGGGAAAAGTCGGATTTCTTCACGCCCTTTTTCACGATCTCCTTGTAGAGGGGGTTGCCGGTGTTGATAACGGGCACGACGGCGTCCTTGGTGACCGGGACGAACCAGGCGCCCTTCTCGACCTCGGCCGGATAAATCTCCCGCGAAACCATGCCCAGGTCGACCATGTCGGCGAGCGCGTCGGCGATGCCCTTGCCGGCGCCGCCGGCGGAGATGTCGATGCGCACGTCGGGATTGACCTTGCGGAACTCCTCCGCCCACTTCACCACCATGGGGTAGAGGGCCCAGGCGCCCGAAAGGGTGATGGTGCCCTGGAGTTTTTCGCCGCTCTTCTGGGCCGGGAGCGGCCGGGCACAGATGAGCGCCAGCATTGAGACTGCGATCATGACCGAGAAAGCTTTCTTCATTCGCTACCTCCGTTTGTTCTTGAGACGATGCTTGTCTCGCGAATGTTGTCTTTAATATGGGCTACAAACATAGTACAATTATAATACATTTATTGCGCTTGTCAATAGTCCGGGGGAAAATTGCCAAAAATCCCCTTTGGCTCCGGCCGATTGTAATTCGGCGGGATTTGGTCTACAATGGCTTCGAGGCAACCATGAAGAGCTTCCAGATCCGCAGCAAGATGGTCAACGGCGTGGCGGTCCTCTACCTGAAGGGCCACCTGGACGCCCATCAGGTGGCTCGCTTCGAGAAGGAGCTCGTGCGCATGATCCGCGAGAGCAACTTCAACATCCTGATCAACGGCCAGGAACTCAACTACATCACGTCGGCCGGCATGGGCATCATCATGGGCTACATCGACGAGGTCCGCGAGAAGGGCGGCGACATCAAGCTCTGCTCGCTGAACGAGCGCGTCCACGAGACCTTCGACTTGGTGGGCTTCACCGAGATCTACGATTTCGTCGCCGACGAGCAGGCCGCCATTGAAAAATTCAACCGCGTTCCCCCCACAGCCTGATTTTTCGATCGCCATCCTTTCGCAGACCCAGCTGTTGAAGATGGTCGTCGAGCTGACGCGGCACATCGCCACCCTCTCCCAGTTCCCGCCGGCCGACGCCCAGAAGGTCTCCCTGGCCATCGACGAGGCGGTGACCAACGTCATCAAGCACTCCTACGGCAACCAGCCCGACCAGGAGGTGCGCATCGAATACTTCATCGCCGCCGCCGGCCTGCGCATCTGCGTTCGCTACCGCGGATCGCCGCCCGACATCTCCGGCGAGGAGCCGGACATCGGCCGCATGATCAAGACGAAGCGCAAGGGCGGCCTCGGCGTCAAGCTGATGCGTACCATCATGGACTCGGTTCTCTACACCACCGCCGGCGGCGAGCACTGCTGCGAAATGATCAAATGGCGGACATCGAACTGAAGCGGCTGCAGCGCGAGCTCAGCTTCAAGAAGCTTCAGTTGAGCTCCATCTGCGAGCTCTCCGCCGCCATGCGCGCGCAGTTCGACGTCGACCACGTGGCGCGCATCTTCTTTTCCTCGCTGATGGCGCCGCTGGGCGTGTCGCGCGCCTTCCTCTTCGACCGCAGCCGCGACCTGTTCCGCAAGCGCGGCTTCGCCCTGAGCGCCTGGGAGTCGCAGCTGCTGCGCAGGAAGCTCGGCCGCGCCCTGGCCGGCGTCGCCTGCCTGAACGTCGACGAACTGCCCGCGTCGTGCGACGATCTCAAGCGGCTGCTGCAGGCGCGCCAGGTCCGCCACCTGCTCAACGTCTCGGAGAAGCTCCGCCAGCCGGTCGTGCTGGGCCTGGGGCGCAAGTTCAACCTGCGCGACCTGGCCGAGGAGGACTTCGAGTTCGCCACCATCCTCTCCCGCTTCCTGCTGGTGGAGCTGGAGAACATCCGCTACCTGGGGCAGATCGTCGAGAAGCGCAAGCTGGAGCACGAGATGAAGATCGCGCGCTCCATCCAGCTCTCGCTCCTGCCGCAGGAACTGCCGAAGCTGCGCCGCTACGACCTGGCGGTGCTCTACGAGCCGATCCAGGAGGTCGGCGGCGACTACTACGACATCCTCAAGATGCACAAGGGCGTCCAGCCGCTGGTGCTGGCCGACGTGGAGGGCAAGGGGCTGTCGGCCGCCCTGCTGGCCGCCTCCTGCCAGGCCGTCTTCCATTCCATGAACGAGCTGTACCTGTTCCGACCCGCCGTCTTCATCGCCCGGGCCAACGCCTTTGTCCACGAGATTACCCGTGGGGCGCGCTTCATCACCCTGTTCTGGATGCTGCTCAACGACGACGAGCCGTCGCTGACCTACGTCAACGCCGGGCACAGCCCCCCGTTCCTGGTCCGCGGCGACGAGCTGCGCCGCCTGGACGCCG
>JAKLEC010000089.1 GCA_022711715.1 Acidobacteriota bacterium
TTACGGAGCGAGCCCCACAGCCAAAGGGCGATCGCGGCCAGGCAGAAGGGGAGGAAAACCTGCTCCTCGAAGACGGCGTTGAAGCTGGGCGCGCCCAGCGCCATGGCGCGCGCCGCCAGGAAGCCGGCATGCAGCACGAAGGCGGCCAGCAGCGCCCCCAGGGCGGGGCGCCGCTGCTTCAGCGCGAGCAGCAGCAGGACGGCGGCGTAGGCCGCCGCCGCCGGCAGGTACAGCGTGCCCAGGGCCGGCATCCGCCCCTACTTCTTCGCCTCGATGAAGAAGCGGGCGCCGGCGGTGACGGTGCGCGCCTTCATCGGCCAGCCGGGCTCGCTCCAGTACTCGTTGTCCAGCAGGTTCTCCACCTTCAGGTAGACGGTCACCGGCCCGAAGGCGCGCTCCAGCGCGGCGTTGACCACGGCGTAGGGATCGACCTCGACAATGCCGGCGTTGGAGTGGTAGATGGAGTCGGAGGCGTAGAGGCCCCAGACGGTCAGCGAGAACAGGTCGGCTCGGGAAAAGCGGACCGAGGCGTTCAGCTGGGCGGCAGGGATGAGGTCGAGGCGGTCGCCGCTCTCGCGGTTCTCGGTGTCGAGGTAGGTGAAGCCGGCCGCCAGCGCCACGGGGCCGAAGGCCTTGCGCGCCTCCAGCTCGAAGCCGCTGATGAGCGCCTTGGCCACGTTGATGTTCTGCTTGATGAAGTCGGCGTTGATGCGGCTCTCGATCATGTCGCGGATGCGGTTGTGGAAGACGGCGCCGCTGAGGAACCAGCCGCGGTCGTAGGTGAAGCCCAGCTCGAGGGTGGTGCCGATCTCGTCGCGCAGGTCGGGGTTGCCGCCGTTCTCCGGCAGGCTGTAGAGGTTCTTCATCGAGGGGAAGCGCGACTTCTGCGAGAAGGTGAGGTGCAGGTCGCTCCAGGGGCTGGGGTTGAACTTGACCCCCAGGATGGGGTTGAGCGTCGTCTGGTTCTCGCCGTCCTGCTTGTTCAGGTGGTCGAGGCTGGCGCCGGCCATCAGCTCGACCTTGTCGCTGAGGCGGAAGTGGTCTTCCACGCCCAGCGACAGGGTCTTGTGCTCGTAGTGCTCCCAGGGGGCGGTGAGCGAGGACTGGGTGCTGACGTCGTCGTCGCGGTAGGAGGCGCTGGCGTGCAGCTGGTGCCGGCCGCCCAGCGGCACCATGCCCAGCACGAAGGCGCCCAGGGCGTAATTGTCGTAGGTCGACTCCCAGGTCAGCTGCTGGAACTGGTCGTTCTTGTAGGCGTCCAGGACGTTGTAATGCTTGACGTAGTACAGGCGCGCCTTGAGGTAGCCGCCGGCAAACAGGGGGAAGCTGCCGCCGACGTTGGCCAGCAGGCGCTGCCAGTCCCTGAAGCGCCAGTACTGCTTCTTGTAGAAATCGGTGGCGGTGGGGATGCCGTACTCCGACTGGTAGTAGTTGACTTCGCCCATGATCTCGGCGCCGTTGCCGGGGTAGTAGTACAGCTTGCCGCCGACGTTGGTGCGCTCGTAGTCGGTGTTCTTGCGCAGCTCGGTCTCGCCGGCGTTCACCCAGTTGAAGCCGTCGGAGGCCTCGCGCGACGCCGAGCCGGTGAACAGCAGGTTGCGGCCGCGCAGGGCGCCGCCGGCGTAGACGCCATAAGTCTGGCGCGTGCCGTAGTCCAGGCGCAGGTTGAACTGGTTGCGCGCCGGCCGCCGGCTGAGCACGTCGACGACGCCGCCCATGGCATTGGGGCCGTAGAGGACCGAGGTGGCGCCCTTGAGCACCTTGACCGACTCGATCTGGTCGGCGGCGATGGCCTTGAGGTCGAAGGAGTTGTAGTAGGGCTCGTAGATGGGGATGCCGTCGTACAGCAGGGTGATGCGGTTGGTGCCCAGGCCGCGCAGCTTGACGCCCCACTCGCTCTTGGCGCCGCTGGAGACGTAGGCGCCGGGGGCGCTGGGCAGGATCTCGGTCAGGTCCTTGGGCTTGATGGGCTCGATCTTGTCGAGTTTCAGCTCGCTGGTGGCGGCGTAGGGCAGCTCGCGCGGCACCTTGGCCGACACGGTCACCGACTCGGTGATCATGGGCAGGACGACTTCCTTCTCCTTGTCCTTCTTCTCCGCGCTCTCCTCCTCGGCGGCGAGGAAGGAGACGAACAGGAACAGGCAGAGGATGGCGACGAACGCTTTTTTCATTGTATGGGACCTCCATGAACGGATAGCGGAACGGAGGCCTGCGCTACGGGGGGGGACGGCGCGCGATCGTTCATTCAGGCCTCCTTTTCAAGGACGGAAGGCGCGACCGTTTCCAATCGCACCCTGGCGGCCGGCAGGCATGGCCCGAAGGCGGTAGCCCGAGCGGCTCGGAGTCAGCGCAGAGTATAGTAAAAAATAATCTCTAAGTCAACGATATCCATGATCTCTCGTGACGCGTAACGCGTGACGCGTGACGAGAGAAGGCGTGTCGCGACCTCTCGCAGAGGGCCTTTCTTTACCGGACTGCAGTGTGTGAGCGGAGTGGGCATGGTGGGCGAGCCTGCTCCGCGGCGCTCGTCTGGTTGCCGCTTCGCGTTACGCGTTACGCGTCACGCGTCACGATTGGTCGGAAAGCTAGTCCACGGCCACCATCACCGAGCTGGCCTTGATCACGGCATACGCCGCCTTGCCTTTCTTGAGCCCCAGGTGCCCGGCCGATTCCTTCGAGATCATGGCCACGACCTTCATGCCGCCGGCGACGGCCAGGACCACTTCGGTGTTGACCTTGCCGTCCCGGACCTCGACCACCTTGCCCTTGAACACGTTCCTGGCGCTGATCTTAATTCGTTCCTCTCTTGAGCCGGATTGTAGCACCCGGGGGCGGCGAAGGGAAGCGGTGTCCCGTGACCGATCGTGACGCGTGACGGGGAACCGCAATGGATCGGGCAATAGTGAAAAGTGAAAGGTGAAAAGTGAAAAGCAAGGGAATGGTCTTTCAATGTGGTACGTGGTACCTGGAACCTCTGGCTTCGCATTCCCTCCGCTCAGTGTACTATGGCGTGGATGGCCAGCACCCACAGCGGCAGGGTGACCAGCGACAGCAGCGTGGAGACGGCGATGATGCCCGCCAGCAGCGTCTCGTCGAGCGGGACGTACTCGCCGAAGAAGGTGGCCATGGTCGCGGTCGGCATCACCGCCTGCAGCAGGATCACCCGCCGGCTCAGGTCGTCGACGCGGAACAGCAGGCAGAGCGCGGCCACCGTCGCCAGGCCCAGGGCGAAGCCGCCGACGAGGCGGAAGAAGGAGGCCGACAGCACCAGACGCAGGCGGGCGGCGGGCATGAGCAGCACGAGGTTCTGGCCGATGGCGAAGAGGATGAGGGGGATGGCCAGGGCGGCGAACTGGGCGATGAAGTCCGTGACGACGCCGGGCAGGCGCGCGCCGGCGACGTTGAGCGCCAGCGCCGTGGCGGCCGTCCCCAGGGGGACGCCGGCGTGGCGCAGGAGCACCTTCAGGAAGCCGGCTCCGCCCTGCGCCTCCGGGGTGCAATCCACGCAGAAGCGCCGGCGCAGCAGGAAGCCGCAGGTGAGGAACACCGGCCAGAAGAACATGGAGAAGAACACGGCGCGGGTGAGGGCGGCGGCGCCGAAGAAGGAGGCGACCACCCCCCAGCCGAGGAACGCGTAGTTGCCGGCAAAGACCGAGAAGGCGAAGGTCAGCTTCTGCCGGTCGTCGCCGCGGACCAGCGGGGCCACCAGCAGCGAGGCCGCGGTATAGAGTCCGGTCAGCAGCATGAAGCCCAGGATGATGGGCAGGGCCTGGCTCAGGCTGCCGGTGTCGGCGCGGTAGAGGTTCTGGAAGATCAGGAAGGGCAGCGCCACGCGCACGACGAACTTGCGCAGGGCGGCCACCTCGTTCTCGCGGAACACGCGGGCCTTCTTCAGCAGCCAGCCGAAGGCGATGGGCAGCAGGATGGCCAGTGTCGTGCGCAGCAGGTTGTCGTTCATGCGGTTGCGCCCATTCTAGCGCATGCGGCTGGCTGCTACAACCGGCGAGAAGCCGCATGCGCTGTTCGCGATCTTCGTGACGCGTGACGCGTAACGCGTGACGCGCAGCAGCACGAAGCGAGCATCAGTGAATTATGAAAGAGTGAAAAGTGAAAGCAAGAAAACGATCCGATGTCATTTCTCGTCACTCGTCATTTCGATCCAGTGCGTTAAAGTCGCTGCTGCCGTCGTTGTAGCGTCCCTCGACGCCGGTCACCCGGCCGTCGGCCTTGACGATCTTTAGGCGGAAATATTCGATCTCCGCGAAGCGGAAAAGGTCCTCGCTCATGGGGATCATCCTCATCTTCGCTCCCTCCCCCCGTTGGTAATATAAGGCGCCATCCTCGAAGACGATTTTCCGGGGCCCGTAACCGCCGGCGTAAGATTTCAGCAATTCCGCGGCGAGGGTGACGGGATTCATCTCGGCCTGGATCCTATCCAGGGCCCACTGGTAGCCTTTTTGTATGCGCTCGTCCTTTTCTCTGCCCGCCAGCTTCTCCAGCGCTAGCCCCAGGGCCTTATCTAGGGCCTGGGCGGCCGGCACCTTGACATCGGGCTCGATGCCGGTCCCCTCCCAGTTGGTCCCGCTGACGGGGTTGACCGCCCGGGCGAAGGGGATGCTCATGGCGAAGCGGTCGCTGAGGATCTCCATGCGCTGCGGGTGGGCGCCGCCGCCCGTGGTCTCGCCCACGATGGTCGCGCGCTTCATGTTCTTCAGGTTGTAGGTGAACTCTTCGGCGCCGGAGAACGTCATGCCGCTGGTCAGCACGTAGAGATCAAGGTAGGGGCGGCGGACGCCCGGCACGTAGACCTGGGTCCAGTACTGCTCGGTCTTCTCGCCCAGGCGGTAGTAGAACGAGTTCAGGTGCTTGGGCTCGCCGTCGAAAAAGTAGCTGGAGAGGAGCTGGATCATCTCCGGGTTGCCCCCGCCGTTCTCGCGCAGGTCGATGATCAGGGCGTCGCAGTTGGCCAGGAAGGCCATGGCGCCGACGGCCACCGGGAACGACTCCGGATCGGCGCTGAAGAAGTTGAACTTCAGGTAACCGACGTTCCCTTCCAGCAGCTTGATCTCCTGGAAGCCGTGGTTCGCCATGCGGTTCCGCTTTTTCTGGAATTCCTCGGCGGCCTTTTTCTTGGCCTCGTCCGGCGTACGGATCTCGAGAATGCGCTCGGGGGCGAAGCGGACGCCCAGGTGGCGGTCGCGGCTGATCGAGCGCAGGTCGGCGGTCAGGCGCTCGGCGAACGCCGGTGGATCGGTGAGGGCCTGGTATTGGCCGGACTTCAGGTTGCGACGGATCAGGTCGCCCATCTTGCGGGCCACGTCGGGGAAAACGTACTGTTTGGACAATGCATCGGCCGCCGCGGCGACCACGGCCCGGCGCTCGGCGTCGTCGACCGGCTGCGGCGGCTGTTGGGCGGCCATCCCGGCGGCCAGGACCATCGCCAACAGGGCGGCAAAAAGAAGCTTCTTCATCGATTCCTCCTCTTGGATCCCGATATATCTGTAAGACGCTGTCGCGCCCCGAAAGGATACACGCCGGCAGATGCCTTGAAGCATAGTGAAAAGTGAAGGAGTGAAAAGTGAAAGAGTATGAAGAAAGAAGCGGAAGAAAGGCAATGGGCAAGTGCCCGTTGTTCTTTGCTTTTCACTTTTCACTATTCACTTTTCACTCTGCCTTGCCTAGAGCATGCGCTCGATGAACTTGAGCAGGTACTCGGCGCCCGGCCGGTCGGTCGTCCCCTGGCTGAAGTACTTGAAGCGGACCACCCCCTCCTTGTCGAGGATGAAGACCGCGGCCATGTTCTGCTCGACGTAGCTGTAGTCCCAGAACAGGGTGAAGAGCTGCAATCCCTCGGAGAGGGCGCGGTTGCCGTCGGCCAGTATGGGGAAGGGGAGGAACATGCTCTCCTTGGTCATAGCCAGGTTCTTGGGCAGCAGCTGCCGCGCCTGCTCGGCCCAGGCCTTCGCCCGCGGGTTCTTGAGCTCCTCGGCGCCCGGGTTCTTCCACTTGTCGATCACGGCCATCTGTTCGGGAAAGATCTCGACCCAGTGTTTCACTGTCGCCATGTCGTACGGCAGGACGAACAGGACCTCCAGGCCGTACTTCTTGCGGAACTGGAGCGTCTTCTCCAGGTCGGCCAGTTCGGCGTACTGGTAGTGGCAGAGCTGGCACCAGTGGTCGTCGACGCGGCCGCGCGGGAAGACGATCAGGACGTTCTTGCCCCGCAGGGACGACAGCGCCACCTCGCCACCCTGCGCGGCGGGCAGGGTGATGTCCGGGAAACGGTCGCCGAGCTTGACCGGCTTGATCGGCGCGGCCTGGGCCGGCGAAAGGGCGGCAGCGGCCACGATCAACAGCATGGCGAGGGCACAGATGGTTCGAGCTTTCATGGGATCCTCCTTTTGCATTGCGGAATTGAAATGACAAGCAGGTTGCTTGCCAATAAAAAAATCCTTTGTCATCGCTCGCCTGCCGACTGGCCGTACGGCGAACCCGCGGCTCGCATTCGCCACAGGCCGAAAAATCCAATGTGTTGAACGCGCGGACCCTGCCGGGAAGG
>JAKLEC010000009.1 GCA_022711715.1 Acidobacteriota bacterium
GCCCTGAAGCATGCGCCATCATCCATGAGCGCCGGCCTTGCGGCAAGGGATTTCACCGTCTGCCGTCCGCCGTGGGCCGCGTGCCGCGCTCCGCCGTGAATTGAAAATTAATCCGCAAGATCTTATAATGGCGGCGGAGAAACCTGATGCGGCTGGACGACTACATCAATATCCTGCTGGTCAAGATGAAGATCACCCATAAACCCATCGAGCGCCAGCTGCTGCAGTGGCTGCTGGAGCTGCGCACCCTGCGCTGCCACATCCGCGAGCTGGAGCTGGAGAACCGGCAGCTGAAGAAGGACTACGAAAAGATGGTCCGCCAGAGCGAAAAAAATTAGCGCGCGAATAAGAACTCGGCGTACGGCACAGAGAAACGACGATCTATCGTGACGAGTGACGCGTGACAAGTGACGAGAAACAGCCAGAACTGACCTTTCACCTTGCCGCAAACCGCTTTTCATAAAACGCAAACGGGTGTCTGCGAATTCCACATGGGCGTTCTCACGAAAAGCCGAGAGAACATTTTTTACTGATTAATGGCGGTTGTCGTCAGCCGTCCGCCGTCAACCCAGTACTTTCTTTATTTCCTCTTTCAGCAAGGGCACGACGGTGAACAGGTCGCCGACGATGCCGTAATCGGCCTTTTTGAAGATGGGCGCCTCAGGGTCCTTGTTGATGGCGACGATGACCTTGGAGGTCTTCATGCCCACGAAGTGCTGGATGGCGCCGGAGATGCCGCAGGCGATGTACAGCTTGGGATTGACCACCTTCCCGGTCTGGCCCACCTGCATGTCGGAGGCGGCGAAGCCGGCGTCGACGGCGGCGCGCGAGGCGCCGACCCCGGCGCCCAGCGCCTGCGCCAGGTCCTCGAGGACGGCGAAATTCTCCTTGGCCTTCATGGCCCGGCCGCCGGAGACGATGATCTCGGCCTCGGTCAGGTCGATCCTCTGCGCGGCGGCCTGGATGACCTCGACGATGCGCGTCGGCGTGTCGCCGCTGTCCATGGCCGCCGCACGGACCTCCGGGGCCGCGCCGGCGGCGGGCTGGACCGGGATGACGTTGGGGCGCACGGTGAACAGGGCGCAGCCGCCCTCCACCTGGTACTCGGCCAGCAGCTTGCCCGAGTAGACCGGCTTGACCGCCTTGCGTGCGGCCGGGTCAACCGCCAGACAGTCGTTGACCAGCCCAGCCCCGGCCATGGCGGCCAGGCGCGGGAACAGGTCCTTGCCCTGGGCCGAGCAGGAGCCGAGGAGGACCTCCAGCCGGTGCTCGGCGATGAGCGCGGCCAGCGTGCGGGCATAGCGGTCGGGCTGGTAGGACAGGTCGCCGCCGCTGACCTGGATGACCGTCCGTACCCCCTTCAGCTCGTCCAGGTAGGGGGCGGCGTCGGCGCAGAACATGACGGCGCACACCTCGTGGCCGCCCTGGCGGGCGAGGCTGAGCAGTTCGCGGTTCGATTTCTTGAAGGTTCCCTTGTCCAGTTCGATGTAAATGCCGATCTTGGCCATGGCGCCCTCCTACAGGACCTTCGCTTCTTCACGCAGCCGGCGCACCAGCTCGCGCACGGCATCGGCCGGCTCGCCGGAGATGACCTGGCCCTGCGGCTTCTCCGCCGGAGAGGACAGCTTCAGCAGGCGCACGCGGTTCTGGCCCTCGTCCGCGCCGGTCTCGGCCAGGGGCACCTTGCGGATCTCGATCTTCTTGGCCTTCATGATGCCCATCATGGAGGCGTAGCGCGGGGTGTTGAGCCCCTTGGCGGCGGCCACGACGCAGGGCACGGCCATCTCGATCTTCTCGCGGGCGCCGCCGCCGACCTCGCGCTCCACCCGCGCCGTCTTGCCGTCGCAGGCGAAGGCCAGGACGTTGGTGGCCGCCGGGACGCCGAGCTCGCCGGCCAGCAGCAGGTGCACCTGGCTGGCGTCGCCGTCGATGGCCTGCCGGCCCAGGAAGACCACGCCGAACCCTGGGTCGGCGCGGATGACGTGCGCCAGGGCGCGCGCGGTGTTCCAGCTGTCCAGGGCCGCGGCGCTCTCCACGTGCACGGCGGCGTCGGCGCCCATGGCCAGCACGGTGCGCAGGGCGTTCTGGGCGCGCTCCGGGCCCAGGCACACGGCGGTCACCTTGGAGCCGGGCAGCTTCTCCCGCAGCTTCAGCGCCTCCTCGACGGCGTATTCATCGTAGGGGCTGACGATCCACTTGACGTTGGCCTCGTTGATCGATTTCCCGTCCTTGACCATGATGCTGGCCTCGGTGTCGGGAACCTGCTTGATGCAAACGTAAATATTCACCATGACCTCCCGAAAGACGACGGATTGTCCCTTCTGTGGGCGAACGGCTCGCCGCGGCAAGGGTATTTTATAGCCGAAATGACCGGGGCTGTCAACCGCGGCGGGAAGCGCGTCCGCCTAGAGGTGGATGAAGATGCCGCCGCTGGCGCGGAAGCGGTTGCCGTAAGGGAGATGCTGGAGGCGCAGGTCGCCGCGCAGGGAGAGCATGCCGGAGAGGTAGACATGCAGCCCGCCGCCGACGAAAGTGAAGAAGTCCTGCTCGCTGAAGCGCAGGCTCAGGGTGCGGAACTCGCTGCCCGCGCCCAAAACGGCATAGGGGGAGAAGGCACCCAGCTTGGGGCGGAGCTTCACCCCGGCCGTCAGCTGCTTCCGCCCGCCCTCGTCGATGCGCCAGCCCTCGAACTCCAGGAAGACCAGGGGCACGAAGGCGCCGGAGCTGAAGGAGAGACCGTAGCAGAAGCCGGCCGGCCGGCTGATCGATCCTCCGGCCAGCCCCAGCTCGAAGGCCGGCACATGGAGGGCAAGCAGCAGCAGCACGGACGCGACGAGGATTTTTTTAATCATGGGCCTGGCTCACTCGCTGCAGCAGCGGCCGGCCGTAATAATCGGTCTCCAGCGTCGGCCACGACCTGCGGATATACAGGGAATAATTCCTCTGGAACAGGGGGAAGAGGAAACCGTCGTTGACGATCGCCTCGCTGATGCGGGCGATCTGCTCGGTCAGCAGCTCCGGGGAGTTGCTGAAGCGCGCTTCGTCCAGCTCGCTGAGCATGCGCAGGTATTGGGCGTTGAAGCGGTTGAAGCTGGACTCCTTCAGGATGCGGCTGAGCTTCTCCTCCGGCGGGGCCTTGCGCTGGAAAAGGCGGTCGACGAGCACGTACTTGATGGCCGCCGAGTCCAGGAAGGCCATGAACTCGCTGTTGTCGATGAACTGCGTCTCGATCGTGAGGTTTGTCGCCTTGAGGAAGGCGGTGAGGTCCTTCTCCAGGAAGCTGAGGGAAGAGAGGGCGTACAGGCGGATCTCCGAGGTCTTCAGGATGGCCGCCGTCTTCTGCGGCGACAGGGTCTTGATGCGGATGGCCACCGGCGACTCGTCGTCGGAGGTCAGCGAGCTCAGCTCGCGGTAGCGTCCCCCGCTCGCCTCGTTGAAGCGCTTCAGCAGCGAGAAGAGGGCGATCTTGGTGTTCTGGCCGATGTCGGGCTGCAGGAAGCACAGGTACAGGTTCTGGTAGATGCCGGAGTCGAGCTCCAGGCAGCTTTCCTTGAACTGCCCGGGAGCGGCGAGAAACAGGTCGGGCGCCGGGCTGTCGCCGAAGGTGACGCGCACACGGTCGAGGTACGGCCGGCCGCCGGCGTAATAGGGGTTGGCACGCAGGATCAGGTGCTGGTTCTTCTCCCACTCCTGGGGATAGAACAGGCCGGAGAACGACTGCTCGTCCTCGGCCAGCACCACCAGCTCGGGGGCGGTGAGCAGCGAAACGATGTCGGGCCGGTCGGCCAGCAGCTCGACCGCCACCTGCTCGCCGTTCAGGCGCACGTTCTTGACCACCTTGCTCAGGCGGCTGGCGGCGAACAGATCGGAGCTCAGGAACACCTTGAGCGATACCTGGATGTTCTTGGCCGTCAGGGGCTTGCCGTTGGAGAAGCTGAGGTTCTCCCTGGGGGTGAGGAGCAGCGTGCGGGCGGCGGCGTCGTAGCGGTACTCCTGGAAGATGTTGCTGGAGATCTGGCCGTCGGGCGCCAGGAAGAAGAAATTCTCGTAGATGAGCGAGTAGAGGATCAAGTTGGAATAGCTGGCGGTGTTGAGGCGGAACGAGGAGGGCTCGTTGAGGCGGACGACGATCTCGCCGCCGTAGTGGGGCTTGATGGCCCCGGCCAGCGCCAGGGCCGGCAGCGTCAGGGCGGCAAGCAGCCTGCGCGCGTTCCTACTCATTGGCCTTTCCCCAGAACTGCACCAGCAGCCGGCCGCCGTCTTCGTCGCGCTGGCGAACGCCGGCCCAGAACCCCGGGGCGTCGTGCCAGGCGCCGGCAGCCAGGAAGCGCACCTCGCCGGCGACCGCGGCCTCGTACACCGGACGCAGGCCGCCGTCGCGGATGTCGCAGAAGAACAGCCTGTCCGTGGAGCGGCGGTAGTCGCTCAGGGCCAGCCATTTGCCACCCAGCGCCGCCAGCGCCCCGCCTTTCTTCCCCGGCAGGGGCGTGCTCTCGGCGAGATCGGCCCCGTACATGCGGTAGGAATACTCGCGGTCAATGGCGTGGACCGCCTGCAGCTGCCCGTCGGCGGCGGCGATGTCCAGCGCCATGGCCGCGCAGACCGGCTTCTGCATCAGCCCCTCGCCGGCGGGCTGCGTCGGGCCGTAGGGCTGAAAGAAGATCCGCTCCTTGAGGAAATTGCGGCCCTCCTCCCAGCGGGCGCCGACCAGGCAGGGGATGCCGTTCAGGGTCACGAAGCGGAAGGGGACAAAGTCGACCCGCCCCGCCTCCTGCCAGACGCCGTCGCGGAAGGTCAGCACCAGGGAATAGGGAGCGAAATTGCCGCCGGCGGTCAGCACCAGGTCGGCGCCGGAGCGGAACAGCAGCAGCCGGCCCTCCGGGTGCCGGGTGGGATAGTAGGGCCGGCTCCACGTGAGCTTGAACTGGAAACGCTTCTCCAGGCCGGCCTCGCGGGCCTGGTAGATGACGATCTCGTCGGGGTAATAGAGATAATACTGCATCGTCCCGTCGGCGGCCGGGAGCGATTGGATGTCCATCAGCCCCTCGCGGGCCTCGAACTCCAGCAGCTTGGCGAATCCCATGGCGGCGAAGGCGAAGCTGCGCGCCTGCAGCAGGTCGCGCTCCGCGGCGGGGATGGCGCGCTCGAGGTATTTCAGGGCGACGACGCGGTCCTGCAGCCGCGAGAAGACGGTCAGCCCCAGCCCGACCTTGTCCAGGCTGCGCACCAGCCGCAGCTCCACCAGGAAATCCAGCTCGCGCGCCCGGTCCAGGTTGAATTCGGCGCGGCCGTCGGCGACGGCGACCAGCAGGTCGGCGAAGTGGATGGTCCGGTTCGCCTCCAGGCGGGCCACCAGCATTTGGTAGAGCTTCTGCAGGCCCGAGTCGCCCAGGCCGGCGCGGTCATCCAGGGCGACGACCGCCACCCGGGCGTCGGGCCTGCCCTGGAAGAATGCCGCCAGATAGGCGGCGCATTCGTCGACCAGGGCTTCGGCCCCCTGCTGCTGGGCGCCGAGGGCGCCGCCCAGGGCAATGAGCGTCAGCAGGAGGGCGGCGGCCTTTTTCATCGCGGCAGGGCTACTTCTTCTTCAGGGTGATCTTCAGGGTGACGTGCAGCTGCATGCCGTCGGGTCCGTCGGGGATCTCCAGCGTGATGGGCAGCTCGTAGGACTGGACGGCGGGGGAGGCGGCCGCCGGCTGGGCCGGCATCTCGCCGGTATCCTCATCGGCCTGGCGCGGCCGGCGGGGGCGCGGCGGTTCGGCCGGGCGGGGCTCCTCTTCCGCGAAGGCGATCTCCGGCAGGTCGAAGTCCGACTTGTCGGGCCGCACTTCCTGGATCTCCTCCAGGTTGAAGATGTCCTCGTCGTTCCCGCCGCGGGCGGAATCGACGGCGTCCACCATGGGCGAGGAGAGCTCGAACACCTCCTCCTCCTCGGTGTCGGCCGGGTGGCTGTCCTCGGCCAGGTCCTTGAAAAAGACCTCCTTCTCCTCGGCCTTGGGCGTGGAGGAGGTGATCTCCTCGCGGGAGAACATGACCGTCTTGTCCTTCTGGAAGATGGAGAGCTGGTTCTTCAGGTGCAGGATGACCAGCTTGATGATGGCGTGCAGCCCCTCGAGCACGTTCTCGCCGCCGGTGGCCACGGTGGGGAAGAAGGCGCGGTTGTCGGGGTTCAGGTCGCCGTTGAGGGCGCCGATAGGCAGGATCTCCTTCAGGTCGCGCTTGTTGAACTGGAAGACCAGCGGGATCTTGTCGTACAGCAGGTTGTTCAGGCGCAGGTTCTTCTTGAGGTTGGTGAAGCTCTCGACGTTCTGCTCGCGCATGACGACCTGGGAGTCGGCGACGAAGACCACGCCGTCGGCCCCTTGCAGCACCAGCTTGCGGGTGGTGTCGTAGGCCACCTGCCCGGGAACGGTGTAGAGCTGGATCTTGATGGAATAGTTGCCCAGCTTGCCGATCTCCATGGGTAGGAAGTCGAAGAACAAGGTGCGGTCGCCGTCGGTGTCCAGGGTGATCAGCTTGCCCTTGTTCTCGACCTCCTCGCTGTTGAAGATGTAGCGCAGGCAGGTGGTCTTGCCGCTCAGGGCCGGGCCGTAGTAAACGATCTTGGCCGTGATCTCCTTGTTGTTGTAGTTGACGAAGGCCATCAGAAGGGATCCTCCTCGAACCCGGCCTCCTCACCGTCGGGTCCGCCGGCGAACGGCGGCGTCCCCCCTCCGTCGGCCTCGGGGAAGGAGTCGCGGCGCGGGCGTTCGCCGCCGTAGGAGGAACCGGCGCTAGGCCCGCCCTCGCGGCGGCGGTCGAGGACGACGATGTTGTCGGCCTGGATCTCGGTCGTCGAGCGGTCCTGGCCGCTCTTGTCCTTCCACTTGCGCGTGCGGATGCTGCCCTCGACCAGGACCATGTCGCCCTTGCCGACGCCCTTCTCGACCTTCTGCGCCACCGCCCTCCAGGCGACGATGTTGTGCCACTCGGTGGGCAGGTCCTTCCAGGCGTTGTTGTTCTTGTCGAAGTAGCCCTCGTTCGTGGCCAGGCTGAACTTCGCCAGCTGCTGGCCGCTGTTGGGCATGACCGTGACCTCGGGGTCCTTGCCGGCGCGTCCGACTAGGATGACGCGGTTCAAGCTGCGTACTTGGCTCATGTTATTCGCTGAACTCCTTGATCTTCTGCCCGGCCAGCGAGGCCTCCTCGGAAAGGGGGAAGCGGGAGATCAATTCCTTGAGGATGGCGATGCCCTCGGCCTGCCGGCCCAGCTCGACCAGGGCATAGCCCTTCTTGAGGGTGGCGGCCGGCACCTTGTCCCCGTCCTTGTACTTGGCGAGCAGCTCGTTGAAGGTGGTGACCGCCTCCGGGAACTTTTTCTTGGCGTAGTAGCACTCGCCGATCCAGTAGAGGGAGTTGTCGGCCAGACCGCTGTCGGGGAAGCTGCGGATGAACTGGCGGAAGCCTTCGATGGCCAGGTCGAAATTCTCCTTGATGTAGTCGGAATAAGCGGCATAGTAGACGGTGGAGGGGTCCTGGGCCACGACGGCGGGCTCGGCCGCCCCGCCGGGCAGGGCGCCGGCGGGAGGCTGCGCCTCTCCGGGCGGCGGCGCCATGGGCATGGCCAGCAGCCGGTCGTTCAACCGGGCCACGGCGTCCTTCAGCCCGTTCAGCTCCTCCTTGAAGAACTGCATGCCGAGCGTGAAGTTTTCCCGGCCTTGCGCCAGGTCGGCCTGGTTGCGGGCGACGGCGCCGAGCTTCTCATCGGCGATGGCCGAGCGCTTGGCCAGCTCGGCGACCTGGACCGTCAACTGCTCGACGGCCGCCGCCAGCCGCTGCACCTCCTCCAGCAGGACCTGGGTGTCCTTCTTGGCCGCCGGCATGGGGAGGGCGAACAGCAGCAGGAGCGGAAGGGCCGAAGCGAGCGCGGGCTTCATGCGCTATTTCTTGGTAATGACGAACTCGGCGCGGCGGTTCTGGAAGTAGGTGGCCTCGTCGACCCCCTGCACCAGGGGCTTGCTCTTGCCGTAGGAGATGATCTTGACCTTGGCCGGGGTCATGCCCAGGGATACCAGGTAGTTGCGGGCGGCCTCGGCGCGCTTCTCGCCCAGGGCGATGTTGTACTCAATGGTGCCGCGCTCGTCGCAGTGGCCCTCGACCAGGACCTCGACGCTGGGGAACTTCAGCAGCCAGTTGGCATTGGCCTGCAGGATGGGCTTCATGTCCTCGCGGATGGTGTACATGTCGAAGTCGAAGTTGATCTTTTTCAGGACCTGATCCTTGTTCAGCTCTTCAAGCGACTTCTGCTGGAACAGCTCCTCCTCGCTCAGGACGGGCTTCTCGACCTTGGCCGTTGGCTCCTCGACCTGCTCGACGGCCGGGCCCTGGACGGGCTCCACCTTGGCGGCCTTCTTGGCGCAGGCGGGGAACATAAGAACGAGGGACAGTGCAAGGGCGGCAAGCAGCCATTTCTTCATGGGTCCTCCTCTGATTTTTGCCAAAGAAATATAATACAAGGAAAAAAAAATGTCAATCGGCCGCGTCCGGCCGCGGCCACTCGCCGGGGCCGGCCCCTAGCGGGACGGCTTCTGCCACTTGGGCATCTTGTTCTCGCCGTCGCGGGTGAGCGGGCGGACGTTGCGGCCGTCATAGTCGACCAGGTAGAGCTGGTAGCGGCCGCTGCGGTTGGAGGAGAAGACCAGGTGGCGGCCGTCCGGGGACCAGGAGGGGTTCTCGTTGCGGCCGGCGTTCTCGGTCAGCTTGCGGATCTCGTTGTTCTTCAGGTTGTAGACGTAGATGTCGAAGCGGTTCTCGATGCGCGATACGAAGGCCAGGCGCATGCCGTCGGGCGACCAGGCCGGCGAATCGTGGTAGGAACCCTCCAGGGTGATGCGGCGGACGTTGCTGCCCTCTGCGTCCATGATGTAGATCTGCGGCGTGCCGCCGCGCTGGGAGGTGAAGGCGATCTCCCGGCCGCTGGGGCTCCAGCAGGGGGAGGTGTCGATGGCCGGGTTGAAGGTCAGCCGCTTTTCCTGGCCGGTCTTCATGTCGCGCAGGTAGATCTCGGAGTTGCCGTGCTTGCTGGAGGTATAGACGATGCGGTCGCCCGCCGGCGACCAGTCGGCGGCGTAGTTGCTGCCGCCGCTGGAGACCAGCTGGGTCCTCCCCGAGTACAGGTCGAACATGAACAGCTCGGGGCTGAGGTTGCGGTAGGAGGTGTAGAGGATCTTCTCGTTGTCCGCGCTCCACGACGGCAGCATGTCCAGGGCGCTGCTGAAGGTGATGCGCGTCGGCCGCTGGCCGTCGTAGTCCATGAGGTAGATGTCGCGGTCGCTGCCCGACTCGTGGACGTAGGCGATCTTGCTGGTGAACAGCGGCTTCTCGCCGAAGTGCTTGAGCATCTCGTCGGCGGCGCGGTGGGCGATGAGCCGGGCCAGGTCCTTCTTGCCGCCGAAGTTGCGGCCGAAGATGAAGCGCTCGCCGGCCACCTCGTAGACCTTGAAGGAGAAGATCAGGCGGTCGTCGGCGGCGAGCTCCAGCTGGCCGGAGATGAGGATGTTGGCCTGGATCGAGGCCCAGTCCTTGAAGCGGATGGCGTCGGGCTTGAAGGCCGGGATGTAGGCGTAGTGCTCGCGCGGCACCATCTTGAAAATGCGCGAGAACTCCAGGTCCTGCCAGAGCGTCTCGTAGACCGCGGCGGCCTCGGCGCTGCCGCGGGCGGCGGCGTCGAGCTGGAAGGCGGGCAGGGCCACCGGGATCATGGGCATGCCCTCGCGGATGCGGATGGTGATCTCCTCCTGGGCCGGCAGGGCCAGGGCCAGGAGCAGGACGGCGATCGGGAAGGTGGCTCGACGCATGGTCATCATTTCTCCCATTCGAACTCGAAGTGGACGACGAGGTACTGCGAGGCGAAGTCGTTGGGCAGGGGCGGGAAGGGCGCGGCGTTGTCGATGGCGCGCCGGGCCGAGAGGTCGAGCGACTCGATGCCGCTGGGCCGCTCCACCCGCAGTTCGCTGACCCGGCCGTCGCGGCCGATGATGAAGTAGACGCCGGTGACGTACTTGCCCTTCAGCCCCGGCGCCACCAGCGCGCTGTACCAGGAGGAGGAGATGCGGTTGCGCAGCAGGTCGACGTAGTAGGCGTGGGGGAAATAGCCGCCGCCCGGACCGCCGGAGCCGTCTCCCCAGCCGCCGCCCCCGGGACCGCCCCCGCCCCCCGGTCCGCCGCTGCGGATCCCCGTCTTCAGCCCGCCGCCCGGCGCTACGGGCACGGCGCCGGCCTGGGCGCGGACCGGGGCGCGCTCCTTGCGCACCACCGTGACCATCTTCTCCTCCTCGACGGTGCGGCGGCTCTCCTTGTCCGGGTAGCGCATCGGCGACTTGAACTCCTTTTCCACGGTCAGGTCGCGGACGCCGGCCGCCTTTTCCTCGATCAGCGCGGCGTCGCCGCTGCCCCCGGGGCCGGTCGCCGGCGCGCTGGCGCCGCCTCCCCCCGGCCCGCCGGGGCCGCCGCCGCCCAGGCTGACCAGGTCGACGTAGTACGTCATTTCGCCGCTGCCCTTCTTCGCCGGCTGGATGATGATGATGGCGGCCAGGGTGGCATGCAGCAGCAGCGAGAGCGCCAGCGTGGACTTGAACTTCATCGCCGCGACTTCTGCTCGACGATCATGCCCACCGTATCGACGCCGGCGAGCTTGATGACGTCCATGACCTCGATGATGTAGCCGTAGGGCAGGCTCTTGTCGGCCTTGAGAAAGACCACCTTCTTGTCGCGGTTGAGGAAATAGTCCTTCAGCCGCGATTCCAGGAAGTACAGGTTGACGATCTGGTCGTTCATGTAGACGTAGCGGTCCTTGGTCAGGGTCAGGACCAGCCCGCCTTCGCTGGGATTGCTGCGCGTCTCGGCCGAGGGCAGCCGGACGGTGATGCCCGACTGCATCATCGGCGCCGTGACCATGAAGATGATCAGCAGCACCAGCATGACATCGACCAGGGGGGTGATGTTGATCTCGGCCAGGCTGCCGTGCAGGCGGTGCGAGCGCTGCCGCGTCTGGACCTGCATGTCAGCGGAGCTTCTCGCTCAGGTTGAGGAACTCGAGCACGAAGTCCTCCATCATGGCGATGAGCACGCGCAGCTTGCTCAGTAGCAGGTTGTAGAAGACGACCGCCGGGATGGCGGCGAACAGCCCCAGCGCCGTGGCGATGAGGGCCTCGGCGATGCCCGGGGCGACGGTGGCCAGGTTGGCGTTCATCTGCACGCCGATCTGCTGGAAGGAGGTCATGATGCCCCAGACGGTGCCGAACAGGCCGATGAAGGGCGTGGCCGAGGCGCAGGTGGCCAGGAAGCCGTTCAGGCGCTCGAGGCGGCTGATCTCCTGGGTGGAGGCGCGCAGCAGCGCCCGGTTCAGGCTGTCCAGGTCGATCTTGTCCAGCTTCTGGCCGCTGCCGGTCTGCTGGGCGATCTCGCGGTAGCCGAAGCGGAAGATCTCGCCCAGGGGATTGTTGCCGTACAGCCCCTTGGCGGCGTGGATCTCGCTGAAATTCTTGTTTTTCTTGAAGAAGTCGAGGAAGGCCTGGCTTTTCCTGCGGGCGCGGGAGTACTCCATGAGCTTGAAGATGATGATGGCCCAGGAGACGATGGAGAAGGAGAGGAGGAGGAGCAGGACCAGTTTGACCACCAGGGAGGCGTGCTGGATCAGGTAGACGAAGTCGCCGTTGTGGCTGGCGGGGGTGATCTGGAACAGTATGTGTTTCATTGTCCCATTTTTACCATATTTCACGGCTATTTTCAACCGCGATCCCCGGGTTTTGGCCCCCCGAGCGGCGGGCCGGGCCGTTTCTCCCCTCCCCCAGGGGATAAGCCGTTGGGTTGCTTTTTCGCCGGATTGATACTACAATGGTTCCCACAGGTGAACCCAATGAAGACCAAGATCAAGGAGCTGATCAAGCTGCGCGAGGAAAAAGACGCGGCCGGCGGCCTCGACAAGCTGGCCCAGCGCCGCGCCCGCGGCCTGCTCACCGCCCGCGACCGCATCGAGTACCTCTTCGACCCCAACACCTTCGTGGAACTGCAGGGGTACATCTCGCACCATTCGGGCAATTTCGGCCTGGACAAGAAGAAATTCCTCGGCGATGGGGTCATCACCGGCTTCGGCCGGGTCAACGACCGCGTCGTCTACGTCTATTCCCAGGATTTCACCGTCCTGGGCGGCTCGCTGGGCGAGATGCACGCCAAGAAGATCGTCAATGTCATGGACCTGGCCCTGCGCGCCGGCGCGCCGCTGGTCGGCATCAACGACTCGGGCGGCGCCCGCATCCAGGAGGGGATCAACAGCCTCGCCGGCTACGGCGACATCTTTTACCGCAACACCATCTCCTCGGGGGTCATCCCGCAGATCTCGGTGATCATGGGACCCTGCGCAGGGGGGGCCGTCTATTCGCCGGGCATCACCGACTTCGTCTTCATGGTCGACAAGTCGAGCTACATGTTCGTCACCGGCCCCGAGGTCATCAAGGCGGTGAACAAGGAGGAGGTGACCTTCGAGGAGCTCGGCGGCGCCCAGAGCCACGCCACCATCTCCGGCGTGGCCCATTTCGTCGGCCACGACGAGAAGGACACCCTGGACATGGTCAAGGAACTGCTCAGCTACCTGCCCGCCTCCAACATGGAGCCGCCGCCGGACGCCGAGGCCAGCGACCCCTTCGACCGCATGGACGACCGGCTGAACGAGATTGTGCCGGTCAACCCCAACAAGCCCTACGACGTCAAGGAGCTGATCCTGGCCGTGGTCGACCGGGGCAAGTTCCTTGAGGTGCACAAGGGCTACGCCCAGAACCTGGTGGTCGGCTTCGCCCGCCTGGGCGGACGCACCGTCGGCGTCATCGCCAACAACCCGGCCATCTTCGCCGGCACCCTCGACGTGCAGGCCTCGATGAAGGGGGCGCGCTTCATCCGTTTCTGCGACGCCTTCAACATCCCGCTGGTCAGCTTCGTCGACGTCCCCGGCTTCCTGCCCGGGCGCGACCAGGAGCAGCTGGGCATCATCCGCCACGGCGCCAAGCTGCTCTTCGCCTACTCCGAGGCCACCGTGCCCAAGCTGACGGTCATCACCCGCAAGGCCTACGGCGGGGCCTACATCGTCATGAGCTCCAAGCACCTGGGCGCCGACGTCGTCGCCGCCTGGCCCACGGCCGAGATCGCGGTCATGGGGCCGCAGGGCGCCATCAACATCATCTTCAAGAAGGACATTTCCGAGGCCGTCGAGCCCGAGACGGTGCGCGAGCGGCTCATCGCCGAATACAAGGAGAAGTTCGCCAACCCCAAGGAGCCCGCCGCCTACGGCTATGTCGACGAGATCATCCTGCCGGTGGAGACCCGCCCCTTCCTGATCCGCAACCTGGAGGCACTGGCCAGCAAGACCCAGAAGCTGCCCCCCAAGAAGCACGGCAACATCCCCCTCTAAGGAGAGGCCATGAAAGAGAAGGTCCTGATCCCCACCCGGGGCATCATCGCCCTGGACATCATCAACTCGCTCAACAGCATGGGCATGGAGACCCTGCTCATGCACTCGCCGGAGGACGCCCTCTCCCTGCCGGTCAAGCTGGCCGACCGCAGCTTCAAGTTCTACTCCTCGCGGCTGGAGGACAGCTACCTGGACGCCGAGGCCATCCTGGAGAAGGCGCGCGAGGTCAAGGCCGACTACATCCACCCCGGCTACGGCTTCCTGGCCGAGAGCCCGGAGTTCGCCCGCCTGTGCCGCGAGAGCCACATCCGCTTCATCGGCCCCGAGCCGGCGGTGCTGGCCGCCGTCGAGGACAAGCTCAAGCTGCGGCAAACCGCCGCCGCCGTCGGCCTGCCGGTGCTGAAGTTCTCCCCGCTCCTGCGCAGCCCGCTGGACTGCGAGTCGTGCGACGAGGGCTTCACCTACCCGCTGATCCTCAAGCCGTTGAAGAGCTCGGGCGGCCGCGGCATCCGCGTGGCCGACTACCGCCGCGAGGCCCAGGAGCAGGTGGCCAACCTGCTCAAGCGCGAGGAGAACGCCCGCAACGGCGTCTTCTTCGAGGAGTTCCGCCCCTACGCCCACCACATCGAGATCCCCTTCTTCCGCGACGCCCGCGACAACCTCCTCTTCCTGCCCGAGATCGAGTCGTCGATCCAGCGCCGCTTCCAGAAGCTCTTCCAGGAATCGCCCTCGCCCAACGTCGACGAGCGCCTGCGCGCCCGCCTCTACGACATGAGCCAGGCGCTGCTGCGCAAGCTCGACTACGTGGGCCTGGGCTACGTCGAGTTCATCGTCGAGAACGGCGAGGCGCTCTTCTCCGAGATCAATCCCACCTTCCAGATCAACACCCTCATCTCCGAGGTGCACCTGACGTCGAATTTCCTCAAGAAGCAGACGGTGCTCGCCCGCGGCGAGCTGCTCAACGACGTGAGCGGCGTGCGCGTCATCCAGCCCAAGCACCACGTGCTGCTGGTCTCGCTGATGGCCGAGGACCCCTACAACAACTTCCTGCCCTCCAGCGGCCAGATCAACCACTTCTTCCACTACTCCACCATCCGCAACGTCTTCAAGACCACCCTGTACACCGGGGCGCGGGTGACGCCGATGTACGACCCCTTCATCGGCAAGATCCTGACCTACGCCTTCGAGCGGCCCAACGCCATCAACGACATGCGCAGTTTCCTGGACAACATCATCATTCGCGGCATCCGCACCAACCTGGTCTTCCTCAAGCACCTGCTGGAAAGCGAAAGCCTGCGCCAGGGCGACACCATCATCGACTTCCTGCACCTGAAGTTCGACTTCTCCAAGCTGAAGAACACCGAGGAGGAGGCCATCATCGCCGCCGCCCTGCTGGCCGCCGACTTCCACCTGGACAACCGCAAGACGAACTACAAGGCCAAGCTGGAGAAGATGAAGCAGCCGGGCTTCTTCAAGCGCCTGTTCAGCCCCTACTGAGGTGCGACCATGAAGTACAAGTTCATGCTGGACAAGAAGGTCGTGGAGGCCGAGATCGCCAACAGCGCCACCTTCCATTCGCCGACCGAGATCAAGGTCGACAAGACCAAGCTCGACATCCTCATCGGCGAGGTCAAGGGGGACGATGTACTCTCGTTCTTCGTCAACAACAAACTGCACCAGGTGGAGTTCGTCCGCGACGAGAACGGCTACCCGCAGGGCATCTACGTCGACGAAGAATACTATGCCGCCTCGCTGCTCAAGATCGACAGCCTGTTCTACTACAAGGAGAAGCCGGTCAGCGCCTCCAAGTCGGGCTCGGTGCGCAGCTTCATCCCCGGCGGCATCAAGAAGATCTACTTCCGCCCCGGCGACAAGGTCGAGGAGAACGACATCGTCCTCATCCACGAGGCGATGAAGATGGAGAACGAGATCCGCGCCCCCAAGACCGGCGTCATCAAGTCCATGGGCGTGCAGGAGGGGGACAACATCCTGGCCAACCACCTGCTGTTCGAGATCGACTAGGGGCAGTGCCGTTCAAGATCAATCGCTTTTTGGACAGGCAGCATGCTTGGCAAAGGGTTTGCGGCCAGTCCGTACGGGTTATTGAACAAGGGCAAACGCTCGTAAGACTTAATTCCAAGCACTAGAGAAAGTGATCGTGCTAGTGATTGTGTTAGGAACAGCCAGCAACGATATCTTTTTTTGAACCATGCATCGGCCATGAATGCAGTTTTTTAATCTCTAAATCTTATTGATCGTTCGAGGGCATTTCCTAACACTAACACTAACACTATCACTATCACTATCACTTTCTTTGGTTTCAAATCCGGCAAGGCGCGACGGCGCCGGCCACGGCCGGCCGTCAGCCGACGAAGAGCATGGCCAGCGTGGCGGCGATGAGCAGCGGGCAGAGGTAGCGCACCGAGAACAACCAGACCGACCCCAGGCGCGCCCCCTTTGTGCCCCAGCCGATCTCGCGGAAGGCGGCGCTCTTTTTCCAGACGAAACCGGCGAAAATGGAGATGAACAGCGCGCCGACGCTCAGCGCCAGCGTCCCCCAGACGAAGTCCATCATCTCGAAGAAGCTGACGCCGACCAGCGGCAGCCTGCGGAAGCAGGGCACGCCGGCGAAGGAGAGGACCGAGGGGATGCCCAGCAGGAAGGAGAGCCCGCCGGCGAGCCATACCGCCTTGCTCCGGTTCCATTTCAGCTCGTCGATGCAGTAGGCGGCGACCACCTCCAGCAGCGAGATGGTCGAGGCCAGCGCCGCCACGCCCAGCAGCAGGAAGAACAGCAGGCCGAACGCCGTCCCCAGCGGCATGCGGTCGAAGATCACCGGCAGGATGTGAAAGACCAGCGGGTGGCCGCCGGCCGGGCTCATGCCGTAGGCGGCCAGCGCCGGGAAGATGATGAAGCCGGCCATGACGGCGGTGACCGTGTCCAGGCCGGCCACCCAGGCGGTGCTGCGCGGGATGCTCTCGTCCTTTTTCAGGTAGGAGCCGTAGGTGATCATGGCGCCCATGCCCAGGCTGAGGCTGAAGAAGGCCTGGCCCATGGCGTCGATGACCATCTGCGGCGAGAGCTTGGAGAAGTCGGGCTTGAGGTAGAACTCCAGCCCCTTGCCGGCGCCGGGCAGGGTCAGGGCGCGGCCCAGCAGGACGAGCATGATGACCACCAGCACCGGCATCAGGACCTTGCAGGCCTTCTCGATGCCGCCGGAGATCCCCCGCGAGACGATCCAGGCGGTGAGGAAGATGAACGCGCCCAGCAGCAGGAGCTGCAGCCCCACGTTCGCCGAGAAGGCGGCGAAGACGGCCGGCGTGGCCTCGGTGGTGGCGCCGCGCAGCTGGCCGGCCAGGGTCTTGAAGAAGTAGCCCAGAGTCCAGCCGGAGATCAGCGAGTAGTAGGAGAGGATCATCAGCCCGGCGATCACGCCCAGGTAGCCGACCAGCTTCCACTGCGACTTCGGCCGCAGCTCGCGGAAGGCGCCGACCGGGTTCTTGCCGGTGGCGCGGCCCATGGCGATCTCGGCGATCATCACCGGCATGCCCAGCAGGACGACGGCGGCCAGGTAGACGAAGAGGAATACGGCGCCGCCGTACTTGCCGGTCATGTAGGGGAAGCGCCAGATGTTGCCGATGCCGATGGCCGAGCCGGCCGCGGCCAGGATGAAGCCGATGCTGGAAGTCCACTTGCCACGCGACGCCATGGGGCCCTCCTCGGAACGCGGGTCGAAACCAGTTCCTAACACAGGGCAACGGGGAAGTCAATGCGGCTTGCCAACGGACGGGAAAGCCGATACAATCGGCGCGGCGGCCCGGCCGCCGGGAGGTTGGCGGGAATGAGCGATGCGCTGTCAGGGCTGGCCGTGGCGGCGGTCACCGCCGTGGCGGTGGCCGGCATCTTTCTCTGGGCCGGCCGCGTCCGCAGGCGGAAGATCGAGGCGCTGCGGGGGCTGTGCCTGCGGCGCGGCTGGAAGTACGAACCGCTGGGCGGTTCCCTGCGGCACGGCCACCGCATCGAGGGGGACGGCTGGTCATTCGAGGCCGTTTCCCGCTCCAGCGGCCGCGAGTCCGGCCCCGGCTCGTCCGACTGGGACCATGCCACGCTCTGGAGCTCTTCGGGCGAGAATCCCGGCCGCGGCACCTTCATCCTCGGCCTGAACCCCGGGGGCATGCGCGACCTGGCGCGCATGCCCGCGGCTCTCCTTGCCCGCTTCCTGGGCCCGGAGGCGGCCGGCATGCGCCCGTATCCGGCGGGCGGGCGGCTCGAACCGCGCTTCATGCTGCTTGCCCGCGAGGAGCCGCCGGCCATGGGCTTCCTGGACGGGCGCAGCGAGGAGATGCTGGCGGCATGGCCCGCTGCGCTGCCCCTGGTCGTCCGCTCGTCGCCCGCCCGACTCGAGCTGCGGGTGGCGGGCCGGCGCCTGGAAAGGCCGGAGGACATCGAGCGCCTGGTCGAGCTGGGGCAGAGCTTTTTACAGGGCTGACCGTACTCTAGTGATAGTGATAGTGATAGTGGTAGAAAAAGCAGAAAGTACTTGGTAGACGGTTTACGGTATACGGCGTACGGGAAAGCCATAACTGCGAATGAGGCAGTTTCTTTGCTGCTGCCGTCTACCGTCAACCGTATGCCGTCCACCAAGTGCCCTTGATGGCTGCTCCTGTCCCTTGTCTCTCGTCTCAACTTCTTCTATGATGGTCGTCATGGCGCGAACGAGGAAAAATCCCGGCAGTTTGCCATGCGGCTACCGTTACGGCGGCGCCGTCGCGCCGCGCGCCGGCTCGACTCTCTATCACCTGGGGCTGGGCTCGAACCTGGGCGACCGGCGCGCCCATCTCGAAGCGGCGCTGGCGTTCCTGGGCGGCATCGGCCGGGTGCGCAAGCGCTCCTCGATCTACGAGACGGACGCCGTCGGCATGCCCGGTTCGCCCCCGTTCCTGAACATGGCCGTCGCCCTGGAGACGGCCCTGCCGCCGCTCGAGCTGCTCCGGGCGTGCAAGGCCCACGAGTCGGCGCAGGGGCGCGACCCGCACGACTCCCACTTCCGCGACCGGGCGATCGACATCGACATCCTGCTCGCCGGCGACCTGGTGCTGGCCGCCCCGGAGCTGGCCATTCCCCATCCGCGCCTGGCCGAGCGCGGCTTCGTCCTGGTGCCCCTGTTCGAGATCGCCCCCAAGCTGCTTCACCCGATCGAAAAGGAGACGGTGGTCCGCCTTCTGGCGCGGCTGAAGGGGACGGGCGGGGTCAGGCGCATCCCCTGAGGAGGTCATCATGCTGCTGAAAAAGAAAAAGACCGAGAGCGTCACGGCGGAATGGACGGGCGAGTACCGCTTCCGCGTGACCGGCGGCCGCCATGCCCTGGAGTGCGGCGTCGTCATCCGCACGACGGTCGCCGCCGGCGTGTTCTGGGAGGCGCGCATCATCAAGGTCCTTTCGGGCGATGAGCGGGTCGCCACCGGCCAGATGCATTACCGCCTGGCGCTGCCGGCCGGGGAGGCCGTGCGCCGGGTCCGCGCCGCCGCCCGCCTGCTGGGCTTCAGGGGCAAGGTGCATGTCTACGCCATGGACGGGATGCTGCTCCTCTCCTGACCGCTGGGGACCGTGAAGCGAGCGATGGCAAAAACGACCAGCAGCGCGGCCGGGCTGGTCGCAAAGCTGGGGCTTAAGGAACACCCCGAGGGGGGCTTTTACCGGGAAATCTACCGCTCGCCGCTCCGCGTCCGCGCCGGCGGCAAGGAGCGCAGCGCCGTCACCTGCATCTACTATCTCCTGCCGCGCGGCTCCTTCTCCGCCTTCCACCGCCTGCGCCACGACGAGCTCTGGCACTTCCTCGGCGGCTCGCTCTTGCGCATCCACTGCCTGCGCGCGGGCCGGAAGCCCTGGACCCTGGAGCTGGGCCCCGGCCGCGAGCTGCAGGCGGTCGTCCCGGCCGGCACCTGGTTCGCGGCCGAAGTGGGCCACGGCGATTTCGCGCTGCTCGGCTGCACGGTGGCCCCGGGGTTCGAGTTCGCCGACTTCGAGCTTGCCGACCGTGGGGAACTGGCCGCCGCCTTTCCCGCCGCGGCCGGCCTGGTCCGCCGCCTGACCCGCTAGCGCCGTTCCGGCGCGCTTAACACCGTACGTTTTTTATGTTATAATCTCCCCCGTTATTCTCCCGGCGGTCGCCGGGGGGGATCCAGCATGAAAGCATTCCTGGCCAAACTGCTCGTGGTATTGCTGGGCATCGCCGTGGGCCTGGCCGCGGCCGAGATCGGTGTCCGCATCTATTACGGCACCCTGCCCAAGGTCCCCGAATACAAGATGAACCAGCGGGGCTACCGCGACGTCGAGCACGCCCTGGCCAAGCCGGCGGGAACGACGCGCATCGCCTTCGTCGGCGACTCCTACACTTTCGGCGCCATGGTCGGGTTCGACCGCATTTTCTCCACCCGCACCGGGGACATGCTGCGGCGCCTCTACCCGGGGCGGCAGATCGAGGTGCTCAACTTCGGCGTGCGCGGCGCCAACATCGTCAAGGACCTGAACCGCTTCCAGGCCAGCGGCCTTAAATTCGACCCCGACGTCGTCGTCTTCGGCTTCGTGCTCAACGACTTCACCAACCCCGAGGCCACGCACCGCTTCGACCGAAGCTTCCAGCATGAGGAAAAACGCTACCGCTTCCTGGCGCCGCTGGAGAAATTTTCCGCCCTGGCCCGCTTCATCGACTGGGCCGCTTTCCAGCTCTTCGGCAAGGAGAAGAAGGCCCACCTGGCCTGGTTGAACAGCACCTTTCTGCCTGCGCACAACCCCTATTTCGCGAAGAGCCGGCGCGCCCTGGACGAGCTGACCGCCATCATCGGCAAGCGCCATGGCATCGTCCTCTTCTTTCCCTACCTGGCGGCGAAGGCCGAGGATCACCTGCCCTACTACCGGGAAGGCAAGGCGCTGGTGCAGCACGCCTGCTTGAAGAACGGCTGCGAATTCGTCGAGGTGTGGCCGCTGCTGAAGCACAAGCGCCACAGCGCCTGGTGGGCGAGCCCGCTCGACCACCATCCCAACGCCGAGGCCCACGAGATCATCGCCCGCGCCGTGGCCGGGATCATCCGCCGCAAGGGCCTGCTGGACGCCGCGCCCGCCCCCGCCGCCATGGAGCGACCATGAACGTTCTCGGCATTTCCGCCTTCTACCACGACAGCGCCGTGGCCCTGGTGCGCGACGGCCGCATCGCCTACGCCGCCCAGCAGGAGCGTTTCACGCGCAAGAAGCACGACCCCGAGTTCCCGCAGGAGGCGCTGGCCGACTGCCTGGCCTATACCGGGCTGAAAGCGGAGGAGATTGACCACGTCGTCTTCTACGAGAAGCCCTTCCTGAAGATGGACCGCCTGTTCTCCACCTACATGCAGTTCGCGCCGGGCGGCATCCGCAGCTTCCTGAAGGCGGTGCCGCTGTGGACCAAGCACCGCATCTTCATCAAGGAGATCATCCGCGAGAAGCTGGGCCGCCCCGACGCCCCGGTGCTGTTCACCACCCACCACGACGCCCACATCGCCTCGGCCTTCTTCCCCTCGCCCTTCCAGGAGGCGGCCGTCATCACCCTCGACGGCGTGGGCGAATGGGACACCCTGACCATCGCCCGCGCCGAGGGCAACGACTTCCGGGTGCTGAAGCGCCTGGTGTTCCCCCACTCGCTGGGGCTGCTCTACTCCGCCTTCACCTACTTCACCGGCTTCAAGGTCAACTCCGGCGAGTACAAGCTGATGGGCCTGGCGCCGTACGGCGAGCCGCGCTACCGCGACCTCATCCTGGAGAAGCTCATCGACCTGAAGGAGGACGGCTCGTTCCGCCTCAACCTGGACTACTTCAACTACCACGTCGGCCTGACCATGACCAACGGCCGCTTCGCCCGGCTGTTCGGCGCCGCGCCGCGCAAGCCCGAGACGCCGATCCGCCCCGTCGACATGGACCTGGCCGCCTCCATCCAGGCCGTGCTCGAGGAGATCATCGAGCGCATCGCCCGCCACGCCAGGGAGCTGACCGGATCCGCCAACCTGTGCCTGGCCGGCGGCGTGGCCCTCAACTGCGTGGCCAACGGCAGGATCCTGAAAAAACAGATCTTCAGGGACATCTGGATCCAGCCCGCCGCCGGCGACGCCGGCGGGGCGCTGGGCGCGGCGCTCGACGTCTGGCACCGCCACCTGAAGAACCCGCGCCGGGCCGACGGCCGCCGCGACGCCCAGCAGGGCTCCTTCCTGGGGCCATCCTATCCGCGCGCGGCGATCCTGGCCTTCCTGCAGGAGAAGAACATCCCCTACACGGAGCTGCCGCGGCCGGAGATGGCGCGCAGGGTAGCCGAGCTGATCGACGGCCAGAAGGTGGTCGGCTTCTTCCAGGGGCGCATGGAGTTCGGCCCGCGCGCCCTCGGCGGCCGCAGCATCCTCGGCGACGCCCGCTCAGCGGAGATGCAGTCGAAGATGAACCTGAAGATCAAGTTCCGCGAGTCCTTCCGCCCCTTCGCCCCCTCGATGCTCGAGGAGCAGGTGGGGGAGTACTTCGACTTCGACCACCCCTCGCCCTACATGCTCCTGGTCTACAACCTGCAGGAGAAGCACCGCCGGAGGCTGACTCCGGAGGAGCAGGCGCGGCAGGGGCTCGACCAGCTCCACAACCTGCGCTCGGGAGTGCCGGCCATCACCCACGTCGACAACTCGGCGCGGCTGCACACCGTCCGCCGCGAGGTCAATCCCTATTACTACGCGGTGATCGAGGAGTTCCACCGCCGCACCGGCTGCCCGATCATCATCAACACCTCGTTCAACGTGCGCGGCGAGCCGATCGTCAACAGCCCGCAGGACGCCTACCGCTGCTTCATGCGCACCAACATGGACTGCCTGGTGCTGGAGGACTTCCTGATCGAGAAGCGGGAGCAGGAGTTCATCGCCGTCGACGAGGAGTGGATGAAGGAGTTCCCGCTGGACTGATGAAAACCATACCCTACAAACCCGGTCAGGTCAGGCTCTTCCTGGCGATCCTCTACGTCGTCGTGATGGCGGCGCTGCTGCGCTCGGGCCCCGGGCTGCGCCCGGTGCGCCTGCCGGCGGCGGTGCTGAGCGCCGCCTGCCTGCTGTTCGCCCTGCTGCCGAGGTGGTTCTTCCCGGCCTTCCGGGTCATCCTCGTTGCCAGCAGCCGCCTGGGCAGCCTGATCTTTTCCCTGCTGACGGTCATCGTGTTCTACCTGGTCCTGACCCCGCTCTCCCTGGTCATGCGCCTGCTGGGGAAGCGCTTCCTGCACGCCCGTTTCCGCCCCCGCGCCGCAGCGGCCAGCTACTACGAGGAGGGGGAGGCGGCCGGCGACATGAACAGGCAATTCTGAGGCAAGGAGACGCCATGGGCAAGCTGTCGATCCTCGGCGAGATGTGGCAATTCATCCGGCACAAGAAGCGCTATTGGCTGCTGCCGATCATCGTCATCCTGCTGCTGGTGGCCATCCTGCTGCTGGTCACGCAGGGGACGGCCGTGGCGCCGTTCATCTACACCCTGTTCTAGGAGACCGGCGCTACGGCCGGGGGGACGATGAAGGAAAAACTGGAATCTCGGGTCCGGCGCCCGTTCTGGAAGAACCCGCTGTTCTGGATCCTGGCCGTCGCCGTGCTGGCGCGGCTGCCTCTGCTGCTGTACAACGGGGGTATCCTCTGGCCCGATTCACTCTCCTTCCTGGCCTCGGCCGAGAACATCGCCTTCCACGGCGACTTCACCCAGCACCGTATGTACAACACCCCGGTGTACCCCATGTTCTTGTCGCTTTTCCTGCGGCTGCTTCCCCAGGCGCCGCTCACCGGCTGGCTGATCATCCTGGCCCAGCACCTGCTGGGCATCGGCTCCACTCTGTTCCTCTGGCTGGGCGGCCGGCGCCTGTTTGGCGCGGCCCCGGCTCTTGTCGGCGTTCTGCTCTTCACCCTGCACCCCGTCGTTCTCTATTACGAACATGTACCCCATACCGAAACCCTGTTCGTCTTCATCCTGGCCTGGCTGTTCATGCGCGTCACGCGCGCGCCGGCATCACCCGGCGCCTGGCGGGCGGCGGAGCTGGGGCTGCTGTGCGGCCTGCTGACGCTGACGCGGCCGGTGGCCAAGTATCTCGTCCTGACGCTGCTGCTCTGGCTCGTGCTGCGGCTGCGCCGCCCGCGGCCGGCGCTGGCCCGCGGCATCGCCCTGCTGCTGGGCTATGCGGTCGTGGTCCTTCCCTGGATGGCATTCAACCTTCGTAGCGCCGGCTATTTCGGCATCAGCAAGGGCGAGGGGACGAACCTGAAGCTGCGCATCGCCTACATCGGCTTGAAAGCGACGAAACCCGCGGTTGCCCCCCGGAAAAAGGCAACGTCGCCATCCACGCCCGAGAAGGCCACCCGTCTCCAGGAAAGTACGGCCGCTGAGAAGGCGGACACGGCGGCGGCAAAGCCTTCGGCCCGGCCTGAGGGAAAATCCGCCCGGGCTGCGGGAGCCAAGGCGTCTCCGCGCAGGCGCGGGCGATGGCCGGAACGGCTCAGCTCCCGGGCCCGGCAGGACGAGGTGAAAAGGGACCGGAACATCCGGCTGATCCTGAGCCAACCCTGGCCCTATATTCGCGCCGCCATCCGCGACTTCTTCCTGATCATGGCCGCGCCGGGAAGTTCCGTCCAGTTCGATGATGCGCAATCGCCGCCCGTTCCCTGCTGCCTGGTGCTGAAGGACTTCCATACCGACGTCTTTCCCAACCGCCCCGTCAGCCGCTCGCCGTTCGTCAGGCGCCTGGTTCATTTCCAGCTGGCGCGGCTGAAGCCGCGCTGGGCCGTCGTCTTCGCTTTCTTCCTGCTGGGGGCCGTCTCCTTTCTCGCCCAAAGCGGGCGCGACCGCCTGACCGGCCTGCTGCTCCTCTCCCATGTCGCCTATTTCGCCCTGTCGGCGGCGGTGTTCATCAAGCCCATCGACCGCTTCTTCCTCCCTGCGCTCGGCTTCTACCTCCTGTTCGCCGCCTGGGGGGCGGTGTTCCTGTTCCGGATCCTGCGGGGATGGCTGCGGCCGGCCGGAGCCTGACCCGGCGGCGGCTCAGGAGAGGGGGAAGGACTCCAGCTTGCGGATGTGGGCGGCGTTGCCGAGGTTCAGGCTCTCGAACAGCCGCTTGAGCTGGGGGTCGCTGACGTTGAAGATGAAGGCGCCGTGCCGCTCGGCCAAATGGCGCTCGACGTCGAGGGCCAGGCCGACCAGGTCGGCGGGCTTCAGCGCGGCCTGGCTGCGGTTGACGTAGCCGCGGAGCGTCTCCAGGTTCTCCACGAAGCCGGCGATCACCCGCTCGGCCTCGGGATTCTCCAGGAAGGAATCGGGGCTCTCCTGGAAGTAGCCGCGCATCAAGTCCACCTGGCGCGCGTGCTGCTCCTCCTCGGCGGCGAGGTCGCTGAACAGCTCGGCCAGCGCGGGCTGGGTGATGGAGACGTTCAGGGCGATGAGGGCGTACAGCTCTCCGGTCCGTGTTTCGGCGTCCTTCAGCAGGTAAAAGGTCTTGGCCAGCGACACCGTTGCGCTCCCTATTTCCCCGGCGTGATGTAGAGATAGCGCTTGACCTTGTTGGTCGGCGTCTTCTCGAACGGCTCGGGGTGCTCCAGGATGCGGCTGATCTGCGAGAAGGCAGGCAGCTGGGCGTTGATGCGCTGCCGCGCCTGCTCCAGGATGTTCTCGGTCAGCTGGCGCGCCTCGGCGTCGTTGAGCTGGCTGCGCGCGAACTCGCGGTCCAGCACGTCGTAGTCCAGGTAGGCCTTGACCAGCAGCTTGTGCGCCTCGGCGTAGACCACGGCCTCCTGGAAGTAGGGCTCCTGCAGCACCAGCTGCTCGACCGCCTCGGGGTAGATGTTCTCGCCCGAGGGGCCGATGATGACGTTCTTGGAGCGCCCCTTGATGAAGAGGTAACCCTCGGCGTCGAAATAGCCCAGGTCGCCGGTGCGCAGCCAGCCGCCGTTCAGGAAGATCTCGCGGCTGGCGTCGGGGTTCTTGTAGTAGCCCGACATGACGATGGGGCCGCGCACCGTGATCTCGCCCACGCCGGTCTGGGCGTCGGGCTCGTGGATGCGCATCTCGATGCCCGGGATGGGCTTGCCGCAGGAGCCCACCTTGACCTTGCCGAAGGGGTTGATGGTCATGATCGGCGCCGTCTCGGTCATGCCGTAGCCGGTGGAGTAGCTGATGCCGGCGTCGCGCAGGAAGACCTCGACGTCCTCGTTCAGCGAGGCGCCGCCGAACATGAAGAAGCGCAGCTTGTCGCCGAAGGACTTGATCAGCTTGCGGCCGGCGACCTTGTGCAGCTTGCGGCGGAAGAAGGGCAGGCGGTAGAGCCTGTTGACGACCAGCTTGCCCTGGATCTGCGGCAGGATCTTCTTGCGGAAGATCTTGTCGATGACCAGCGGCACGGTCAGCACCGCTGTCGGCCGCACCGCCTCCATGGCCGCCAGCAGCTTCTGCGGCGTGGGCAGGCCGCGCATGTAGTGGATGCTGGCGCCGATGGCGATGGGGCAGAGGCAGCCGCCGGTGGCCTCGAAGGTGTGCGCCAGCGGGATGGTGGAGAGGAAGCGGTCATCGGAGACGATGGGGAAGCGCTCGATGGAGCTGACCACGTCGACGACGATGTTGCGGTGGCTGAGCATGACCCCCTTGGAGTGGCCGGTGGTTCCGGAGGTGTAGATGATCACCGCCAGGTCCTCGGGCTCCACCTCGGGGAAGCGCAGCTGCGTCTCCTCGGGGATGCCGCGCTGGCGGCCGCGCTTGAACAGGGCCAGCGTCTTCTCGATCAGCCCCGGGCGGTGCTTCAGGCGGTCCTCGTAGGTGAAGTCCTCGAGGTCGCAGACGAAGCCCAGCGCCGCGTCGTCCAGGCCCTCGAGCTTCTGGCGCTGCTTGGGCTCGATGAAGATGCCCTTGACCTCGGCGCTGCGCAGGATGTGGCGGGTGTCGGTGTCGGGGAAGCCGGTGAGGATGGGCACGGCGACGGCGCCCATGGAGGTGATGGCCAGGTAGGCGACGACCCAGTTGGGGCAGTTCTCGCCCATGATCGCCACCCGGTCGCCCTTCTGGATGCCGCGCGCGGCCAGGGCGCCGGCCGTCTCCTGCACCTGCTGCTTCAGCTGCAGGTAGACGCAGGGCGGCTCGCCGGCGAAGGCGATCGACGGCAGGCTGCCGTATTTCTCGAACGTCCTTTCCAGCAGGCACTTGATGGTGGCTTTCTCGAGTTCGACGATCATGGGGTCTCCTTTGACCTGGAAATGGTAATCAAAGGCAGGCACAATGTCAATTACAGGGAGGAACTACGTGACGCGTGACGCGTAACGCGTGACGCGAAGTTGCACTAGAAGGACCGGTCATGATGTGCGACATGTGACCGCGATCATTGGCTCCATCCTGCTGACGCTGCGGACTCGATCGCGATCACGAGCGCCAGGAGATCGATCTCCTTTACAAACCGCATTGAAATGATCTCTCCGCCGTTGTATAACCGTTCGCAAAGAGGAGGGACAATGCGCAAGACACTGCCATGGATCGTTCTGATAACCGTCCTGGTCGCAAGCGGCAATGCCTGCGGGAACAAGGAGGCGGCGCCGAAGGGCACGGCTCCAGCTGCCGCGGCGGCTCCCGCCCTCCCGACCGCCTCGGCCGACCCGGCCGCCAGCCTTGGCAACAAGATCGGTTCGTCCTATGTCGAGACACTCAAGCAGGTGGTGGCCATGCTGAACGACAAGCCGCCGGCCGCCGACGCCAAGGCCATGCTGTCCGACCTGAAGCAGTGGACGATCGAGCTGATGGTCGGCCTGGGCAGGGAGCGTGAGGCGCTCTCTCCCGCCGAGAGGGCGAAGGCTGACATGACGCTGAGCCAGCGCATCGCCGCCGTGTCCGCCGACCTGTTTAAGGAGTACCAGGCCGGGCAGATGGCCTATCAGGATGACCGGGAGTTGTTCCAGCTGATCGCCGACTTCAACATCATCACCCAGTACGCCAATTTCGAGCTGCTGAAAAAGCAGCTGTCGGAGGAGGCCAGGAGGCTGGGAATAAAGTAGAGCGGGCTATCGTGACGCGTAACGCGTGAAGATTAATACGACATCGAGATGAGCGCAGCATCTGTGCTCGCGCTTGCTGCTGGGTGAATCGCGGAAGAAACCAACGGGCTCGTTGCACGCCGGGACTCACTTGTTCGATCTGGGCAACCAGCCGTGCGCACAGCCGGAGAAATCAGTCCGTTGCGGTTACTCGTCACGCGTTACGCGTTACGCGTCACGATTGTTCGATCCAGGCAGTTCTGATCTCTAGCCGATGATGCCCAGCATGAACACCATGATGAACAGCGCCACGGTCTCGATCAGGCCGATGACCATGATGTAGTTGCCGAAGCCCTTGCCGGTGTCGGCGAAGGCGTCGGCGGCCGAGGCGCCCGCCATGCCCTGGTACAGGGCCGACACGCCCATGGCCAGGCCGGCGAAGACGCCGACGCCCAGCAGGAAGCCGGGGTCGAGCCGCGCGCGCGCGGCCTTCAGGGCGTTCATCAGGATGAAGCCGTAGACGGTCTGCGTCAGCGGCGCGCCGACGAAGGCGATCATCATGAACGGGGCGGGCTTGTTCTGGGCGAAGCACTTCTTCCAGGCGCCGATGGCCGCCATGCCGGCCACGCCGGCGCCGATGCCCGAGCCCACCGCCGACAGGGCGCACACGGCGCCGATTCCGATCTGGCTGAGGTTCATCTTTCACTCCTTGAAGGGCTTGTATGGCCTTCCCGACCACTCCATGCCCAGGTGGCCGGAGAATTCCAGCATGTTCAGGCGCACGCCGTGGACGACGACCGACAGGGCGCCCATGGCCATGTTCAGCGCGTGCCCGAAGAGCAGCACGGCGCCGCCGGCCAGCAGGCCGGGCAGGCTGGAGCCGAGTCCGGCGGCGATGCCGTTGAAGCTGCGGGCGATCTCCACGCCGGCCAGGCCCACGGCGAAGAGGCGGATGTAGGAGATGATGTCGGCGAAGGCGCTGATGCTGCTCAGGGTGGTGGTCAGCAGGTTGGCCAGGCCTGCGGCCAACCCGCGCAGGAAACGCCCCTCCTGGCGGGCGAAGACGATGACGGCGGCGAAGCCGGCGCCGATCATCCACCTGGCGAAGGAAGGGACGGGAAAGCGCTCGCTGCTGACCACCAGGTTCAGCACCAGGAAGTAGAGGCCTAGGACCAGCGACAGCGAGCCCAGCTGGGCCAGCGAGCGGATGAAGGGCTTCTCGCGGGCCTGGCGCAGGAATCCCCAAACGTGGGCGATGCCGATGTGAACGGCGCCGACGGTGAAGAAGGCGATCTTGAACGTCTGGCCGCTCAGGGGGTTGAGCGAGGAGAGCGCCGGCACGATCATCCACGAGAGCCAGGGCAGGGCGGCCAGCCGCGCCGAGCCGAACCAGGTCCCGGTCAGCGCCCCCCAGAGGACGGTGAAGGAGCTCAGCAGGGCCAGCAGCGGCAGGATGGCCGGCGGCTCCTGGCCGCGCCGGCGGGCGCGCCGGGAAAAGAACAGGGAAGCGGCGAGAAAGACCAGGCCGTAGCCGCCGTCGCCGACGATGGCGGCGAAGAAGAAGACGAAGAAGAGCAGGAAGACGAGGCTGATGTCGAACTCGCGGTAGCCGGGCACGGTGCCCAGCAGCTGGAAGACGGGCTGGATGACGTCGATCCAGCGGCGGTTGCGCACGATCGTCGGCACCTCGTCGCCGGCGGCGGGGTCCTGCAGCAGCAGCGCCCAGCCGTTGTGGCGGCACGCCTCGCGCAGTGCCGCGACCTGCTCGCCGGGCAGGAAACCGGTCAGGAAGGAGAGCTCGGCGGCATGACCCAGAGCCGCCGCCGCCTCGGCCAGTTCGATCTCGCGGTCCGCCGCCCGGGCGGCGCTGGACAGGCGGCCGGCCTCGGCGGCCAGGCCCCGCAGCTCGGCGCGGAACTTGTCCCGGTCGGCGCGGTTCTCCCCGCGCAGCGCCTCCAGCTCAACGGCGTCGCGATGGGGTGGAGTCAGCGCCTTGAATTCCACTTCCGGGAAGGAGCCGGGCCTGGCCACGATGGCCACCCAGCACTGCCCGCGGCGCCGGCGCACCACGAACGCGGCGGCGGCTGCGAGCGCGCGGAGCTTCCGGGCTGGCACCTCGTAGAAGCGGACCGCGAAGCCCCGCGCCTGCAGCGGCCGCAGGTCGGCGAGCGACACTCCCTGCCACTCGCGCAGGCGCTCCTGCTCGCGCGCGAGCTCGGCGGCTTCCTCCTCCAGGATGCGGGCGGCCTCCCGGCGCTCGAGGATGACGCGGGCCGTCTCCAGGGCGGCGGCGACGTCGCCGCCCGCCGCTTCGGGCGGCAGTGGGCGGCGACCCGGCGGGGCCACCGTTGCCAGCGCCTTTTCCAGCAGGTCGCGCTTCTCGCGCCACTCCTGGGCCGAGGGGACCTGGGCGGGCACGGCGGCCAGGTGCAGCACGCCCAGGCGGCGCAAACGGCGCAGGGCCTCCGCCCGCTCGGCGCGGCGGATGACCACGGTGGCCTTGCGCATCGGGACGATCATGTCTCCCCCATGCGGCGCAGGAGGTTGCTCTTGGCGATCTTGCCGCGCACCACCGCCGCCGTCTGCTGGTCGCCCAGGTAGATGTGGATGCGGCGGATGCCCTCGATCGCCTCGGGGATCTTGACCTTCTCGAAGAGGTTCACCCGCTGGCTGGTCACGCGCAGCTCGGCGTCCAGCCGCTCGACCTGGCGGCGCAGCAGGCCGACCTCGACGTCGAGGCGCGCCAGGTCGGCGAGCAGCAGCAATGCCTCGTCGACCCAGGGCGGGGTGAGGAACAGGTCGTGGCCGGCGGTGGCGAACTCCAGCGCGCGCAGCACCGGGATCTCCACCCCGGCGATGTTGGCCGTGTCGGTCTCCAGGCGGCTGACCTTGAGCCAGTCGGCGAAGGGGAACTCCTCGGCGAAGAGCCCCAGCCAGGGGGCGGCGCCATCCAGCCGCTGCCGGCGCAGCCGCTCCTGCTCGGCCAGCCGCGCCTCGACCTGGCGGATCACCATCTGCAGCTGCTGCTTCTTGAGCTGCAGGGTGGGCAGGTAGCGGCGGAAGCGCTTCAAGGCGTCCTTCTGGCGCTTCAGCTCGCTCTTGGTCAGCTTCACGGCCATGGGCTCAGTCCGTCCCGCCGGAGCGGGACGGCGCGGGCTGGCCCTCCTCGCGCGCCGGCCAGTACTGGCGGATCAGCTCGCTGCGCAGCCGCGTCTCTTCGGGGGAGAAGCAGTCGGCGAGGAGGCGCCAGCCGTTGTCCAGCGCCCGCTCCAGGGGCACGTTCACCGAGAGGTCCATCATCTCCTGCTCGAAGCGCGCTCCGTACTTCAGCAGCTTGCGGTCCCACTCGTTCATCTGGAAGCCCATGGCCTTCTTCTCCAGCGACTCCTTGTAGGCGGCGTACAGGGTGATCATGCCGTCCATCAGGGCGCGGTGGTCGGGGCGGGTCTTCTTGTTGACCAGCTGCTTGAGCCGCGACAGCGAGCCGAAGGGCTCGATGCGGCCGTTGCGCATGTAGAACTGCCCCTCGGTGATGTAGCCGGTGTTGTCGGGGACGGGGTGGGTGACGTCGTCGCCCGGCATGGTGGTGACGCCCAGGATGGTGATCGATCCCGCCCCCTGGAAGTCGACCGCCTTCTCGTAGCGCGCCGCCAGCTGGCTGTAGAGGTCGCCGGGGTAGCCGCGGTTGGAGGGCACCTGCTCCATGGTGATGGCGATCTCCTTCAGGGCGTCGGCGAAGTTGGTCATGTCGCTGAGCAGCACCAGCACCTTCTTGCCGCGCAGGGCGAAGCCCTCGGCCACGGCCAGCGCGATGTCGGGCACCAGCAGGCACTCCACGGTGGGGTCGGAGGCGGTGTGCACGAAGAAGACCGTCCGGTTCAGGGCGCCGCCCTGCTCCAGGGCGTCGCGGAAGAAGAGGTAGTCGTCGTACTTCAGCCCCATGCCGCCCAGGATGATGAGATCGACCTCGGCCTGCAGGGCGATGCGCGCCAGCAGCGGGTTGTAGGGCTCGCCCGAGACCGAGAATACGGGGAGCTTCTGCGACTCGACCAGCGAGTTGAACAGGTCGATCATGGGGATGTTGGTGCGGATCATGTTGCGCGGGATGATGCGCTGCGCCGGGTTGACGGCCGGGCCGCCGATGTCGATCATGTGCTCGCCCAGCTCCGGCCCCTTGTCGCGCGGCCGGCCGCTGCCGTCGAAGATGCGCCCCAGCAGGTCGTCGGAGAAGGAGACCTGCATGGGGTGGCCGAGGAAGCGCACCTGGTCGCCGGTGGAGACGCCGCGGCAGCCGGCGAACACCTGCAGCGACACCCGCTCCTCGGCCAGGCGGATGACCTCGGCCAGCGACGTGCGCTGGGCGGAACGGACGACGGCCAGCTCGCCGTAGCGCACGTTCTCGGCGCGGACGGTGATGACGTTGCCGGCGATGGCCTCGATGCGGCTGTAGACCTTCTTCATTCGCCCCTCCCCGGCGCGCCCGCCCGCAGCGCCTCCAGCAGGCGCTGCCCTTTCTCGTCGGCGCCGGCGCGCTGCGCCGCCGTGAAGGCGGCGATGTCGGCCTCCAGGCGGCGGAACTCGTCGCCCTGCCAGGCGGCGACGTTGATGTCCAGGAACTTCTGGCGCAGCTGGTTGAAGAAGGCGCGGGCCGCCTCCTTGCCGCCCAGCTCGAGGCGCGCCGCCAGCACCGCGAACATCAGGACGAACAGGTGGCGCTGGCGCTCGGGGGGCATGGCGCCGTCGACCGGGTCGAGGGTGTCCTGCTGCAGGTAGACCGAGTCGATGAACTCGGACTTGAGAAAGGTCACGTAGTCCTCCAGCGAGGTGCCCTCCTCGCCGACGACCTTCATCATCTGGCCCACCTCGTGGCCCTGGAACAGGATGGCGCGGGCGTAGGCCACGGCCGCCGGGTCGATGGCGCCGCGGTACTTGCTCCAGCTCTCCAGCGGGTGGATAGCCGGGTACTTGCGGGCGTCGGAGCGCTCGCGCGAGAGGCCGTGGAAGGCGCCGACCACCTTGAGCGTCGACTGCGTCACCGGCTCGTCGAAGTTGCCGCCGGCCGGGCTGACCGTGCCGCCGATGGTGACCGAGCCCGTGCCGCCGCCGCGCAGGCGCACCAGGCCGGCGCGCTCGTAGAAGGCGGCGATGACCGACTCCAGGTAGGCGGGGAAGGCCTCCTCGCCGGGGATCTCCTCCAGCCGCCCCGACATCTCGCGCAGCGCCTGGGCCCAGCGCGAGGTCGAGTCGGCCAGCAGCAGCACGTGCAGCCCCATCTGCCGGTAGTACTCGGCCAGGGTGATGGCGGTGTAGACCGACGCCTCGCGGGCGGCGACGGGCATGGAGCTGGTATTGCAGATGATGATGGTGCGCTCCATCAGCGTGCGGCCGGTGCGCGGGTCGGGCAGGCGCGGGAACTCGCGCAGCGTCTCGACGACCTCGCCGGCGCGCTCGCCGCAGGCGGCGATGATGACGATGTCGATGTCGGCGTTGCGGCTGGTGGCCTGCTGCAGCACGGTCTTGCCGGCGCCGAACGGCCCGGGGATGCAGTAGGTGCCGCCGCGGGCCACGGGGATGAAGGTGTCGATGAGGCGGATCTTGGTGACCAGCGGCTCCTGCGGCCGCAGCCGCTCGCGGTAGCAGGTGACCGGCCGCTTGACCGGCCAGTGGAAGCTCATGTTCACCGGCAGCCGGCGTCCCGACTCGTCCTCGAGCTCGGCGATCTCGTCGTTGACGGTGTAGTCGCCGGCGGCGGCGACGCGCGCCACCTTCCAGGCGCCGGCCAGGTGGAAGGGCACCATGACGCGGTGGCGGAAGATGCCCTCCGGCACGCTGCCCAGCTCGTCGCCGGCGCCGACCGCGTCGCCAACGGCGGCCGTCGGCGTGAAGGGCCACCGTTTCGCCTCGTCCAGCGGGCTGAGATAGACGCCGCGCTCGAGGAAGAAGCCGCTGTGGGCGGCCAGCTCGGGCAGCGGGTTCTGCAGCCCGTCGTAGACCTGGCCGAGCAGGCCGGGCCCCAGGCGTGCCGAGAGCGGCTCGCCGCTGAACTCGACCTCGTCGCCGACGCCGATGCCGCGCGACATCTCGAAGACCTGCATCTCGGCCCGGCTGCCGCGGATGCGGATGACCTCCGACTTCAGCCGCTTGCCGGCCAGCAGCACGTAGGCCACCTCGTTCAGCGAGACGTCGCCGGCGGCCTCGACGGTCACCATGTTGCCGTTGACTCCCACGACCTTCCCATTCGTCATGGCTTCACTCCGTTGGCGTTCCCGGCGCGGCCGGGCGGATGCGGGCGTACTCGCGCTCGAAGGCGCCGCCCGCGGCGGCGGCGCGGAACGCCTCGCGGCGCTCCAGCAGGAGCAGCTTCAGGCGGTAGGCGACCAGCCGGCCCACGCCGAAGCCGCCGCCGGCCTCCAGCTCGTCGAGGCGCGCCCAGCGCCGGCGGTCCAGCGCCGTCTCCACGGCCAGCGGCGTGCCGGCCGCCAGCGCCTCCTTGACCACGGCGGCCAGGTCGGCGACGAAGGGCGCCGGCCGCAGCCAGGGCCCGGGATCGATCCCCAGGCGCTGGGCGCGCTGCACGGCCAGCTCGTCGCGCAGGGCCGTCTCCCAGGCGGCATAGCCGCGCCAGGGTGAGGGGTCGCCGGCGCGGGCCGCCAGGGAGGCGAAGGAGACGCGCTCGAGCAGGGCATGGACCTCGGGCGCCTGTTCCTGGCACAGGCGCAGGAAGGCCGGACTGGAGAGCGGCGGCGGGCCGTCGAAGGCGAGCATGGGCAGCGATGCCGCCAGGTAATAATACTGGGCCAAGTTATGATCCCTGTTTCAGCGCGTCGGCGACGATGCCGGCCATGACCGGGTTGAGGAACACGGCCAGGTTCTCGGCGACGCTGGCGGCCGAGAAGTCGTAGTAGGCCTGGCCGTCCTTCTCCGCCACGCGGAAGCCGTCGGCCACATCGGGGGCGGCCTTGACCTCGACGCCGGCAACGAGGCGCGCCGCCAGCGCCTGGCGCAGCGCCTTGGCCATGGTCGCGAAGCGCTCCGGCGGCAGCACGATCTCGACTTCCCCGCGGCGCTCGGGGCTCCAGCCGGAGATCATGGCGGCGATGGCGGCGGCGATCTCCTGGTCGTGCAGGGCGGCGCGCGCCTTTTCCTTCAGCACGGCGGCGAACAGCGCCTCGAGCTGCTGGCGGACCTTCAGCAGCAGGTCGCGGGCGGCCTGCTGCAGCGACTCGCGGCCGGAACGCTCCAGCCGCTCCTGCTCCTGGCGGGCCCGAGCCAGCAGGGCATCGGCTTCCGCGCGGGCCTCGGAGCGGATGCGCTCGCCCTCCTCGCGGGCCTGGCGCAGGATCTCCTCCTCCTCGCGGCGGGCCTTTTCCACGCCGTCGCGGTTTATGGCGTCGATCAGTTCCTTCAGCTGCACGTCGGGGATGTTGTGGTCGTCCATGAGCGGATTTTAGGGGATGAGGGCGGGTCTGTCAACCCGAACGAACGCGAGACATCATGACGCGTAACGCGTGACGCGTGACAAGGAACAGCAATCAAGAGCACCCGGTTGACGGCAGCTGCAGCGATGATTCAGATCTTCAGGGAAGAGAGAGGGATAAAGGAGGGAAGGCAGAGGGAAGACAAAGTGGGAAAGAGGGTATGACATCGCCTATCCCACTCTCTCTTCCCTCTAGCTTCTCTCCCTCTTCCCTTTATCCTCCCTGAGATTCATTGGGCTGTTGTCGTGTGCCGTACGCCGAGCGCATCGTTCATTTCTTGAAGATGTCGCTGAAGAAATAGACGGGCAAGCCGAGGTTTTCCTTTAATTGCAGGTAGCAGCCGGGGCAGGAGGTGACGACGGCGCCGACCTGCAATTCATCCAGCTTGGCGGCCTTGCGCTCCAGGATCTTCCGTGACGTCGAGGGGAAGCCGACCTTGAAGATGCCGCCGAAGCCGCAGCAGAGGGCCGAGTCGTCGTCGACGAAGCGGGCGCCGAAACGCTCCAGGAAATGGCGCGCCTCCCTCTTGAGCTTCAGCGACTTGAGGTTGTGGCAGGGATCGTGGTAGGTGAAGCGGCCCGGAAAGCGCGCGGCGAACTCCGGGTCGATCGCGGCGCCGGGGCGGTGGCGGAAAAGGAATTCCCCCAGCTCGAGGACCTCGACGCCGGGGAGATCGTAGTAGTCGCGGAACGCCAGCACGCCGGTCGAGCAGGGGACCACGATGCGCTGGAAGCGGTAGCGCCGGAAGACCGCCTGGTTCCTGCTTTTCAGCTCGGCGAACTTGTCGCCCCAGCCCTGCGAGAGATAGGGGAAGCCGCAGCACCGCAGCCCCTCCGGGAGGAGGACGCTGAATCCCTGTCGTTCAAGCAGCGCCTTGATTTCCACGGTCTTGCGCGGATAGAAGTAGGTGAACGTGCAGCCGGGGAAGAGCAGGATGTTGTATTCCCTGCCCGGGTCGCCGCCGGTGATTTTCTTCCAATTCGCCTTCTGGAAATCGGGGAGGGACAGCTTCCGCTTCAGCGGCGTGCGCGCCAGGAGGCGCGGCAGCCAGAGGACCCGGCGCAGGACGAACCCCTGGTAAAAGAAGAGAACGATCTTTTTGAGCCAGGGGATGCGCTTCCCCATGGCGGTGCGGTTGCGCTGCTCGATCATCATCCTCGTGAACTCGACCCCCTGCGGGCAGGCGTGCTCGCAGCCGCTGCAGACCAGGCACTGGCTGAGCAGCGAGCGATTTCGCGCATTGGGTCGGAGCCGCCCATCGGCGAGCGCCTTGGCCAGGTTGACCTTGCCGCGCGGCGAGTTGGGCTCGGTCAGCTCGGCCTGGTAGACCGGGCAGGCCGACTGGCAGGTGCCGCAGTCGGCGCAGAGCCTGGCGATCTCGCTGATGGTCTTGTGCGCCATGGAGGGCCATTATAGCAGAAAGCGGGGAGGGGCCCTATCGATGCCCGGGTTGCCAGCGGCTGCCGTTTGGCATACACTGGGCCGTGGCGGCGGCGCCGCCGGCAAGGAACCATCCATGCAGAGAACATACTGCCCGCGCTGCGGGGGCAAGCTGGAAAAGCGAATGCACGAGGGACGCGAGCGCGACTGGTGCCCGGCCTGCCGCGTCATGCACTACGACAACCCGGTGCCGGCCACGGCCGCCGTCGTGCTGGACCACCGCCTGGACCTGTTGCTGGTGCGGCGCGGCCAGGAGCCGGGGCGGGGCAAGTGGTGCCTTCCCGGCGGCTTCCAGGAGACGGGCGAGACGCCCGAGCAGTGCATGCTGCGCGAGCTGGCCGAGGAGACGGGGCTGCAGGGCCGCATCCGGGGCCTGGTGGGGCTGGAGATGGGGCAGAATCCCTTCGCCGGCGAGGTGCTGGTCGCCGGCTACTGCGTGAACGCCGTCGGCGGCGCGCTTTGCGCCGGCGACGACGCCACCGAGGCCGGCTACTTCCCGCTGGAGCGGCTGCCGGAGCTGGCCTTCCGGAGCCACGCCCGCATCATCGAGCGGGCGGCGGCGCCCCTGCGGCCGCGGCGGCGCTTCCGCGGCCTGCCGGGCGGCGCCTATGTCGTGACCAGTCTCGACCACCTGGCCGTCGCCCGCGAGGCGTGCCGCGGCGGCGCCCGCATCGTCCAGTACCGCGAGAAGGACGCGCCGGCGGCGCAACGGCTGGCGACGGCGCGGGCCATCGCCGCGGTCTGCCGGGAGAGCGGGACCGTCTTCCTGGTCAACGACCAGCTGGACATCGCCGCCCTCAGCGGCGCCGACGGCGTCCATGTCGGCCAGGACGACGTCCCGGTCGAGGAGGCGCGGGAACTGCTGGGGCCGGGAAAGATCATCGGCGTCTCCTGCACGTCGCTGGAGCAGGCGCTGGAGGCCGAGCGCCGCGGCGCCGATTACCTCGGCGTCGGCGCGGTGATCGCGACCCCCACCAAGGAGGAGTACCCGGTGGTGGGGCTGGAGGGGCTGCGGCGCATCTGCCGGGCGGTCGCCGTGCCGGTCGCGGCCATCGGCGGGATCAACCTGCAGAATGCGGCCGCCGTGAAGGAATCCGGGGCGAAATACCTCGCCATGGTGCGCGAGTTCCAGGAGGACGCGGCCGCCCGAGTCGCGGCGGTGAATACTATTTACAAAAAGTAGGGGCGGCCATACACCGCAAACGAATGGGATTGAACCCGGCAGGGGTCGGTACTTGAAAACTTGTAAACTCGGGTTTATATGCGACAAATACAAGAATTAAAGTACCGACCCCAATGTACTCAGGAGGACGCCGCGGCACGGGCGGCAACAGTCAACCGCCTGTACGCGGAGTAGGGCGGGCCCGCTCTCAGACGGAAGGAGCGGCCGTCAGTTTCAGGCGGCGACCGATCTCGACGCCGTCGAGGGAATACAGGGCGTCTAGGAAGTTCACCTGCATGCTGCCCGGGCCGGCCGACTTTCCGGCGGCGATCTCGCCGGCGATGCCCATCACGGCCATCGCCGACACGGTCGCGCGCAGGCGGTCGGCCTGCACGGCGGCGAAGGCGCCGCAGAGGGCCGAGGCGGTGCAACCCAAACCGGTGACCCTGGGCATCAGGGGGTGGCCGTTCTTGATCACGGCCATGTCGCCGGCCTCAAGAATGTAGTCGGTTTCGCCGCTGACACAGACCGCGCAGCCGTGCTCGCGCGACAACCGCTGCGCGGCGGCCAGTGCGCCCTCGGCGGGGTCCCCGCTGTCGACCCCCTTGGTGGCTGCGCGCTCGCCGACGACGGCGATGATCTCCGAGGCGTTGCCGCGGATGACGGCCGGCCGGGCCTTCTCCAGCAGGGCGCGGAAGGCGCGCGTGCGGTAGGGGGTGGCGCCGACGCCCACCGGGTCGAGGACGATGGGGATGCCCCTTTGCCCGGCCCGCGCCAGTGCCTTGGCCATGGCAGCCACCCAGGGCTCGCTCAGGGTGCCGATGTTGACCACCAGCGCCGAGGCGATGGCGACCATGTCCTCGACCTCCTCGCCGGCGTGGGCCATGACCGGCGAAGCGCCGACGGCCAGCAGCGCGTTGGCCGTGGAGTTCATGGCCACGTAGTTGGTGATGTTGTGGACCAGCGGGGACTTCGCGCGCACCCGCTCCAGGTCCTCGATGATTTCGGCAGCCGTGATATTCATCATTGCCTATCTCCAAAGGTAAAAGGAAAAAGGTAAAAGGAAAAAGTGAACTGCATTCACGTGAATGCTATTTTCTTACTTTTACCTTATTCCTTTTACCTTTTTACTTTATAGTCCCAGGAACTGGACCGCCAGCCCCGACAGGAAGATCGTGCCGCCGGCCAGGGCGTGGGCGTAGCGCTCGAGGCGCCCCAGGCGGACGAACTTCAGCCCCCAGGTGGAGAGGGCGATGATCGTCAGCATGGTGGCGATGGTGGCGACGGCGAAGGCGGAGGCGACCAGCGCCACGCCGGCCATGCTGTGCTTGGCCGCCGGGTACATGACCAGCGGGATGAGCGGCTCGCAGGGGCCGAAGACGAAGATGGTGAACAGCACCCATGGGGTGATGTTCGCCTTCTCCTTGCGCATGTGGACATGGGCGTGCTCGCTCTCGTGCTGGTGGACGTGCTCGTGGACGCTGCCGTCGGCGTGGGCGTGGACATGGCGGTGGGGCCGGTTCTTTACCGCCCGGTGCAGCCCCCAGACCATGTAGGCGAAGCCGAAGCCGATGAACAGCCAGGCGGCGGCGTTGCCGCGCCACGACTCGGCCGCCTCGAGGCGGCTCACGGCGATGCCCAGGGCCAGGCCGATGAAGCCCAGCAGCACCGAGCTCAGCACGTGGCCCAGGCCGGATAGGAAGGCGATGGCGAGGGTCTTGCACATGGGCCACTGCCGGGCCTTGGCCATGGCGATGAAGGGCAGGTAGTGGTCGGGGCCGATCACGGTGTGGAAGAAGCCCAGGAATACGGCCGTGCCGGCCAGGATCCAGATCTCGCTGCTGATCATGACGGATGGTCTCCTTCGTGTTCCGAGCCCGCATTATAGCACAGCGTGTCGCCCAACGGGAAGGTTAGCGATGCGCTTAGCCGCCTCCCAGCGCCCGCCACAGGGCGATGAAGCGCTCGGGCCCCAGCTGCTCGGCGCGGGCCTGGGCGCCGACGCCGGCGGCGGCCAAGGCCGGGTGCAGCGCCTCAGCGGGAAATACGGCCAGGTTGTTGGCCAGGGTCTTGCGCCTCTCGGCGAAGCATTGGCGCACGAAGGCGTAGAATCCTTCGGCATCCTGGATGGGCGGCTCCACCGGCTCGGCCACGATCACGGTGGAGACGACCTTGGGCCGGGGGATGAAGGCGCCGGCCGGCACGTCGAAGGCGCGGTCACAGCGGTAGAGAAGCTGGAACACGACCGATTGGGCGTTGTATTTCTTCCCCCCCGGCGCGGCCAGCAGCTTGTCGACGAAGTCCTTCTGCAGCATCAGCGCCGCTGCCGCGATCTCCGGACGCATGACGATGAACCAGTCGGCCAGCGGCTTGGAGATGTGGTAGGGCAGGTTGCCGGCCACGGTCACCCTTTCGCCCCTGAACAGCCCAAACAGGTCGACGTCCAGGATGTCCCGGTTCAGCACCTGCGCCCGGGAGCCGAATTCCTTGCGCAGCCGGTCGGCGAGGCCGGGGTCGATCTCGACCAGGGTCAGCGGGCGTCCGGGAAAGCACTCGAGCAGCAGCCGGGTCAGGATCCCGCCCCCGGGGCCGATCTCCAGCAGCGGCCCGTCGCCCGCGGGCACGAGATCGGCGATGCGGCGCGCGACCCGCTCGTCGCGCAGGAAATTCTGGCCCATCTTGGCGGATTTCGTCATGACGCAACCGATTATATGTCCGTAGCCTTGGTTTTGCCAGCAAGAGTTCGTAACTACGAAATTTCGTGACGCGTAACGCGTGACGAGAAGCCGCAAGGGAACGAATTTTTTCCGAATTGTGCTATAAAGAAACAAGCGTAGTGATAGCCTTCCTAAACCGTGATGTGTTGAGATCCTGGCTTTTGGTCAACATTCTCGGAGTCGTTCTTCACTCGCCGTTCCGCGTCACGCGTTACGCGTCACGATTGCTTCTTCCGCAGCTTATCCTTCCACTCCGGGATCAAGTGCTTGGGCTTGCGGCCGGCGAGGGCCTGGCGCACGGCCTCGACGGTCATCATGGCCATGCGCCTCCGGGTCGCGCCGGTGGCGCTGCCCAGGTGGGGGAGGAGGACGGCGTTCTGCAGCTTTTTCAGCCGGTCGTTCACCTTCGGCTCCTCCTCGTACACGTCGAGGCCGGCGGCGAACAGCTCGTTGCGGGCCAGGGCGTCGGCCAGGGCCGCTTCGTCCATCAGCGGGCCGCGGGCGGTGTTGACGAAGACGGCGTCGCGCTTCATCAGCGCGAAGACATCGTGGCCGAACAGGTGATGGACGCCGCTCGAGTAGGGCAGGTGCAGCGAGACGACGTCGGCGCTGCGGATCAGCTCCAGGAAGGTGACGCGGGCGAAGCCGAATTTCCTCTCGACCTGCGGCTTGGGGCTGCGCGAATAGAAGACGACCTTCATGCCGAAGGCGCGGGCGCGCTGGGCGACGGCCAGGCCGATGCGCCCCATGCCCACGATGCCCAGCACGGCCCCGTTCAGCTCCTTGCCCAGCAGCAGGCCGGCCTGCCAGCCGCGGAAGTCGCCGGCGCGCACCAGCGCGTCGCCCTCGACCACGCGCCGCGATGCGGCCAGGATGAGGGCCATGGCCAGGTCGGCGGTGGCCCGGGTCAGGACCTCGGGGGTGTGGGTGACCAGCACCCGGCGCTCGAGGGCGGCGGCGACGTCGACGTTGTTGTAGCCGACGGCGAAGTTGGCGATGACCTTCAGCCGCGGCAGCAGGGCGAGCAGGTCGCGGCCCACGGGGTCGGAGAGGAAGCTGACCAGGGCCTCGGCGTCGGCGTGACGGCGGCAGAAGGCGGGCAGCCCACCCTCCTCCTCGGCGATCACCAGCGCGAAATCGCGGCGCAGGCGCTCGACCGCCTCGTCGCTGTACGGGTGGGCCAGGATGACTTTCTTCATGGACGGTTCACCTCGGGAGGGGCGGGGAAGGGAATGGCCAGGACGGATCCGCGGCCGGACAGGCGCGATGCGGCGATGGCTTCATGGTTGAAACAATGGGCGATGCAGGATTCGAACCTGCGACTCCTACCGTGTGAAGGTAATACTCTAGCCGCTGAGTTAATCGCCCAAGGCTACATTATAGGACAGAAAAGGCCGCCGGTCAAGGGAATCCGGCCCCGCCGGAGCGCGCGCCCGGCCGGATTGCCATCCCCCCCGGCTTCGCGCTATAATGGCCCTTGAATTCAACGCGGGTATCAGTCCGCTTTCTTTGCGAAGCGGCCCGGGCAAGGACGACTCCATTGAACGGAACAACAGACAAGCTCGCTTTTCCCCATTTCCAGGCCAAGCTCCCCGGCAACGTCGGCATCGCCCTGCAGGCCGGCATCCTCGGCCTGCTGGCCGGGCTCTCCGCCGTTCTCTTCGTGTTCCTGATCAACCGGCTGTTCTCGCTGACCTACCTGCGCTTCGCTCAGGGATCGCCCCTGTCTTTCGCGCTCTCCAGCCTGCTGGTCATCGTGGCCACGACGACCCTGGCCGGGCTGCTGCTGAGCCGGGTCAGCCCCGAGGCCGCCGGCAGCGGCATCACCAACGTCAAGCTGGCCTACTGGAAGGAACTCGGCAACATGAAGCTCAGGCCGGTGCTGGTCAAGTTCGTGGCCGGGGTCCTCAGCATCGGCGGCGGCACCAGCCTCGGCCCCGAAGGGCCGTCGGTCTTCATCGGCAGCGGCGTTGCCGCCAATGCCGCCGCAAGGCTCGGCTCCCCGGCGCGGAACCGGCGCGGGGCGGCGGTCGTCGGCGCCGCCGCGGGCCTGGCCGCGGCGTTCAATGCCCCGCTGGCGGCGATCGCCTTCGTGATCGAGGAGATCGTCGGTGACCTGAACAACCGTTACCTCGGACGCGTCGTCCTTTCCTCGGTGATCGGCGCCTTCGTGGTCTACGCCCTGATCGGCCGCCAGCCGGCCTTCACCCTGCCCCCGGTGGAGGCCATCTCCTGGCTCCACTACCTGATCGTCCCCCCGGTCGCCATGGCCGCCGCACTGGCGGGAGTCGCATTCCAGCGCGTCAGCCTGCTCTGGCGGGGGCGGCTGCGGCGCCAGAAGCGCGTTCCCGCCTGGCTGCTGCCGGTGCTCGGCGGCCTGCTGACCTGGGCCATCGGCTGCGCGGTCTTCCTGGTCGTCGGCAAGCTCGGCGTCTTCGGCATGGGCTACCAGGACCTCTCCAGCGCCCTGAGGAACCACTTCCCGTGGAAGGTCGCCGGGCTGATGGCCGTCGCCAAGCTGCTGGCCATCGTCATCGGCTACAGCTTCGGCGGCTGCGGCGGCCTGTTCGCCCCCCTGTTCTTCGTCGGCGGCATGACCGGCTTCTTCCTGGCCGGTCTGGCGCGGCTGTGGGTCCCCATCACCCCCGCCGACCAGATCGTGCTGGCCGTGGTCGGCATGAGCGCCTGTCTGGGCGCGGCGGCGCGGGCGCCGCTCAGCTCGATGCTGATCGTCTTCGAGATGACCCACCAGTTCACGCTGGTGCCCAGCCTGCTGCTGGGCACGATCGTCAGCCAGGCCACCGCCCGCCTGGCCGGCAAGCTGAGCTTCTATGACGCCCTGCTGGTACAGGACGGCCACGACCTGCACAAGGTCCATCCGCCGCTCAACCTGCAGGCCTGGCAGAGCCTGCCGGTGGCCTCCATCGCCAACCCGG
>JAKLEC010000090.1 GCA_022711715.1 Acidobacteriota bacterium
TCGTGGCCCGCGAGACGGTCAACCGCCTGATGCAGCTGAAGCAGGTGATCAAGAAGTCGTTCCAGCACAAGGGCTTCTCGGTGGTGGAGGTGATGAGCAACTGCCATGTCAACCTCGGCCGGCGCAACAAGATGAAAAGCCCGCTGGTGATGACCAAGTACATCCGCGACATCACCATGAACATGGCCGATTTCGAGAAGCTGTCGCCGGCGGAGCAGGCGCCCAAGTACCCGCTGGGCGTCTTCGTGGAGAAGACCGAGCGGCTGGAGTACACCGACCTCTATTACAACCACATCGTGCCCGTCGCCCAGGGGTCGGGCGCCAGGGGGGAGAAATGAAGAAATACGAGATCCGCTACGGCGCGGTGGGCGGCCAGGGCATCATCACCGCCGGCGCCCTGCTGGTGGACATCGCCGTGGAGAAGGAGGGCAAGTTCGCCAGCGAGAGCCCGACCTACACCGCCGCCGTGCGCGGCGGCCCGACCAAGGTCGACGTGATCATCAGCGACGAACGGATCGACTTCCCCCACGCCACCGCCATCGACTTCTTCCTCTGCACCGACCAGCGCCCCTACGACATCTACAAGGACCGCATCAAGGACGACGCCATCGTCGTGGTCGACTCGCACCTGGTGCGCGAGCTGGGCGACACGCGGCGCTGGAAGGTTTACGCCGTGCCCATCATCAACGAGACCAAGGTCGGCGCCGGCAACGTGGTGCTGACCTCGGTGGTCAGCCTGGCGGTCACCCAGAAGCTTACGAACATCGTCACCTACGACCACATGGTCGAGCACATCCGTCACTGGGCCCCCAAGGGCGCGGTGGAGATGAACATGAAGGCCATCGAGGTGGGGATGAACCTGATCAAGTAGGATGGCCTTCCCAGCCGTCGCCGAACAGCTGGACCTGCTGCGCAAGGGGGCGCTGGAGGTCATCAGCGAGGAGGACCTGGAGCGCAAGCTCGCCCGCTCGCTGAAAACGGGCGCGCCGCTGGTGGTCAAGGCCGGCTTCGATCCCACCGCCCCCGACATCCACCTGGGCCACACCGTGCTCATCCGCAAGATGAAGCACTTCCAGGAACTGGGCCACACCGTGGTTTTCCTCATCGGCGACTTCACCGGCCTGATCGGCGATCCCAGCGGCCGCAACAAGACGCGCCCGCCGCTGAGCCGCGAGGAGATTGCCGCCAATGCCGAGACCTACAAGGCGCAGATCTTCGCGCTCCTCGACCCGAAGCGGACGGTCATCGACTTCAACTCGCGCTGGCTGGGGGCGCTCACGCCGGTGGAAATCATCCAGCTCGCCTCCGCCTACACGGTGGCGCGCATCCTGGAGCGCGACGACTTCGCCAAGCGCTACAGGAACGGCGAGCCGATCTCGGTGCACGAGCTGCTCTACCCGCTGATGCAGGGCTACGACTCGGTGGCGCTGCGGGCCGACGTCGAGCTGGGCGGCAGCGACCAGAAGTTCAACCTGCTGGTGGGGCGCGAGCTGCAGCGATCCTACGGCCAGGAGCCGCAGGTGATCCTGACCATGCCGCTGCTGGAGGGCCTGGACGGCGTGCAGAAGATGAGCAAGAGCCTGGGGAACTACATCGGCATCCACGAGCCGCCGGCGGAGATGTTCGGCAAGTTGATGTCGGTCAGCGACGGGCTGATGTTCCGCTACTACGAGTTGCTGACCGACCTGCCCTCCCGCGAGGTGGAACGGTTGCGCGTGGAGACCGCCGCCGGGGCGCGCAACCCCATGGATGCCAAGATCGCCCTGGCCAAGTCGATCATCGCCGACTTCCATTCGCCGCAGGCCGCGGACGCGGCCGAGGCCGAGTTCATCCGGGTCTTCCGCAGGCGCGAGGCGCCCGACGACGCCCCGCTCCTGAGCTTGGAGGCGGACGAGGCGCTGGTCGATTTCCTGGTGCGCCGCGGCGTCTTGGCCTCGCGCGGCGAGGTCAAGCGCGTCCATGCCCAGGGCGGCATCTATCTTGACGACCAGCGGCCGGCCGAGATCACCCAGGTGCTGAAAAAGGGGCGGACCTACCGCCTGAAGGTCGGCAAGAGGAAGTTCTACCGCATCGGCTGATCCGTTTTCCTTTCCCGGCGCGAAACCCCCGCTGCGGGGAGGCGGCCGCTCCTAGATGGAGGAAAAGATCCGCTGCGCCTCGCGGCTGACGCGCACGTGGGGGTCCTTCGTCAGCCGCGCCAGCAGCTCGCGAACCTGGCCGCGCTCGAACTTGGCCAGGGCCATGAGCAGCTGCAGCCGCACCTCGACGTTGGGATCCCCGGCCAGGGCGGTGGCGCGCTCCAGCAGTTGGCCGCTGTGGCGGTTGCCCAGCACCTCGACGATGGCCGCCCGCGCGAACCAGATGGAGCGCGGCAACTGGGCGGCCAGTTTCTCCTCGTCCAGCTGCGGCCGCTGCGAGAGCTCCCGCACCACCACCTCGCGCACCCGCAGGTTGTCCTCGGAGAGGAAGGAGATCAGCAGCTCCTCGCCGGCCTGCCCGGTTTCGCTTACGATCAGCTTCACCGTCTCCAGCTTGCGCTCGTTGTTCTGCCTCTTGACCATTTCGCGCATGGGGACGAAGCCGAGGCCGTTCTCGTGCGGGCGGTCGCCCAGCGCCTTCTTGCAGGCCATGACCACCGAGCTGTCGGGGTGCTCGAGGAAGCCGCGGTAGAAAGCGCGGTCGTGGTAGCGCAGCTCGCGCAGGAGCTTGAGGGCGCTGGCCAGGCACTTGGAGGAGCAGCGGTTGCTTGAAGCAAGCTCCTTGAGGAAGGCGACGCGCTGGTCGCGCTCACGGGCGGCGAACTGCTCGTCCTTGAGGTAGCGCACCTGCGCCGCCGGGGAGAGCTTGAGGAATTCCTCGATCATGCCGCCCCTAGAGGTTGTCGAGAAGATGCCCCATCTTCTCCTTCTTGGTCCTCATGTAGTCCAGGTTCTCCTTGACCGGCTCGACTTCCAGCGGCACGCGCTCGGCGATCTCCAGCCCGTAGCCGGCCAGGGCGATGTACTTGGCCGGGTTGTTGGTGATCAAACGCAGCCTCTTCAGCCCCAGGTGGCGCAGGATCTGGGCGCCGATGCCGTAGTCGCGCTGGTCGGGCTTGAAGCCCAGCGTGACGTTGGCCTGGACCGTGTCCAGCCCCTGCTCCTGCAGCCTGTAGGCCTTGATCTTGCTGGTCAGGCCGATGCCGCGCCCCTCCTGGTTGAGCAGGTACAAGAGGGCGCCGCGCTTCTCGCGGCTGATCATGCGCATGGCCGCCTGCAGCTGCGGGCCGCAGTCGCAGCGCAGCGAACCGAAGGTGTCGCCGGTGAGGCATTGCGAGTGGACGCGGGCCAGGACCGGCTCCGCGCCGCCGAGGTCGCCCTGGACCAGCGCGATGTGGGTTTCCTGCTGCACGCGGTCGACGTAGGCCCGGATGGTGAAGTCGCCCCAGCGCGTCGGCAGCGCCGCCTCGGAGACCAGCTCCACCAGCGTGTCGGTCTGCACGCGGTACTTGATGATCTCCTCGATGGTGATGATGGGGACGCCGTGGCGCGCCGAGAAAACCTCCAGGTCGGGCATGCGCGCCATGGTGCCGTCCTCTTTCATGATCTCGCAGATGACGCCGGCGGGGGTCAGCCCGGCCATGCGCGCCAGGTCCACCGAGGCCTCGGTCTGGCCGGTGCGCACCAGCACGCCGCCGTCCTTGGCGCGCAGCGGGAAGATGTGGCCGGGCCGCGACAGGTCGTCGGGGCGGCTGGCGGGGTCGATGAGGCAGCGGATGGTCTCGGCGCGGTCGAAGGCCGAGATGCCGGTGGTGGTGTTGCGCTTGGCGTCGACCGAGACGGTGAAGGGGGTCTGGAAGTGGGAGGTGTTGTCGTGGACCATCAGCGGCAGCGCCAGCTCGTCGCTGCGCTTCTCGGTGAGCGAGGCGCAGATCAGGCCGCGCGCCTCCCTGGCCATGAAGTTCACCGCCTCGGCGCTGACCTTCTCGGCGGCGATCATCAGGTCGCCCTCGTTCTCGCGCTGCTCGTCGTCGACGATGATGATCATCTTGCCCTGCTGGAGGGCCTGTATGGCTTCGGGGACGGTGATGGTCATTTAGCGGATCCTGCCTTTTTCGCTTCGGTAAAAATTATATAGGGTTTTGCCCAGCAAATCAAGCTCGATGTTGACCCGCTCGCCGGCGCGCAGCCGGCCCAGGTTGCTGGCGGCCAGGGTCTGGGGAATGAGCTCGACCGCCAGCCAGGTGTCGCGCACATCGGCCAGTGTCAGGCTGACGCCGTTGAGCGCCACCGAGCCGCGCGGCACCAGCAGCCGCCGCCACTCGCGCTCGCGAAAGGTGAAGGACCAGCGCGACACGCCGCCGCCGCGCTGGATCGAGCGCAGGCGCACGGTGCCGTCTATGTGGCCGCTGACCAGGTGGCCGTCCAGGCGGCCGCCCAGCGCCAGCGGCCGCTCGAGGTTGAGCGGCGCGCCGGGCGTCAGGTCCTGCAGGTTGGACAGGCGCAGGGTCGGCTCCGCCAGGTCGAAGCGCAGCAGGGCGCCCTTGCGCTCGGTCACGGTCAGGCACACGCCGTTGACCGCCAGCGACGCGCCGACCGGCACTGGCGGCGCGAGGGCGGCGCGCAGGGTCAGGCGCGGCCGGCTCCCTTTCTCCAGGGAGACCAGCGTCCCCTGGGACTCGATCAGCCCGGTGAACATCGGTACCCCCTGAGGATGGCGCCGCCCGCGAGCGGGGTCCAGTGGCGCCCGGCCAGCTCCGGCGCCGCGTCCAGGCAGGTGCCCGAGGCGAAGGGCTGAACGGCGTCGCGGCCGCCCACGATCCGGCCCGAGTAGAAGAAGACCGCCTCGTCCCAGAGCCCCCGGCGCAGGAAGGAGTCGATCAGCCGGCCGCCGCCCTCCACCAGCAGCGAGGCGATGCCCATGCCGGCCAGCGCCTTCAGCACGGCGTCGAGGTTCAGCCCCTCGCCGTCGGCGGGGACGAAGACATGGCGCTCCCCCTTCCTGCCGTTGCCGGCGGCGGCCAGGCCGCTGAAGACGACCAGCGGGAAGCGCTCGCGGGCGCGGAAGACCCTCCGCTCGCGGGGCAGCGCCGCGCCCGCGTCCAGCACCACGCGCAGGAGGGTCTTGCCCTCCCAACCGGGCTCGCGCAGGGTGAGCAGCGGGTCGTCGGCCAGCACGGTGCCGCTTCCGGCCATGACGGCCGAGAACTCGCCGCGCAGGCTGTGGGAGCAGCGGCGCAGCTCGGACGGGGTGACCCAGCGCGAGCGTCCCTCCCGGTCGGTCATCTTGCCGTCGAGGGAGACGCCGGCATGGAGCGTCACCCAGGGGCGGCCGGTGCGCATGAACGTCAGGTAATGGCGGTTCAGACGCCCGGCTTCCGCGCCGCAGAGGCCGACCTCGGCCTGGATGCCGGCCGCCCGCAGCCGGGCCAGGCCGGCGCCGTTCACCAGCGGGTTGGGATCCAACATGGCCATGACCACGCGGCGCACCTTCTTCCTGATGATCAGGTCGGCGCAGGGCGGGGTTTTGCCGAAGTGGCTGCAGGGCTCCAGCGTCAGGTACAGGGTGGCGCCGGGAGCGGCCAGCCGCTCCAGGGCCATGGTCTCGGCGTGCGCCGCGCCGAAACGGGCGTGGAAGCCGGCGGCAAGCACCCGGCCGTCCCGGGCCACGACGGCCCCGACCATGGGGTTGGGCTCGGTGTAGCCCAGCCCCCGGCGCGCGAGGCGCAGCGCCATCTTCATGAACCTGAGGTCGTCGCCGGCCATGCGCCCTCTTGCCGCGCTCATGGGCCCAGCAGGGCGGCGACGAACTCGCCGGGGGAGAATTCCCAGAGGTCGTCGGCCCCCTCGCCGCCGCCGACAAAGAGGACGGGCAGGCCCAGGCGGGCGGCGATGCTGACCACGGCGCCGCCCTTGGCCGTGCCGTCCAGTTTGGCCAGGAGCAGGCCGTTGATGCCCGAAAACTCGCGGAATTTCTCGGCCTGGGCCAGGGCGTTCTGCCCGGTGGAGGCATCGAGGACCAGCCAGGTTTCGGCCGGCTGCCCCGGTGCGATCCTGGCCACGATGCGCACGAGCTTCTCCAGCTCGCGCATCAGGTTCTCCCGGCTTTGCATGCGCCCGGCGGTGTCGATGACCAGCCGCTCGAGACCGCGGCCCTGCCACGCCTGCACGGCGTTGAACACCACCGAGCCGGGGTCGGCGCCGCGGGCGCCGCCGACGACCGGGACGCCGAGGCGCTCGCCCCACAGGGACAGCTGGCTGGAGCCGGCGGCGCGGAAGGTGTCGGCGGCGGCCAGCATCACGCTGCGGCCCTGGGACTGGCTGAGGCGGGCGAGCTTGGCGGCGCTGGTCGTCTTGCCGCTGCCGTTGACCCCCACCAGCATCACCACGGTCCGGACGCCGTCGGCGAAGGGGCGGCGCGGCGCCGGGAGCATGGCCAGCAGCTCCCGGCGCAGGAGCGCCAGGCACTCCTCCCGGCCGTCCCGGCCGGACGCCTGCCTGGCCACGGCCCGGGTCAGGCGCTCGACCTCGGGCATGGCGATGTCGGCCAG
>JAKLEC010000091.1 GCA_022711715.1 Acidobacteriota bacterium
TGGCGGAAGGTGAACTCGGCCTGGTTCGTGAAGTGGGCCATGAAGAGATCGCCGGCCAGGCGGCGGAAGGAAGCCGGCAGGCTCTGGCCGTCCAGCTGGACACTGCCCTGGAAAACGTCCTGAGGGGTCTCCAGGCGCACGAAGTAGGCATTGTAGCGCATGGTCCTTCAGCGCGGCGGCGGGACGACCGGCGCGGGCATGGGCACGGGCATGGCGCAGCGGCTCAGCCGGCGACGGTGACGCTGGGCTTCTTGACCGGGAGCCTGTTCTTGAGGATCGTCGAGAGCGAGAGGAACGAGATGTACAGGTAACCGTATTGGAACATCATCAGGAAGGGCAGCGTGAGCCAGATGCCCTCGGTGATGCAGGTGATGACGGCATAGGTGAAATAGAACCCCAGGGCGAGCTCGACGAAGGTGATCATCAGGTTTTTGTTGCCCTTGTACTTCTTGGAGGCCCAGCTGTCGTTCTTCTTCTCGATGCCGAACTTCGGCGTGCGCACGAACTCCGACTCCTTGTTCATCAGGGCTTCGATGACGGCGACCGAGTTGTTGATCGACAGGCCGATGCCCAGGCCCATCAACAGGGGCAGGTACTTGAAGGTCACGGTCCAGTCGGAGTAGAGCTCCTTCTGGGACACGATGTAGAAGGCGCCGACCGAGGCCGTGGCCATCAGGAACAGGGGCACGTCATAGATGAACATCTGCCCCCAGTTCATGTTGCGGCGCATCAGCACCACCGGCAGGATGGACACCGACAGCGGCACCATCAGCAGGTAGGCGATGTTGGCCGCCAGGTGGAAGAAGGCTTCGCTCTTGACGCGCAGCGGCAGGGAGGAGCGGAAGATCTTGGGCAGGAGCTTCTTGGCCGTCTGGATGGAGCCCTTGGCCCAGCGGTGCTGCTGCGCCTTGAAGGCCACCACGTCGACGGGCAGCTCGGCGGGCACCGATTGATCGGGGAGATAGATGAACTGCCAGCCCTTCATTTGCGTGCGGTAGCTGAGGTCGAGGTCCTCGGTCAGGGTGTCGTGCTGCCAGCCGCCGCCGTCGATGATGGCGGCCTTGCGCCAGATCCCGGCCGTGCCGTTGAAGTTGAAGAAGCGGCCGGAGCGGTTGCGCGCCGTGTGCTCGATGACGAAATGGCCGTCGAGGAAGATCGACTGCAGGTTGGTGATCAGCGAGAATCCGCGGTTGAGGTGGCTCCAGCGCATTTGCACCATGCCGACGTTGGCGGCGGTGAAATAGTGGATGGTGTTGGCCAGGAAGTTCTTGTAGGGGACGAAGTCGGCGTCGAAAACGGCGATGAACTCGCCCTTGGCCACTTTCATGCCTTCCTCCAGGGCGCCGGCCTTGAAGCCCTTGCGGTTCTGGCGGTGCAGGTAGGAGATATCCAGCCCCTGCCGGCGGTAGAACTCGACGCGGCGCGAGGCGATCCCCACCGTCTCGTCGGTGGAGTCGTCGAGCACCTGGATCTCCAGGAGTTCGCGCGGGTAGTCCATCTTCACCACGGCGTCGATCAGGCGCTCGGCCACGTACATCTCGTTGTACATGGGCAGCTGGATGGTCACCCGCGGCAGCGTCCCGAACTGGCGCTCGGGCTTGGGCGCGGCCTTCTTGTTCTTATAGTACAAGTAGACCATCACGTAGCGATGCGCGCCGAAAACGGCCAGGATGGACAGCACGATGAAATACAGCACCACGATCAGTTCATTAAGGTTTGGCATGGTTTCCCCACTGGATCACAACCGAAGTCGGGATTATACACCAAAGCCGCAGACGATTCAAGTGCCGGCGAGGAAAGAAGAAAATCGGGGTGAGAGGATTTGAACCTCCGGCCTTTCCGACCCGAACGGAACGCGCTAGCCAGTCTGCGCTACACCCCGGCGTGATCGAGAAGGGGATTATACCATGAACGGCCGGCCAAGTGAATCCCCCCCCCCGTCGGCTGCACTGCCACCCCGACCCGTGGGGCGCCAGAACCCCACGGTCGGAGTTTGAATAGCCTTCGGGGCTTCCGCCGTCGGCTGCACTGCCACCCTGACCCGCGAGGCAATGCCTGCCTCGCGGTCAGAGATTCAATAACCTCCGGGGCTTCCGCCGTCGGCGACGCTGCCACCCCGACCCGTGGGGCGCCAGAACCCCACGGTCGGAGTTTGAATAGCCTTCGGGGCTTCCGCCGTCGGCTGCACTGCCACCCCGACTCGTGGGGCGCCAGAACCCCACGGTCGGAGTTTGAATAACCTCCGGGGCTTCCGCCGTCGGCGAAGCTTCACCCGATCCAGTGATTCGTGATCCGAGAGTGGGAACAGCGACAGATCGTCCCTCGCTGTTCCAATCACTAATCACAAACTACTCAGATCTGTCCAAAATAACTTTCAGAAGCTGGTAGGACTGAAGCACCAATTTCCTAGCACCAATGTCCGAATGACCAAAACGAAGAGTGAGCGAGCTCATTTTATGGAATAATTGTCCTATTTCCCAATATTGGCAGCGGACCGATTGAGCGCCCAAGTTTGGGTCATTGGAACTTTGAAATTTGTTTGGAATTTGGTGCTTGGTGCTTGGGATTTTAGTCTTACGAGCATTTGACCTTGCCCGGAAAACCGTCTGGGTTAGCCCCAAACCCCTTTACAGTACTGATTGCCTATCCAAAAAACGATTTATTTTGGACAGCAATGACAAATTACTAATCCTTCATTTTTGCTGTCGCTTTCAGCCGCGCGCCAAGCTCAATCCCTCATCGATTTGGCCGCCAACAGGGCTTTGCCATGAGCCGCCCGAAGGGTTATAATGGGGCCCGGGGGTACAACATGAAGCGGGCATTGATCAGCGTTCACGACAAGCAAACGATCGGGGCCATCGCCGCCGCCCTGCACAAGGCGGGCTGGGAGATCGTCTCCACCGGCGGCACCGCCGCCTGCCTGCGCGAAAAAGGCATACCGGTCAGCGAGGTCTCGGCGATCACCCGGTTCCCCGAGATCCTCGACGGCCGCGTGAAGACCCTTCATCCCCTGGTCTTCGGCCCGGTCCTGGCCCGGCGCACCCCGGCCCACCTGAAGCAGCTCGAGGAGCTCGGCGCCGGCAAGATCGACCTGGTCATCGTCAACTTCTATCCCTTCGAGGCCGCCCTGGAGAAGAAGGCCAGCGACCTGGACGCCATGCTGGAGAACATCGACATCGGCGGCCCCTCGCTGGTGCGCGCCGCGGCCAAGAACTTCCGCGACACCGTCGTCCTGGTCGACGACCGGGATTTCCCGGCGTTCATCGCCGCCATCGAAGGCGGCGTTGACCTGCCCCTGGAGGAGCGCCGGCGGCTGGCCCAGAAGGCCTTCGCCTACACCGCGTTCTATGACTCACTGATCGCCTCCTACCTGCTCGGCGGCCAGCAGGCGGCTCCCGACTTCATCGCCATCGCCGGCCGCCGCGTCCGCTCGCTGCGCTACGGCGAGAACCCCCACCAGAAGGCCTTCCTGGCCGTCCGCGACCGCCGCTCGCCCTTCGCGGCCATCGACCAGCTGCACGGCAAGGAGCTCTCCTTCAACAACATCCTCGACCTGGCCATGGTCTACGACGTCCTGAACGACTTCCAGGGCAAGCGCCAGTTCGCCGTCATCGTCAAGCACCAGAACCCCTGCGGCGCCGCGCTGGCCGCCTCGCAGCCCGCCGCGTTCCAGGCGGCGTTCGCCGGCGACCCGCGCTCGGCCTACGGCGGCATCGTTGGCTTCAACCACCGCCTCGAGGCCGACACGGCGGCGGCCATGGCCGACGTTTTCTTCGAGGTCATCCTCGCCCCCGATTACTCCGAGGAGGCGCTGAAGGCGCTGCGCCGCCGGAAGAACCTGCGCCTGATCCGCATGGCGCCGGGCTACGCCGAGACCGCTGACTTCAAGACCGTGCCCGGCGGCTTCGTCTGCCAGGACCGCGACTGCCGGCCCTTTGACGTCGAGGCCTTCGAGCTCAAGGCCGGCCGGCCCCTGGGAAAGAAGGAGAAGGCCGACGTCGAGTTCGGCTGGAAGCTGGTCAAGTACGTGAAGTCCAACGGCATCGTCGTGGTCAAGAACCAGCAGCTTCTCGGCGTGGGTGCCGGCCAGGCCAGCCGCATCGATTCGGTGGAACTGGCCATCGGCAAAAGCCAGACGCCGGTGGCCGGCGCCGTCCTGCTGTCCGACGCCTTCTTCCCCTTCCCCGACTCGATCGAGATCGCCTCGCGGCACAAGATCGCCGTGGTGGTCGAGACCGGCGGCTCGATCCACGACACCGACGTGATCCTGACGGCGCAGAAGCGGAACGTCTCCCTGCTGTTCACCGGCATCCGCCACTTCCGCCACTAATCCGGCCCGGCATGGCCACGCGGGAGGCGCCCATGAAGATCTCGGCGGTGATCATCACCTACAACGAGGAGGAGCGCCTGGGCGCCGCCCTGGAGAGCCTGCGCAGCGTGGTCGACGAGGTGCTGGTGGTCGACTCTCATTCCCTTGACCGCACCGCGGAGATCGCCCGCGCCGCCGGCGCCCGCGTCGAGCTCCATCGCTTTGAGGACTACGGCAGCCAGAAGAATTACGCCATGGGCCGGGCCGGCCACGAATGGGTGCTCAACCTCGACGCCGACGAGCGCGTCTCTCCCGAGCTGGCGGCGGCCATCGCGGCGCTCAAGGCGCAGGGGGTCGAAGGCGGCATCGCCGCCTTCTCCATCAGGCGCCGGACCTTCTACCTCGGCCGCTGGATCCGCCACTCGGGTTGGTACCCTGACCGCAAGGTCAGGCTCTTCCGCCGCAGCGGCGCCTCCTGGCAGGGGCGGATCCACGAGAGGCTCGTCGTGGCCGGCCGGGTCGCCCCGCTGGCGGGCGACATCCTGCATTTCACCTACCGCGACATCGGCGACCATGTGCGCCGGCTCGAGCGCTACTCGGGATACCAGGCCGAGGAGATCGTCCGCAAGGGGACCCACCTCCTGCACCTGCGCCTGCTCGTCCTGCCGGCGGTCACGTTCCTGCGCCACTATTTTTGGCGCCTGGGATTCCTCGACGGCTTCCCCGGCCTGGTCATCGCCCTGGTGCAGTCCTGGGGCACGGCCATGAAGCACATGAAGGCCATCGCCCTGAAGCGCCGCCCCCCGGCGCCGGTTGCCCGCTGAGCCCGGCTGCGCTATAATGCATCCATGGGCAAGGCCCCGAAGTGCAACGCCAACCAGACGGCCAAGTGGATCCGCGTGTTCGTCTCCCTCGCGGTCATCGGCGCCGGCATCTACTACAAGAACTGGGTCGGGTTCCTGGGCATCGTCACCCTGCTGAGCGCCTTCACCGGCTCCTGCCCCTTATCGCTCCACTTCAACGGATTGAGCGACATTCACATCCATCGCAACCGCGACGACGACGAGGAATAGCCGCAGCCAGGGCTTGACCTCTGCGACCGTTCATGGTATAATTCCCTTCGCCAATCCCTTTCAAGGAAAACAATGAATCTCCCTAAGAATTTTCGCGGAATCTTATTGTTTTTTGTCGGGCTGTCGGGGATCCTCCTGGCCAGCGCCATCGTTCTCTCGGCCCGCCAGGCCGAGAGCCGGAAGACCATCCAGCAGCTGCGGCAGACCGTATCCGGCCTGAGCGAGACGCTGAACGCCCACCAGGACGCCATCGCCAGGACCGATTTCTACCGCTTCCAGGAGAACGTCTACCGCCTGCAAAATCCCGAATTCGCCCGCATTGCCGACTCGGTCTTCACCCTCAGCCGCAAGCACGGCATCAATCCCTACCTGGTCATGGCCCTGATCTTCGTCGAGAGCCGCTTCGACCGCCGCGCCGTCTCCAGCAAGGGGGCCTGCGGCCTGATGCAGGTCAACTACCCGGTCTGGAAGGGGGCGCTGAAGCTCGACCGCCGCCGGCTGTTCGAGATCGAGTACAACATCGAGGCCGGCCTGACCATTCTGAAGGGCTACCTGGCCGAGACGCGGGGCGACATCATCCGCGCCCTGATCCTCTACAACAACGGCTACAACCAGGCCGAAAACGATTTCCACGAAAAGGTCCTCGCCTCGCGCTTCGCCCGCCACGCCGACATCGGCTGATCCCCACCGCCCCCGCCCCTTGTGAATACATGGTCCCGGAGACTATTCAATCCCCGATAGCTGGGCAAGACGCCCCGCTGATCGGGGTGGCAGCGTCGCCGACGGCGGAAGCCCCGGAGGCTATTCAAACTCCGACCGTGGGGTTCTAACCCCCCACGGGTCGGGGTGGCAGCATCGCCGACGGGGGATTGTAAAACGCGGCTGCCGCGAGCATAATCGCAGCGACGCGCGCCGGAAATCCACGGCATCGGCTCCGTCCAACAGACCGTGGAAGGTCCATTCCCGGCACAGGAGGCGGACATGAAGCTTGCGATCATCCTGATGGCGGCATTCCTGCCGGCCATGATGGCGGTCAGCCTGGCGACCGGCCCGGCGCCCGACG
>JAKLEC010000092.1 GCA_022711715.1 Acidobacteriota bacterium
CGTCACTCCCTTCAGCTTCTGGCGGATGCGGGCGATGCGGTCCTTGATCTGGCGGCGGTCGGTTTCGAGCCTGGTTTCGCCGGGGCCGCGGGTGCCGATGCCGCCGCCCAGGCGCGACAGGCTCGTCCCCTGGCCGGTGAGGCGGGGCAGGAGATAAAGAAGCTGCGCCAGCTCGACCTGCAGCTTGCCCTCCTGGCTGCGGGCGCGGGCGGCGAAGATGTCCAGGATGAGCCGGCTGCGGTCGATGACCTTGGTCCCCAGGGCCTCCTCCAGGTTGCGCTGCTGCAGCGTGGTCAGGACGTTGTGGAACACCACCAGCGTGGCGCCGTTGGCCGCGATCAGGGCGCGCAGCTCGTCCACCTTCCCCTGGCCGACCAGGAAGCGGCGGTCGGGGGCCGGGCGGCGCTGCCAGGCCTGGCCGGCGGTTACGGCGCCGGCGGCGCGGCACAGGGCCAGCAGCTCGCTCATGGCGGCGGCGATCTCGGCCTCGCGCGCCGGGGCGGGGAACCAGCCGCAGGCTAGGGCTCGCTCGGCAGGCATTGGCGCACGAAGGCGACGATGGCGGCGAGGTCGTCGGCGGGGAGCCAGTGGATGTCCGTTTCCTTGCGGAACCAGGTGAGCTGGCGCTTGGCGAACTGCCGTGAATGGCGCTGGATCCGCTCGCGCGTCGCGGCCAGGTCGGCCTCGCCGCGCAGCATGGCCAGCACCTCCTTGTAGCCGAGGGCGCGGAACGGCGGGCAGTCCGGCGGATGTCGGCGCGACAGGCCGCGCACCTCGTCGACCAGGCCGGCGGCCAGCATGCGGTCGACGCGGGCGTCGATGGCGCGGTACAGGGCCGACCGCTCCCTGTGCAGGCCGACGCGGACGAAGCGGCAGCCGGCGAAGGGGGAGCGGCTGGCCTGGAACGCCGCGCTGGGGCTGAGGCCGCTGTCGAGGTGGATCTCCAGGGCGCGAACCAGGCGCACGCGGTCGCGGACGCTGACCTTGGCGGCGTAGGCGGGATCGATGCTCCGCAGCTCGGCGTGCAGCGCTTCCCAGCCCAGCTCTTCGCCGCGGCGGCGCAGCTCCTCGCGGAGCCCGGCGCGGCGGCTTTCCGGGAAGATGCCCTGCATCATGACGCGTAGGTAGAGGCCGGTGCCGCCGCAGACCACCGGCACGCGTCCGCGCGCCCAGATCCCCGCGGCGGCGGCGTAGGCCAGCTCCAGGAAGCGGCTGGCGTTGAACTGCGCGCAGTCACCGATCACGTCGATCAGGTGGTGGGGGATGCCGCCGCGCTCGCCGGGCGGCAGCTTGTCGCTGCCGATGTCGAATCCCCGGTACACCTGCACCGAGTCGGCGGAGATGACCTCGCCGTCGACGGCGCGGGCGACGGCCAGCGCCGCGCGGCTCTTGCCGGCGCCGGTGGGGCCCAGGACCTGGACGACGGCCTTCATGTGCCGGCGAGGAGCAGCAGGGCGAACAGCAGCGCCAGGAAGGCCAGCTGCAGCCGCAGACGGGTCAGTTGCCGGGATTGCGGATCCATTGCAGGATCTGGCTCTCGTATTCCTTGCCCAGGTGCCGCTTGACGGCGAAGATCTCGGCGTAGAGGATCTCCTCCAGGCCGCGCAGGAACTCGCCGCCGCTGCCGGCGAAGTCCTCGTGCCAGACGCCCTTGAGGATCGATCTCTCCTCCAGGCGGCCGTCGGCGCGGATCTCGAGGGCGCGGAAGCAGGAGGGTATGGTCTCGACCACGGCGGTGATGGAGTCGGCCAGGATGGCATGCGCCACCGGCCCGATCTCCTTGGACAGCAGGCGGTAGATGGTTTCGAACTTGGCGTTGTATTCCCGCAGGGCCTCGTCGAAGGAGGCGAAGGCGGCGGGCGCCCCGACCGAGGCATGGGGGGTGGGGGCGCGGCCGGGCCGGCGGCGGTCGCCGATCCGCCCCAGCACGCGCAGGGCGTAGATCACCTTCAGCGTGTCGAAGCGCAGCAGCTCGCTGCGGGCGACGATCTCCTCCAGCGGCACGCCGTCGCCGACCAGCGCGAGGACGTGGGCTTCGTGGGGCTTCAGCTCCGCGTCCAGGGCGGCGCCTTCCGGCGACGGGTACAGGGCCAGGCCGGGCGCGAAGCGGCTGGCGACGAACTCCTCGTCGCGGATGGCGCGCACGCCCTCGAGGATGGCTTCGGGTACCGGCAGGCGCAGGCGGATGTTCTCGCGGGCCTCGGTGACCGGGTGCAGGATGTCGTAGCGCCCGTCGCGCAGCGGGAACAGGGAGAAGACGATGGCGCGCATGTGGCCGCCGACCTCGCTCCACAGCCGCTCGGGGGTGAGCTGCCCCATCTCCATCAGGACCCGGCCCAGGCGGCAGCGGTTCTTCTGCATGCGCCGGCGCGCCTTCTCCAGCTCGGCCGCGTCGATGGCGCCGCGCCCGAGCAGGTAGCTCCCCAGCGCGTCGTCGGCCAGGGTCGACTGGGCGAAGACGATGCAGCCGTCCTGCATCCAGACGGTCTTGGTGAAGCGCGCGGCGCTGACCTTCAGCCGCCCGTCCAGCGCCTGGCGGTGCATGAGGGCCAGGATGGAGGCGACGTCGAGCTCGCCGAGCGAACCGGAGATCGGCAGGTGGCGTTCCATCAGAACTTGAGCGCCAGGTCCTTCTGCTTCAGCTTCAGCTGCTCGCGCTCCTGCTCGATCTGCTCCAGGTAGCCGCGCGACACGTCATGGGTGGGGTACTCGCCGGAGAAGCAGGCGGTGCAGAAGGTGCGGATGGCCGGGTTCTGGCGGCGCACCGCCTGCACCATGTCGCGGAGTTCCTGGAAGAGGACGCGGTCGGCGCCGATGCGGGCGGCGACCTCGTCGTCGCTCAGCCCGCTGGCGATGAACTCCGAGCGGGTCTGCATGTCGATGCCGTAGACGCAGGGATGGGTCAGGGGGGCGGAATAGGAGACGAAGCAGACGCTGCGCGCGCCGGCCTGGCGCACCATCTGGATGATGGAGCGCGAGGTGTTGCCGCGGACGATGGAGTCGTCGACGATCAGCACGTTCTGGTCGCGGAAGACGTCGGCGATGGGATTGAGCTTCTGGCGGATGGTGCGCTGGCGCAGGCGGTCGCCGGGCATGATGAAGGTGCGGCCGATGTAGCGGTTCTTGACCAGCCCCTCGCGGTACTTCAGCTTGAGGATGCGGGCGATCTCGATGGCCGCCGGCCGCGAGGAGTCGGGCACGGGCACCACCACGTCGATGTCCATGCCGCTCTTCTGGATGCGGCGGGCCAGCTTGCGGCCCAGGTCGACCCGCGCCTGGTAGACGTTGATGCCGTTGAGGTAGGAGTCGGGGCGGGCGAAGTAGACGTACTCGAAGACACAGGGGCGGAAGGGCGCCGTCTGCAGCGTGCGCTCGTGGAGGGTGCGGTTCTGGTCGATGAAGATGGCCGACCCCGGCGCCACGTCGCGGATGTCGCCGAAGCCCAGCAGGTCGAGGGTGACGCTCTCGGAGGCGAAGGCGAAGGCCGGCACCATCTGCCGGCGATCGACGGCGAAGAGCAGCGGCCGCAGGCCATGGGGATCGCGGAAGCCGACCATGCCCCGGTCGGCGATGTGGCAGACGACGGAATAGGAGCCCTTCACGCGCCGGTATACCTGGCGGACGGCGGCGAAGACGGCGTCGGGGGTGATCTCCCGGCGGGCCGTCCGCTCCAGCGCCTCGGCGAACACGTTGAGGATGACCTCAACGTCGCAGTTGGAATTGACGATCTTGTGCGACTTCTCGAAGAGCTCCTTCTTGAGCTCGAAGAAGTTCACCACGTTGCCGTTGTGGGCGGCGGCGATGCCGTAGGGATGGTTGAGCCAGAAGGGCTGGGCGTCCTCGCCGGTGCCCTCGCCCACGGTGGGGTAGCGGGTATGGCCGAGGCCGACCGCGCCCTTGAGGCGCTCGATGTGGCGCTCGGCGAAGATGTCGCGCACCAGGCCGTTGCCCTTCTTCACGTGGTAGCGGCCGTCGTAGGTCAGGATGCCGGCCGAATCCTGGCCGCGGTGCTGCAGGGTCAGCAGCCCGGTGTACATCGGCCCGATGACCGGTTCGGTGGAAAAAATGCCCAAAACTCCGCACATGATGCCCCCCTTATAGCCCGAACACGGCCAAAAGTCAAACGACCGGGCGGCGGCCCGATATCCCGCGCGGGCGGCGCGGCTTATTGACATTCAAGGCGAAGATATGGTAGATCAATATCCATGCTGGCAGAATTCGAGAAGCAACAGATAGAGAGGGAGCACATCCGCCGCGAGTCGCGGACGACGATGATCATCTGCCTGGCCATGCTAGCGTCGATCGTCGCCTACGCGCTGGTGGCCTTTCTCGTGCCGGCGCCGGCGCCCGCCAGCCGGGCCGTGCGCGACGCGTGGAACGTCCTGAACATCGTGGCCATCGTGCTGATCATCGCCGTGCTGGCCGTGCGCAAGACCATCTATTTCTCGCCGCGGCTGGTCCGCGACGACTTCACCCTGGCCGCCCTGCTGCAGCGCTGGCGGACCATCGACATCGTGCTGCTGGCCTTCGCCGAGCTGATCGCCGTCTTCGGCCTGGTGATCACGCTGCTGGGCATGCCGTTCCAGCGCACCTTCCACTTCTTCGTCGGCGGCTTCCTGCTGGCCCTGATCAACATGCCCGTCACCTTCAAGGTGCGGGACAAGATCCGCATGTTCGAGAAATATGCCGGCAAATCGATCTTGTAGGGAGGCCTCTTGGGACGTGAAGCGGCCCGCGAGGAGAGGACATGAGCAAGAACATCCTGCTGGTTGAATACGACGAGTCAACGATCCTGTCCATCAAGGATATCTTTCACCCGCCGGCGTTCGAGGTGGTGATCGCCGGCGACGGCGAGACGGCCAAGCAGCTGCTGCGCGACCGCCATTTCGACCTGATGATCACGGCGGCCATGCTGCCGCGCTTCCACGGCTTCAACCTGGCGCTGGCCGTCTCCCAGGAGCACCCGGGGATCAAGATCATCATCATCAGCGCCATCTACAAGGGGCTGGAGTACCGCCACCAGGCGACCACCCAGTACCGCGCCAACGATTTCTTCGAGAAGCCGCTGGAAAAGGAGCGGCTGCTCAAGCGGGTGCTGGAGCTGCTCGGCATGTCGGAGTCCGACCTGCAGCCCGCCGGCGCCTCGTCGACGCGCGTGCCCCAGTTCGAAACGGCCAAGATCCCGGCCCCCAAGTTCGATGACGAGGGCGACAAGCTGAGCTCGGCCGATATCTTCGGCGACATCATCCAGAAGATCGAGCAGGTGCCGTCCTTCGAGATCGACCTGGGCGACGGCAAGGCCGCCCACCCGCCGGCTCCGCCGCCGCCTCCGCCTCCCGAGCGCCGGCCCGATCCCGGCCTGACCGTGCCGCTCAAGCCGCCGGCGCCGAAACCCGACCTGGGGCGCACGCGCGTCGCCGGGCCGTCGTTCGACCTCGACAGCCTGCGCGGGACGAAGAAGCCGTCCGCGCCGCCGACTCCGCCCGCCGCCGCCTCCCAGCAGCGCATCGACGCCAGCCTGGACGGGCTGAAGGCGCAGCCGCAGCCCAAGCGCGAGGGCGTGCAAAAGGAGATGCGCCGCATCGAGGACGAGATCGCCCGCAAGTTCGAGGATACGCTTTCGGGTCTGGGCCTCGGCGCCGCCCGCAAGCCGCCGGCGCCGGCCGCCAGGCCGGCTCCTCCCGCGCCGCCGCCGGCCGCGAAGACCGTGGTGATGCCCGAGATCAAGGTGGCCCCCATGCCCGTTGCCCCGCCGGTCATGGAAAAACCGGCCGCGCCGGCGTCCCCGCCGCCGGCCGCCCGGCCGAGCGCGGCCCCGCCCCCGCCGCCGCCTCCTGCCGCCGCCGCCCCCACGCCGCCCAAGGGCTGGCGCGACGAGCTGCAGGACGAGGTCATCGACTTGGGCGAAGCCCTCCTGCAGCCGCCGCCGCCCGCCAAGCCGGCCGCGCCTCCGCCGCCGCCCCTGCCGGCGGTTGCCCCGGCCGCGAAGCCTCCCGCCGCCGAGGAGGCGGGCGAAGTCCGCGAGCCCAAGCCCGAGAAGAAAGCCGAGGAGAACCCCAACGAAGTGGGGGATTACGTCCTGCTGGGCATGATCGCCCGCGGCGGCATGGCCGAGATCTACAAGGCCAAGAAGAAGGGGGTCAAGGGCTTCGAGAAGGTGATCGCCATCAAGAAGATCCTCTCCGGCTACGGCGAGGACGACAAGTACATCGAGATGCTGGTGGACGAGGCCAAGATCGCCGCCGAGCTCTCCCACCCCAACATCGTCCAGATCTACGACCTGGGGCGCAAGGACAACTACTACTTCATCGCCA
>JAKLEC010000093.1 GCA_022711715.1 Acidobacteriota bacterium
CCGTGCGCGGCCTGGAGGGGATCAAGGAGGCGTCGCTCGGCATCCCGGCCAAGGGGCTGGGCGACCTGACCGTCAAGGTGGCCGTGGCCCACGGGCTGGGCAACGCCCGGGCGCTGCTGGACAAGGTGCAGAAACAGATCCAGGAGACCGGCAAGAGCGAGTACGCCTTCATCGAGATCATGGCCTGCCCCGGCGGCTGCGTCGGCGGCGGCGGCCAGCCCTACGGCAGCGTCATCGCCGACCGGGCGCGGCGCGGTGAGGGCCTCTATCGCGAGGATTCGGGCCTGGCCAAGCGCCAGTCGCACGAGAACCCCGAGGTGCAGCGCATCTACGAGAAGTTCCTCCAGCACCCCGGCTCCGACGTCAGCCATAAGCTGCTGCACACCTGCTACTTCGAGCGCAGTCTGCTGGATGGCGCCTGCGTCAAGGAAGTTACCCACAAGCACTCCGGCCGCCACGGCTGAGCGTCAGGATGAGAGGGAAGGGCAGCTTCCCGCTGCTCTTTTTTTCCATGGCGGAATCCAACCAATAGAGTTATAATTATGCTGATGAATGACATCGACCCCATCCCGGGCAGAAGGAGCGGACGTGGCTGAGCGGGCCATGCGCGGCGACCGCCTGCACATCGCCATCTTCGGGCGGCGCAACGCCGGCAAGTCGTCGCTGATCAACGCCATGACCGGCCAGCCCGTGGCCATCGTCTCCGACGTGCCGGGGACGACCACCGACCCGGTCTTCAAGGCCATCGAGTTCCAGCCCATCGGCCCGGCGGTGCTGATCGACACGGCGGGCATCGACGAGCGCGCCGAGGGGCTGGGAGCGGAGCGGATCAAAAAGGCGGCCGCCGTCCTGGAGAAGAGCGACCTGGCCCTGCTGGTGGTCGACGCCGCCGCCGAGGAGTTCGCCTTCGAGGACGAGCTGCTGGAGAAGTTCCGCCGGCGCTCCATCCCGGTCATCGTCGTGGCCAACAAGACCGACCTGTCCCCGGGGCAGGGGAGCGGCTGGTTCCGCGACAAGCCCTGCGTGCGGGTCAGCGCCCTGAGCGGCGCCGGCCTGGAGGAGCTGCGGCGGCGCATCCTGGAGATCGCCCCCAGCCAGTGGGAGCCGCCCTTCCTGCGCGACCTGGTGAAACCCGGCGACGTGGTGGTGCTGGTGGTGCCTATCGACACCGGCGCTCCCAAGGGGCGGCTGATCATGCCCCAGGTCAAGGCCCTGCGCGACGCCCTGGACGGCGGCGCCATGCCGCTCAGCTGCCGTGAGAGCGAGCTGGCTGCGGCCCTGTCCGCCCTGCGCTCCCGGCCGGCGCTGGTGGTGACCGACTCGCAGGCCTTCACGCCGGTCGCCGCCGCCGTCCCCGACGAGGTCCCGCTGACCTCCTTCTCCATCCTCTCGGCCCGGCAGAAGGGCGACCTGCCCGCCCTGGTGGAGGGCGTCCTCGCCGTGCCGGAGCTGAAGCCGGGAGATCGGGTGCTGATCGCCGAGTCGTGCTCCCATCACCCGCTGCAGGACGACATCGGCCGGGTGAAGCTGCCGCGCTGGCTGAACGAATACGCCGGCGGCGGCCTGCGGATCGAGACGGTCCCCGGCAGCGCCTACCCCGACGACCTGTCGGCCTACAAGCTGGTGGTGCACTGCGGCGCCTGCACCCTCAACCGCCGCGAGATGCTGCGCCGCCAGGAGCTGCCGGCCAGGGCCGGGGTGCCGATGACCAACTACGGGGTTTTGATATCGTTCCTGAAAAGCGTCTTCCCGCGGGCCCTGCGGCCCTTCCCGGAGCTGTACGCACGCTATCAACATGCCGCCTGGCCGCACGGCCGGGGGCTAGGAGGGAACTGAAATGGATACCGGATTCATCGACCATGCCAAGATATTTTCTTTCCTGGAGAGCGCCCGGCCGCCCGACGCCTCCGAGACGGCCGACATCCTGGCCAAGGCGCGGCAGCTCAAGGGTCTCGACTATGCCGAGGCGGCGCGCCTGCTGCTGATCGATGACGGGGAGAGCCTGGCCGAGCTCTTTGCCGCCGCCCTGTTCGCCAAGAGCGAAATCTACGGCAAGCGCCTGGTGCTCTTCGCGCCTCTCTACGTGTCGAACATGTGCAACAACGAGTGCCTCTACTGCGCCTTCCGCAAGAGCAACGACCGGATCACGCGCCGCACCCTCGGCCAGGAGGAGATCCGCCGCGAGACCGAACTGCTGGTCGACCAGGGGCACAAGCGCGTGCTGCTGGTGTCGGGCGAGGGGCTGGGCGAGGCCGCCCTGGGCTACTCGCTGAAGGCCATCGAGACGATCTACTCGGTCAAGCGCGGCGACGGCGAGATCCGCCGTGTCAACATCAACATCGCCGCCCTGCCGGTCGACGCCTACCGCCAGCTGAAGGCGGCACGCGTCGGCACCTACCAGCTGTTCCAGGAGACCTACCACGGCGACACCTTCGGCCGCATGCACCCCAGCGGGCCCAAGGCCGACTACCTCTACCACCTGACGGCCATGGACCGCGCCATGCAGGGCGGCATCGACGACGTCGGCGTGGGCGTGCTGTTCGGCCTCTACGACTACCGCTTCGAGGTCCTGGCCATGCTGCAGCACATCCGCCACCTGGAGGAGACCTTCGGCGTCGGCTGCCACACCATCTCGCTGCCGCGCATCGAGCCGGCCACCGGCTCCGACCTCTCGCTGCACCCGCCGCACGCCGTGTCCGACGCCGACTTCCGCAAGATCATCGCCGTGCTGCGCCTGACCGTGCCCTACACGGGCATGATCCTCTCCACCCGCGAGAACGCCGACATGCGCCGCGAGGCCTTTTCGCTGGGCATCTCGCAGATCAGCGCCGGCTCGCGCACCAATCCCGGCGGCTACTCCAGTCCCGACAGCGGCGAGCAGTTCTCCCTGGGCGACCACCGCAACCTGGAGGAGGTCATCCAGGACATCGTCGGCCACGGCTACATCCCCTCGTTCTGCACCGGCTGCTACCGCCTGGGCCGCACCGGCGCCGACTTCATGGACCTGGCCAAGCCGGGGCTGATCAAGCTCTACTGCCTGCCCAATGCCATGACCTCCTTCAAGGAGTACCTGGTCCATTACGCCTCGTCTAGGACGCGCCAGGAAGGCGAGGCGCTCATCGAGCGCATGATGGCCGACATCCCCGACGCCCAGGTTCGCGAGACCACCGTCAAGAACCTCGGGCGCATCGAGGCCGGCGCCAAGGACCTCTACCTGTAGATGGACGCCGGCGAGCGCCTGCAGCGGCTCTACCGCCAAGCGGAGCGCGGCGACCTGGTCCATTTCCTGTCGGGCGCCGAGCCGGGCTCCGACGAGGCTCTCTTCGCCTTCGCCGACCGCGTTCGCCGCGAGCACGTGGGCGACGCCATCCACCTGCGCGCCATCGTCGAGTTCTCCAGCTTCTGCCGCAACGACTGCCTGTACTGCGGCCTGCGCCGCTCCAACCGCGGCCTGCCGCGCCTGCGCATGCCGGCCGAGGAGATCGTCGCCCAGTGCCGGCGGGCGGAGGCGCTCGGCTTCCGCACCATCGTGCTGCAGTCGGGCGAGGACCCGTTCTACGGCCGCGAGGCGGTCGTCGACCTGGTACGGCGGGTGAAGGGGGCGACCGGCCTGGCCGTCACCCTGGCGGTGGGGGAGAGGGACGAGGAGGAGTACCGGACATTCTTCGATGCCGGGGCCGACCGCTATTTGCTCAAGCACGAGACCTCGGACCGCGCGCTCTACGAGCGCCTCGACCCGGGGCTGAGCCACGAGCGGCGCATCGCCTGCCTGCGGGTGCTGAAGCGCATCGGCTTCCAGACGGGGAGCGGCATCATGGTCGGCCTGCCCGGGCAAACCCTGGAGAGCGTCGCCGACGACATCCTCCTCTTCCGCGACCTGGACATCGACATGATCGGCTGCGGGCCCTTCATCCCGCACCCGGCGACGCCGCTGGCGGCGGAGCCGGCGGGGAGCGAGGAGCTGACCTACCGCGTGGTCGCCCTGGCGCGCATCGTCACCCGCGACACGCACATCCCGGCCACCACCGCCCTGGCGGTCACGGCCGGCGACGCCGGCCGCGCCAGCGCCCTGTGCCGCGGCGCCAACGTGGTCATGCCCAACGTCACCCCCCAGCCCTGGCGCCGGGCCTACGAGATCTATCCCAACAAGGGGCGGACGGAGGTCTTCGATCCGGCCCTGCTGGAACGGCTGCGCCGGACGGCGCGCCAGCTGGGACGCTTCATCGCCGAGGATGCCGGCGACCGCCTGCCCTCCGGCCGGCGCCTTTCTTGACACGGCGACGAAAACCGTTGTATCATTTCCGTTCCGCATAGCCCCGATTCAAATTCATGGTGAGAGGAGGAATCATGGAGTACGACTGCAAGAGCCCGGCCCAGGTGGCCGCGGACTGGAACGAGACCGTCTGCCTCAAGAAGACCACCAACACCAACTTCAAGCTGCTGGTGCTGGGCATCCTCGCCGGCGCCTACATCGCCTTCGGCGGCGAGCTGTCCAACATGATCGGCCATGACGCCGCCAAGTTCGTCGGCGCGGGCCTGGCCGCCTTCATCAAGGGCGCCGTCTTCTCGGTCGGCCTGATGCTGGTGGTGATCGCCGGCGCCGAGCTGTTCACCGGCAACACCATGATCACCATGTCGGTGCTGGACGGCAAGTCCAAGCTCGGCGGCCTGGCGCGCAACTGGACCGTCGTCTACGCGGCCAACCTGATCGGCTCGCTGCTGGTGGCCTACATCATGTTCGGGACCGGACTGCTGGAGGGGCCCAACGTGGCCGTCGGCGCCTCGGCGCTGAAGACCGCCGCCGGCAAGGCCAGCCTGGCCTTCTGGCCCGCCTTCTTCCGCGGCATCCTGTGCAACTGGCTCGTCTGCCTCGCCGTGTGGATGGCGATGACCTCGCGCAACACCATCGGCAAGGTGTGGGCCATCTTCTTCCCCATCATGGCCTTTGTCGCCTCGGGCTTCGAGCACAGCATCGCCAACATGTACTTCATCCCCATCGGCATCCTGCTTCGGGGTGTCAACGAGGTGGTGGCCGCCGCCACCGCCGCCGGCCTGGCGCCCGAGGCGCTGGCCAACGTCAGCGTCTACGGCTTCCTGGTGCGCAACCTGATCCCGGTCACGCTGGGCAACATCGTGGGCGGCGGCTTCTTCGTCGCCACCCTCTACTGGCTCGCCTACGTGCGCAAGCCCAAGAAGGCCGCCTAGGTTTTTTACCGTATCGATTTTTCAGGGCCGTTCCCCAAAGGGATATTCCCTCGAGGGGGCGGCCCTTTTTTTATTTCAAGATTGCTGCAAATTTAAATTTTTCTGATCACCTGATTGTTGAGAGAGATTTTAAAACGATTGTACTGATGTCTCCCTCCTGGGTATAGCCAATCCTGACATTTCGATCCTATCCAGATCTGTCCAAAATAACTTTCAAAGAGACCTTTGAGCGCCCTGGTTCGGGTCATTGGAATTTGGAACTTGGGATTGATTTGGGATTTGGTGCTTGGAATTTTAGTCTTACGAGCATCTGACCTTGTCCTGAAAACCGTCTGGGTGAACCCCAAAACCCTTTACCGTACTGATTTTCTATCCAGATAATGATTTGTTTTGGACAGCAATGGATCCTATCCAACTTGCATCAGCCTGGATTTGTTTCATTCTTATACTGACAATGACAAGGCAACGCGATATACTCGAATCGGTCATAACGGGTTGGTCATTATGAATAAGGAGAAACATTCATGAGCCACGGGAAATTTGCGACAGCCATCAACTGCATGGACGGCCGGGCGCAGCTGCCGGTGATCGAATACCTGAAGAAAAAGCTTGGCGTCGACTATGTGGACATGATCACCGAGCCTGGGCCGGTCAAGGCGCTGGCGGAAAATGCCGACAAAGGATTCCTGGATTCCGTCAAGAAGAGGATCTTCGTCTCTGTGGATAAGCACCATTCCCGGCATATCGCCGTGGTCGGCCACCACGACTGCGCCGGCAACCCGGCCGGCGAGGCGGAGCAACGGCGGCAAATCGGCGAGTCGCTGGCCGTCCTGCGCTCCTGGGATCTCGGCGCCGAGCTCCAAGGCCTCTGGCTCGACGAAAACTGGCGCGTCGAGCCGGTCGCCAAGCCGCCGCGCTGATCCCGAGACGGGAGGTTACTGGATCTTCAAGTTTTGAAAAAGCCGCAGCAGCTGGGTGCGGTTGGCCACGCCGAGCTTGCGCAGGACGTGGTGCACGTGGATCTTGACCGTGCTCAGCTCGATGAACAGCTGCTCGCCGATCTCCTTGTTTGACCGCCCCTTCAGCAGCA
>JAKLEC010000094.1 GCA_022711715.1 Acidobacteriota bacterium
CAAGCTTACATTGACACCCCGGATTCGTTTTGTTAAGATTCCGCCTGGCCGGAGGGATGGCAGAGCGGTCGAATGCGGCGGTCTTGAAAACCGTTGTCCCTTTACGGGGACCGTGGGTTCGAATCCTACTCCCTCCGTTGCCTTCTTATGTTCGCAACGGAGGGAGTAGGATCTGTTACGAGCGAAGCGAGCAACTCATCCCTTTCCCTCCGTTTGCTCCCCTTTTTGTGCGTCTTTCCGCTTCTTCTTCAGCTTCTTGCTTACTACAGCGTTGATTCGTGAACATGCTTGATGCGCCAGTGGTCTGCTTTTTTGGTCAGTACGAAGGTATACGCGTTGCGGAAGGAGATGGGCTCCCCTGACACGGTCTTGCCCACGGCCCCGAAGATCCCAGTAGCGACGGCCAAGCCGGGGCCGATGGGATTCACCGCGCATTTCTCAAGGTTGAACTTAATCTCTGTGACCTGTGCAAAAAAGCCCTCGGCGAAAGCCACGAAGCCCTTCCAGTCATACATCTCCTTGTCCTCGAAAACGGTCAAGTCTTCGCCTTCCGCAAAAAAAGCCAGGAAAGCTTTCAATTCATGACGCTCCACGGTCTTGAAATATTCCTCGAACATCCGGCGAATTTCCTGTTCCACTCTCCCGCTTTTTGGCTGGGCCGGAAGTTGTGCCTTGAAAACGACGACAAAGACTAAGACTGTCAAGCTGGCTGCAATAGCAATGCGTTTCATAGACCCCCTCCTTTTTTGAACTAAAAAAATTATTTAATACCCCTTTATACTTCACGGTTCACTGACAGGAAAATTAATTTTCCCCTTGAGCTGATTTTATGGATGAATTTTGAAAAAGTCAAACAGCACTGAAAGGAAAGCATAACTGGCAGCATCATCGGAAAGCATTTCAAAATATCGCCAGGATCGATACATGGGCGGGATCGATCACCAGATACCCAACTAATTTATTTTGTAACAGCAATGTGCTGGAATTGTGCGGGAAAAATGATTGAAATGGAAAATGGGGACGGACAGCAAAAAGGCAAAAAAACTGTCCTTTCCCTCCATCGTTCTGCTCTTCCGCTGAAGGTATTTTTGTCTTATGCAAGAAAAAAGGCCGGCACGAGGCCGGCCTTGTCGGGTGCGTGACGTTTCAGCGGCTCAGGGAATGACCAGCTCCTGCCCCGGGAAGATCTTGTCCGGGTCCTTCAGCTTGTCCTTGTTGGCCTCGAAGATCTTCATATAGTCGCCGGCCTTGCCGTAGTATTTCTTGGCGATCTTGGACAGGGTGTCGCCGGCAACGACCTTGTGGATGCGCAGGGTGGGGGCCGTCTGCGGCTTGGGCGCCGGCGCATCGCTCAGGAACGTGATCTCGGCCATCAGGTCCTGGGCGTAGTTCTTGTCGACCAGCTTGATCTGGTCCCACACCTTGTTGGCGTCCTGCTTGGTCTTGGCCTCGCCGCGGATCACCAGCTTGTCCCCCTGGACGTGCAGGTTCTTCAGCTGCACTTTGAGCCCGTTCATCATGTTGAGCACCGACTGATACTTGACCTTCAACTGATCCAGTTTGATGTCTGCCATCTTTTCCCTCCTTGATGGTTTTGCCGAACGGAATGCCCGTTCGCGTATTTTTCTCTGATTCAGTATAGGAGATCCCGGGAAAATAGTCAAAGGAAAGGCTTGAAATATTTTATTTTGCAGGTATCATGACGGCAACGTCAGGAGGGAAAATGAAATTGAATGCACCGACCAAGATCACGTGGATCATTTCGCTCGTCCTGGGGCTCCTAAGCCTGCTGTCCTACTTCGTGGCCATCCCCTTCGTCACCGTCAACCTGTACTGGTTCATGGGCGCCGGCTGGCTGCTCCTGATCCTTTCCACATTCCTGAAGGGGTTCTGACCGGAAAACAGTCCCTCAGAGGTATCCCAGGGCCTCCAGCTGACGGCGCGATTCGGCGTCGAGGCCCGTATTCCCCTGGCGCGCCGCTGCGGCGGCGATCTGGCGGCGGACCTTTATCATGAGGGGGAGCATCTTGTTCTTCTGCCCGGGCAGCGCCGCTGCGAGATTCCTCGTTTCACCGGGGTCGGCGTCCAGGTCGAACAGCTCGTAGGCCCCGGGGTCACGGGGCGGTGTGAAGGCGGAGAACGCCGCCAGCCCCTGCGGCGTGAAGGGCTCGTTGTAGATGAGCTTGTAGCGCCCCTGCACCAGGGCGACGCGCAGGGGAAAATGCTCGTAGTAGCGGCCGGTGGACATCGTCGATACGATGGTGCGGACGGGACCCTCATCGCGGCCGCGGATCAGGGGCATAAGGTCCGCGCCGTCCAGGTCGGCGGCGGGGAAGGGGAGGCGGTGATAGCCCAGGACGGTGGGCAGCACGTCGACCAGCCCGACCGGCTGGCTGAGCCGGCGGCCGCCGAAGCGGCCGTGGGGGAATTTGATCAGCAGGGGAACGTGCAGGAGCTCGTTGTACAGGCTGTGGGCGTGGCTCCAGCCGCCGTGCTCGAAGAATTCCTCGCCGTGGTCGGAGGTAAGGATGATCAGGGAGTTCTCATACAGCCCCTCGCGCTTCAGGGCGGCGACGAACCCGCCGAAATAGGCGTCGAAGGCCGCGACCTCGGCCTGGTACAGCTCGCGCAGCGACCCCCGCATGGCGGGAGCGACCGGCAGGTAGGTCTTCGCCGGCTCGGCGTAATTGACGGCGTCGAGGCGGCGCTGGGCGGGTCGTGGGTTGAGCCGCAGCAGGAACTCCTCGGGCGGCGTGTACGGCGAATGGAGCTGGTAGGTGTGCAGGAAGAGGAAGAGCCGGGGGAAACGGCCGGCCTGCAGGACCTCCAGGGCCTTCTCGAACAGCGAGCGGCCGCCCTGCGGGTACAACGGGGACGCCTGCTCGAATTCGCGGTAAAGGTCGAACCCGCGCGCGAAGCCCCAGCGGCCCTTCATGACCATGCCGCCATGGAAGCCGATGGCGGCGAAGCGGTTGGCGAGGCTCTCGACCAGGCTGGGGACGTCGGGGCGCAGCGGCCCCTGGATGCCCGCGCCGTGGCGGTATTCGTTGCGGCCGGTGAGCAGGCTCATGAAGGAGGGCAGGGTCCAGGAGGTGGGGGCGATGGCGTGATCCAGGCGCACGGCGTCGCGGGCGAAGCGGTCCAGTGACGGGGTCAGCGAAGGCAGGGGGTCGACGCGGGCGCCCAGCAGGTCGGCGCGGAAGGTGTCGACGGCGACGAGGATGACGTTCGTCCGCCGGCGGGGATCGGCGGCCGCCTCATAGAGCAGCGGCCGGCTGAAGCAGGCGATGCCGCGCCCGGTGAAGCGCAGGACGACTCGCTCACGGCGGCGCAGGTCGAATTCCTGGAAGAGCGGGTAGGACGTGCGCGGGGCGCGGATGCGGCGCACGACGCGGGGCCCGCCCCGGTCCTCGACCTCCAGGGAGAACTCGATCGACTCGCCGGCGGGCCGCCCCTCCAGGTACAAATAGGTGTGGAGGCCGACCCGGCCGGTCAGCCCCGCGTCGAGTACGACCCGCTTCCCGCCGCGCAGGAGGAAGCGGGCGCCGTGGACGTCGGGCGCGTCGTCGAGCGGCTCGCGGCGGTCTCCATCCACGAAGAGCAGCCGCTGGCGTTCTCCGTCCATGACGAAATGCTCGCGGTCGACGGGAAGCTTTTCCTCGGCGATGCGGACGATGCGCCCGTCGGCGCCGTGGGAGCCGCGCAGCAGGAAGAACGCGAACGCCGCCCCAGTGAGGAGCCCCGCGCCGATGAGCGCCTTCATTTTCAGTTTCATGATGATGCCCTGGGAAGGCGCAGATTATAGCGCGGCCGGACGCCGTTGTCCACGCCGTCTCCCCGTCCTGGACATGCCGGCCGCGTCGTGGGCGAGAGTGGACGAAACATCCGCGATCTGCTATGAATAGGAAGACATGCCTTCACGGGCATAAGGAGGAAATTCTCCATGAAAAGAACGGCACTGATGATCCTGCTCGCGGCGCTGGCGCTGAGCGTCGCCGCGGCGGCCGAGCCGGCCAAGGCCAAGACGACCGCGATCGCGCCGGCCCTGCTGGTGATCGACGTCCAGAACGCCTATTTGCCCTACATGGACGAGAAGGACAAGAAGATGGCCATGGAGGGGATCAACTATTACATCCAGTTGTTCCGCGCCAACGATTTTCCGGTGATCCGCGTCTATCACACCGATCCGGCCCAGGGATGGCCCAAGCCGGGCAGCGAGGAGTTCCAGTTCCCCAAGACGGTGGCCGTCCGCGAAGACGACCCCATGGTGGTCAAGAACTACGGCAACGCCTTCAGGAAGACCGAGCTGGACAAGCTGCTGAAGGAAAAGGGCCGCAACACGCTGTTCCTGTGCGGCCTCAGCGCCGTGGGCTGCGTCCTGGCGACCTACCACGGTGCCATGGACCACGACTACGAGGTCTTCATGTGCCGCCAGGCGCTCATCAGCCACGACGCCGCCCTGACCAAGGCGGTCCAGGAATTCTGCCAGACGATCGATTACGCGGCCCTGAAGCTGGTGCTGTCCCCGAGCAGGAGGTAAGGCACCGTCCGGGGATTTCGATGCGCCGCCGCCGGGAGGGCCCGCGTGCGAACCGGCCAGGCGACCGGGAAGGGCCGCGCGCCAACGATGCGCGTCAGTGCTTTCCCTGCGGGGCGGAGATTTCCTTCCAGATATCGGCGTTGCGGATGCCCAGCTTCTCCGGGTCGAAGTGCAGCGGCTTGCCCGACTTGCGCTGCGCCTCGTAGTCCTTCAGTGTGGCGATCCCCACCCGCGAGAGCAGCAGGATGGCGATGATGTTCAGCCAGGCCATCAGCCCGACGCCGATGTCGCCCAGGCCCCAGGCCAGGCCGGCGGTGCGCATCGTGCCGTAGAACGTCATGACCAGGAGGAAGACGCGCGAGAGGGCGATCATCAGCCCGCTCTTTTTCTTGAACAGGTAGGCGACGTTCGACTCGGTGTAGAAGGCGTAGGCCATCAGGGTGGTGAAGGCGAAGAAGAACAGGGCCACGGCGACAAAGGGCGCGCCGATGCCAGGGATGAGGCTGTCGACCGCCGTCTGCGTCCAGACCGGGCCGGCCTCCACGCCGGGGATGTGCTGGGCCAGGAAGCCGCCGTCGCGGCCGGCGGTGTTGTAGGTGCCGGTGATCAGGATCATGAAGCCGGTGGCCGAGCAGACGAACAGGGTGTCGACGTATACGGAAAAGGCCTGCACCAGCCCCTGCTGGGCCGGGTGCGCCACCTCGGCGGCGGCCGCGGCCTGCGGCCCGGTGCCCTGGCCGGCCTCGTTGGAGTAGATGCCGCGCTTGACCCCCCAGGCGATCGCCGAGCCGACGATGCCGCCGAACACGGCATTCTTGCCCAGCGCCGAGGAGACGATCAGCGCGAACATCTCCGGGACGCGCTTGTAGTCGATGGCGATGATGACCAGGGCCATGGCGATGTAGGCCAGGGCCATGAAGGGGACCATCAGCTCGGCCGCGCGGCCGATGCGCTTGACGCCGCCGAAGATGATCAGCCCCAGCAGGGCGGTGACGAAGATCCCGGAATAGAGCGGCACGACCGGCGGGAAGGCGTTTTGGAACGCCGCGGCGATGCTGTTGGCTTGGATGCCGGGCAGCAGGACACCGCAGGAGACGACCGTAACCAGGGCGAAGAGCAGCGAGTACCAGCGCTGGCCCAGCCCCTTGTCGATGTAATAGGAGGGGCCGCCGCGGTAGACGCCGCCGATCTTCTCCTTCCACACCTGGGCCAGGGCCGACTCGATGTAGGCCGAGCCGGCGCCGAGGAAGGCGATCATCCACATCCAGAACAAGGCGCCCGGCCCGCCCATGGAGATGGCGGTGGCGACGCCGGCGATGTTGCCGATGCCGATGCGGCCGCCCAGGGCCATGGCGAACCCCTGGAAGGAGGAGACCCCGGACTGCGAAGCCCGGCCCTTCCACAGCTGGCCGACCATGTCCCTGATCAGGCGCACCTGCAGGAAGCGGGTGCGGACAGAGAAATAGACGCCGGTACCCAGGCAGAGCAGCACCAGCGGCGTGCTCCAGACGTAGCTATTGATCAGGTCGACCAGCTGCTGCAAGCTCATTGGTTCTCCTTGGTATTATGTTTCAAGTGTAGAGTGAAGGGTGAAAAGTGAAAGGTGAACCGCCATTTCCGAGAACGGGTCGTTCTGCTTGCCTTTACTTTTCACTTTTCACCATTTCACGATTCACTTCTTCTTTA
>JAKLEC010000095.1 GCA_022711715.1 Acidobacteriota bacterium
GCTCTCCCTTGTCATCAGCGCGCCACCAGCCCTGGTATTTGCCGTCGCCGGCCAGGCGGCCGCACAACGACTCCGCCCGGGAGCGCGCGGCGTCCAGGTACTCCGCTTCCTTCGTCGCGGCGAACAGCTCGCTCGCCGCCAGCAGGGCGCAATAGTCGTCGATGATATTCTCGCGGCCGTCGTTCAGGTACTCGCGGTTGTGCGCCTGCAGATGGCGGAAGCCCTTGACCGCCTTTTGCAGGTAGGTCGCGGCCGGGAACTCCCCTCCCCCGCCCAGGGCCGAGGCGCGGGCCAGGGCCGCGATGGCCGAGCCGGCGCCCATGCGCCAGCCCGCCTTGTACTTGTCATCGCGCTCGCCGGTCTGCAGCCGGAACGAACAGATGGTGCGGTCCCCGGGCTCGTGGGTCCAGATGTCGTGCACCGTGGTGTAGAAGAAGCCCTCTGGGTCCTGCATGCGCACGAGGAAATCGGCGCCGTGGCGCGCCTCGTCCTCGACGCGCCAGAGCAGCCGCTGCAGTCGCTCCCTCTCGGCACCGCGCAACAGGTCGGCGGCGGCCAGCAGGTTCCAGACCACCTGCGGCTGCTGCTGCGGGTTCATGAAGGCCGCGTAGCTCAGGTGGGTCATGTACTTGCTGTCGTCGCCGGCGGCGTCGAACCAGCCGCCGTGGGCGTCAACCGTCCCTGGCCTGCCCCCGAAGAAGGGAACATGGCGGTCGAAAGCGTCGTACATTCCCGAGCAGCGCTGGCCCTTGAAATAAAACAGGATGTCGGAGAGGCAGGAATCGGCGAGGATCCCGTCGCCGACGGCGAAGGGCTCGGAGACGAGGTTCGCGCCGGCGCCGGAGACGGCGAGGCGATAGCGCCCCGGCTTCCCGGCTTGGGTGAAATCGGCGATCCAGAAATGGCGCCCCTTCCAGCCCGGCACTTCGCCGGCACGGACCAGCCTCCCCTCCAGGACCTTCCCGCCCTCCTCGTCCAGCAGCGCGAAGCGCTCGAGCGCCGGCGTCGCCGGGGCGGCGATCACCGCTTTCTTCGCCGCCCGGCACTCGTAGCCCAGGTGGTTGACCAGGACCTTCGCTTCTTCCGCCGCGGAAGACGCGACAACGAGCGACAACAGCGCTATGAACGTCAGGATCGTTCTCATCTTTTACCGCCGCAGGGATTGTAGCACAAGGACAGTTACTTAATCGAGCAACGAACTTTCGTGACGCGTAACGCGTGACGCGTGACAAGGAACAGCCAAGCTGCGAGCTAACATAACGAATAAAAAAAACAGAAGATGGCACCTTTTGCTGTTCATTATGGCGACCGATCGATGTTCCACAATCCATTAATTTTCACTATAGCCCGGCCTAGTGCTGCTACTCGTCACGCGTCACGCGTTACGCGTCACGAATGGTCGGCATAAAGTTGGTTTTTTCACTTTGAACCTGTACAATGCCGAAATGAGTCACTTCAACCTGGCCATCGACGGCTCCATCGTCGGGATCTACCTGCTCGGCACCATGGTCGCCGGCCTCATAGTGCGCAAGTACATCGGCCGCGTCGAGGACTTCCTGGTCGCCGGCCGCGAGATGAACGTCTACCTGGGCGTGGCGTCGCTGGCGGCCACCGAGTTCGGCATCGTCACCTGCATGTACACGGCCGAGAACGGCTTCCGCTACGGCTTCGCCGGCGCCACCCCCGGCATCCTCTACGCCCTGGCCATGATGGCGGTCGGCCTTACCGGCTTCTGCATCAAGCCGCTGCGCCAGAGCGGCGTCCTCACCCTGCCCGAGCTGTTCGAGCGCCGCTTCGGGCCGGGCGTGCGCCGCGCCGCCGGCGTGGTGATCGTGCTGGGCGGGCTGCTCAACATGGGCGTTTTCCTGCGCACCGGCGGCGAGTTCCTGGTGCAGGTGACGGGCTTCTCCCTGTCCGCAGCCCCCGGAGCTTCGGGCCTGGCCGCCTGGATGCAGGCCCACACGCTGGAGCTGGCCATGACCGTGCTGCTGCTCATGGTGGCGGCCTATACCATCCTGGGCGGCATGCTCTCGGTGCTGGTCACCGACTACCTGCAGTTCATCGTGATGAGCGCCGGCATGATCACGGTGACGGCGCTGATCCTGCTGAAGGTGGGGTGGGGCAAGCTGGTGGAAACGGTCCAGGCCGTTCACGGCTCCGGCGGCTTCAACCCCTTCGCCCACCCGCAGATGGGCTGGCCCTACGTGCTGTTCAACGCCCTGCTCAACCTGGCCGCCGTCCTCACCTGGATGGCGGTCATCCAGCGCGTGCTGGCGGCCAAGGATGCCCGCACCGGACAGAAGGTCTACACGCGCACCAGCTTCTTCTTCGTGGCCCGCTTCCTCATCCCCGGCATCTGGGGCATCGCCGCGCTGGCGGCGCTGGGCCCCGGCACGAACAGCCTGCAGGCCATGCCGCGCTTCCTCGCCACCTTCCTGCCGGCCGGGCTGATGGGTCTGCTGGTGGCGGCGATGCTGGCGGCCGACATGTCGACCGATTCCTCCTACATGCTGACCTGGGCCAGCGTCATCTACAACGACATCCTGGCCCCGTTCCGGCGGCAGGGCTGGACGGAGCGGCGCGGGCTGCGCTGGAACCGCATGATCGTCGCCGGCATCGGCGCCTTCCTGCTGCTGTACGGCCTCTGGTACCCGCTGAAGGGCGATCTGTGGACCTACTGCGGCGTGACCGGCACGATTTACCTGTCCAGCATGCCGGTGCTGCTGATCGCCTGCTGCTACTGGAAACGGGCCAGCGCGAGCGGCGCCGTCGCCGCCATCGCCGCGGGCGCCGTGGTCCCCGTCCTCTACCTGGCCCTGGAGCAGGTCCCGGCCACCTCGGCCTGGGTACGGGCCAACATCGGCCCCTATTACTCGGGCATCGCGGCTTATCTCTTGGCGGGTGCCGCCATGGTCGTCGGCTCGCTGGCAAAGCCGGCGCTGCGGAAGGAGAATTGACAATGGCTCCGCTTTTCTGGAAGCTGCTCGCCGCCGCCTGCCTCGTTTGGTACTCTACAATCACCGTCTACATCATGGTGCGCGGCTTCAAGGACATCCGCGAAATGCTCAGGAAACTCAAACAGACCAGGAACTCAGTGACCAGTGACGAGTGATCGAAAATAACACTCGGCAGACGGCGTACGGCAAACGGCGGACGGTAGCAGCAAAGATCAATCTCCAAATTTAGGTCCCTGACAAATCGATTCAGTCAGAGATTTTTTATTCCTTTTCCCTACACCCTGCACCATACGCCCAGCGCCTTTCCCACCGTATGCCGTATGCCGTAAGCCGTACGCCGATCACTGCCGGCGAAGCCCTTCCAGCGTCTGCTGCGCCTGCGGCACCATGGCGAAGAATTCCTTCAGCTTCTGGCAGGCGTAATCCGAACATTCGGCGCAGGTGACGAGCTTGCGCCCATGGGCGCAAGCGCGAATCTCACACTCCAGGCAGTGGGCGAACAGCCGCGGTCCGGCGCTCGGGCATCCGTCGCAGTTGATGTCCTGCGGCTTGATGTCGGCGTGGTACATCGCCGACCACTCCGTGGCCGTTTTGGCGCGCAGGCCGTCGTCGTCCGTTTTCGTGGCGACGTAGGCCGGGCAGTCGCTGCAGACGATGCCGCAGGCGCCGATGATTTTTTTCTCTTCCTTCCTTGCTTTCGCTTTCACCTCTTCCTCCCTTCTCCCGGCCAGCAGCGGTGCGGTCAGGCCGGCCAGCATCGCGGCCAGGCAACTCTTGCAGAACTCCTTTCTCGTCGTCATGTTTCCCCGCTCATGACTCAGTCGGTGACGATGTACTTCGGCGGCCGGCGGTGCCTCGTCCCCTGCTCGTAGGCATAAGCGATCTCCAGCAGCAGCGGCTCGCTCCAGGCACGGCCGAAGAAGGAGACGTTGACCGGAAGCTCCTCGACGAATCCCATGGGCACGGTGACGCTCGGGTAGCCGGCGATGGCCGCCAGCGACGAGCTGCTGCCGGTGAAATGGTCGCCGTCGATCCGGTCGGTCTTCCAAGCCGGCGCGCCGGTGGGCGCCATCAGGGCGTCGAGCCGGTGCTCATCCATCAGCTTGTCGATCCCTTCGTCGCGCGCCGCCTTCAGCATCGCCTCCAGCGCCTTCCGGTACTCGGCCGCGTCCAGCCCGCCCTTCTCCTGCGCCTGCTCCAGGAGCTTCTGGTCGAACCAGCGCAGCTCGACCGGATCCTTCTTGTTGAACTCGATCAGGCCGGCCAGGTCCCTGACCGGCGTGGCGCCGTCCAGCCCGGCGAAATACCTGTTCAGGCCGTCCTTGAACTCGTAGAGCATGACCTGGAAGGAGTCGTTCTCGATCGGCCCCTCGCGCGGCCCCTCCACCTCGATCACCTCGGCCCCCTGGCCGCGCAGGAAAATTGCCGCCTGCTCGGTGAGGTCGTCGACCCGGTAGTGGTAGCCCATGAGGTTCTTCATTAGCCCGATGCGCTTGCCCTTCAGGCCGTCGGCGCGCAGGAACGGCGTGTAGTCGGCGTGGAGATGCCCCTGCGCGGCGGCGGTCTTGGCGTCGGCGGGATCGATCCCCGCCAGGGCGCCGAGGCAGACGGCGGCGTCCTCCACCGTGCGCGCCATGGGGCCGGCCGTGTCCTGGGTGAAGGAGATGGGGATGATGCCGGAGCGGCTGACCAGGCCCACGGTGGGCTTGATGCCGACGATGCCGTTATTGGTCGCGGGGCAGACGATGGAGCCGTTGGTCTCGGTGCCGATGGCCAGGGCGCAGAGGCTGGCGGCGACCGCCGCCCCCGAGCCCGAGCTCGAGCCGCAGGGATTGCGGTCGAGGACGTAGGGGTTGCGGGTCTGGCCGCCGACGCCGCTCCAGCCGCTCGAGGAGTAGCTGGCGCGGAAATTCGCCCACTCGCTCAGGTTGGTCTTGCCCAGGATGACGGCGCCGGCCTCGCGCAGCTTCTTCGCCACCCAGCTGTCGGTGCGGGCGTAGGAGGCGCGCAGCACAGTGGCGCCGGCCGTCGTGGGCATGGGATCCGCCGTGTCGATGTTGTCCTTGAGCAGCACCGGGATGCCGTGCAGCGGCCCGCGCGGCCGGCCGGCCATCAGCTCGGCGTCGAGCTCGGCGGCGGTCTTCAGGGCATCGGGGTTGACGGCGACGACCGCATTGAGTGCCGGGCCGTTGCGGTCGATGGCCTCGATGCGATTCAGGTAGTTCTGCACCACTTCGACGACCGTGAAGCGCCCCTCCAGGTAGCCCTGGCGCAGCTGCTTCACGGTGATCTCCTGCAGGTCGACGACCGGGCCGGGAGCGGTCCGCGCCGTCGGCGTGGTGCAGGCGCACTTGCAGCCGTTTAAAGCCGCCAGGGAAACGAAGGCCAGCAGCAGCGGGATGATCCTCGTGTGTTTCATGGCCCGATTATAGATACGGAGGGAGCGATTTTCAACGGGAGAGGCATCGGTCAACGAGGGACGGCAAAGAGAACTCCAGAGAAGAGAGAGGGAGGGCAGAGGGAAAGGCAGAGGGAAGATAAAGTGGAAAAGAAACTATGACAGGGCTTTTCCCGCTCTCTCTCTTCCCTCATTTTTCCCTCTCTCTCCCCTTTGTCTTCCCTGGGCCCCGATGCTCGCCCGGCCGAACCGGAGTTATTTCACGGCGCAGAACGGGGCGACCGCGGCGCGGCGGACCTCGATCCGTTTCCAGACGCCGCCGCTGACATAGGCCTCGCGGTCCAGCCACTCCCGTTGCAGCGCCTCGCGGGTGGGGAACTCGCAGACGATCACCGAGCCGTTCATGCTGCCGGCGTCGTCCAGCAGGGCGGCGGCATAGAGCCACTTGCCGGCCGCATGCAATTCGCGGCCGAAATTCAGGTGTTCCCCGCGGGCCGCCTGGCGCCGGGCCGGAGCCCCCTCGTCATTCCCGTCATGGCCGATCACGATAAACTGCATCTCCGCCTCCCTCACGGCGCCTTCGCATCCCGGTGTTTCATCGTCCTAATCTGGAATCAACGCGGCGAAAAGTCAAGGGCTGGCCGCAGGTTGTGGCCAGCGCCGGGAATCGGTTATAATCGCCCCAGGAGAAGCCATGATCGAGACAATCAAGGCCAACGACCTCGTCCTGCCGCCGGTCGACACCTGGTTCTCGCGCTGGTTCGTCCTCACCGCCGGCGACATGCAGAAGTTCAACTCCATGACCGTCGCCTGGGGCAGCATCGG
>JAKLEC010000096.1 GCA_022711715.1 Acidobacteriota bacterium
TCCGAGTAGTTAATCAGGAGCACCGGCCACATGTACCGGCAGAGGCCGCCGCGCAGCGGCACGCACCCCCATTGGCACCAGGCAAACCCCGGGGCCCAGGTGTAATGGTACGTGCCGGAGATGTCCACGGATGCCCCCCTGTTCAAGCGGGGGATATTGATCTCCGCTATCTTCTGGCCGACCGCCCTGTCATTCACATCGACGAACAACCTGGCCTGACACGAATGGCTGGTAATGAAATCCTTGCCGCCCAGGTTCTTTACCTGGCCGGTAACCCTCAGGAAAGGGCCGGTCGCATCGTTCCCGGCCTCGACGTCCGTGATGCTGGCCGCGAGATCATATGTGCCGGGGCACTGGACCGTCCTGAACGTGGGGGATACTGGCGCGAGCGTCGTGGCCGGATCATCCTTCTTCTGCGCGTTGACGACCAGGGCCAGAATGACTAGCAATCCAAATGCCAAGCAGCCAATAAACGTTTTCTTCATCCTTGTCCTCCCTCTCCGCCTCGATCTCGTCAGACGAACCGGAGATCAACATTGAAAATTATATACAGGTGGGCAAGAATTATCTCACCATTGGGGAGTGGAAGCGGATAAAATCAAGGATCCCCGCCGGCCGCCCTTCTCACGGGAACAGCAGGAGAGGATAAAACGCACCTGGAGGGATTCGAACCCCCAACCCTTTGATCCGTAGTCAAAAGCTCTATCCATTGAGCTACAGGTGCATCCAGCAGAAGATAATAGCATAAAAAAAAGCAGAACTCAAGGGAAGACAAAGGGAAGAGAAAGGGAAAGGCAGAGGGAAGCCACCGTGGGAAAGAGGCCGTGAAGGGGCCTTTCCCACTCTCTCTTCCCTTTCTCTTCCCTCTCTCTCCCCTGGAGATCGACATTGCCAAACAGGCGGCTTTCGCTTACAATGCGCAAAATCGATGGCGGCACTGAAGCGGCACGTGGGCGGGTTCCTTGCGCGCCACCAGGACAAGCTCTGGTGGTTCCACAGCTCCTATTCCCTGCTCCTGGGCGCGGGGGTCGCCTGGCTGGGCACGCGCCACTTCGCTTACCTGCGCGTCGCCGTCTTCCATGTCGCCTTCATCTGGCTGAGCAGCCTCGCCCTGCCGTCGCTCTCGCGCTGGCAGCGCCTGCCGGATGCCTGGCGCCGCCGCCTGCGGCTGCTGATCAACTACTTCCAGCGCAATTTCTACCAGCAGTTGCTGTTCTTCATCCTGCCCATCTACTACCTGAGCGCCACCTGGGGGGCGGCCAACATGGTCTTCGTGTTCCTGGTGGCGGCCAACGCCGTCCTAGCCACCCTGGACATCGTTTACGACCGCTGGCTCTCCCCCGCCTGGAGCGTCCTATCGGCCTTCTTCGCCTTTAATCTTTTCGCCTGCGTCCATATCATGCTGCCCATCATCTGGAGGCTCAGGAACTCCCAGGCGCTCCTTCTCGGCGCCTTGCTGGCGCTGGCCGCCTTCGCTTCCTTCACCTTCGCCCGCCGCGGCCCCGAGCGCCGCGGCCGCTGGGGGCGCGTGCTGACCGCTGCCCTGCTGCTCGCCGCCATCGCCGGCCCCGGCCGCTCCCTGGTCCCGCCGGCGCCCCTGCGCCTGCTGGGCGGCGTTTTCGGCACCGGACTTGATTCCCAGCTGCGTGAGCTCAGTGGCCGCCTGGCTTCCCTGCCGCCGAAGACGCGGCTGCGGGTCTATGCGCTGACCGCCGTGCTGGCCCCGCTGGGGCTGAAGGACCGGGTAGGGCACCGCTGGTTCTGGAACGGCCGGCTGGTCTATGCCTCCCCCTTCTTCCGCCTGCACGGGGGACGTAAAAACGGATTCCGCCTCTGGACCTTCCATACCCTGGACATCGACCGCCCGACGGACGTGCTGCACGTCGACGTGGTCACCGAAGGCGGGCAGCTCATCGGCCGCGCCGGCATCCGCGCCGCTTATCATTGACCGCACAGCCTGTTTTTGCTACCATGAAGGCCCCATGAAAAAAGCATCCGTCGCCGTCCTGCTGCTGTTCCTCGTCCCCGCCGCCTTCCTGCCGGCCGCCAGCGAGGAGGGGCGGCCGCAGCTCAGCGCCCGCGCCCTGGACGCCGACGGCGCCGTCGAGGTCCTGCTGCGCGTACCCGATGGATTCCACATCACCGATCTGAAAAACGGCTTCTTCGCCCTGGACCTGGCGGCCAACGAGTTCTTCGCCCTGGAGAAGACGGTGTTCCCCTCCGGCGTCCCCTATGGCGAGGAAACGGTCTACAAGGGCGATGTCCGCGTCCGCGCCCTGCTGCGCCGGCTGAAGCCGGCCGCGGCGCCGGTCAGGCTGGACATCGGCGTCTCCTTCCAGGTCTGCCAGGAATATCCCGACGAGCTCTGCTATCCGCCCGACGAAGGGCGGGTCCAGGTGGAGGTCGGCCCCGCTTTCGCCGGGCCGGCGGCCACCCCAGCGAGCCGGGAGCCGCTGGCGCGCCGGCTGGAGAACCTCATCCGCGGCCGCCTGGGCCGGGCCTCGCTGCCGCTGTTCCTGCTGGTCTTCGCGGCCGGCTTCCTGGCCAGCCTGACTCCCTGCGTTTACCCGGTCATCCCCATCGTCATGGGCTTCGTGGGCGGCCGCAGCCAGGGCCGCCGGCTCAAGGGCTTTGTCCTGTCGCTGTTCTTCGTGCTGGGCCTCGCCCTGGTCTATTCCGTCCTCGGCGTCGTCGCCGCCAAGACCGGCTCGCTCATCGGCGTCTCCTTCCAGAACCCGGTCGTGGTCACCCTGATCGCCGCCGTCTTCATCGCCATGGGCCTCAGCCTGGCCGGCCTGTTCACCATCCCCGTCCCCGCCTGGGTCTCGGCCCGCGCTTCCCAGGGTCACCGGAGCGAGTACCTGGGCGCCCTCGTCGTCGGCGGCGTCTCGGCCGTAATCGCCGCCCCCTGCGTCGGGCCGGTGCTGATCGCCCTGCTTTCATGGATCATCCAGTCGGGGAACGTTTTCCTCGGCTTCTGGCTGACCTTCGTCTTTTCCCTTGGCATGAGCGTCATTTTCATCCTGGCCGGCACGTTCTCCGGCGCCATCGCCTCCCTGCCCCGGGGCGGCGGCTGGATGAGCGCCGTCAAGTATTTCTTTTCCGCCCTGCTGATCGCCGGCGGCATCTTCTTCCTGGGCAACATTCTCCCCGCCTGGCTCATCCTGGCCTGCTGGGGGGCCTACCTGGTCGGCCTGGCCGTGGCCCTGGGGCTGTTCCGCCCCCAGCAGCCGGGCGGCGTCGGGCCGGTCCTGGCCCGAACCGCCGTCGTTCTCATGTTCCTGACCGGGGCGACCCTCTTCTACCACGGGCTGGCCGGTCGCTTCTTCCCGCCGGCGGCTCCTGCCGCCGCGCCGGGAGCGACGCCCGAAGCCGCGAAGCTCCCCTGGCTGGGCGACCTGGCCGCCGGCCGCGAGGCGGCCCGCTCCGGCAACAAGCGCTTGCTGGTTGACGCCTGGGCCGAGTGGTGCGCCGCCTGCCGCGAGCTCGACGAAAAGACCTTCAGCCGCCCGGAGGTGCAAGCGGCGTTGGCCGACATCATCCTGGTCAAGCTGGACTTCACGCGCCGGAGCGAGGCGAACGACCGGCTGAAGAGCGAGCTGGGCATCATCGGCATGCCGACGGTGATCCTGTTCGATCCACAGGGCAAGGAGATCCGCCGCTTCTCGGGCTTCATCGAAGCCCGGGAATTCCTGGAACTGCTTCGGCGCTGACCCGGCGGACGAGGCCGCTCCGGGCCGGCGGAGCCCCGGCGTCCGCCTAGAAGCGGAATCCCAGCGCGCCGCCTATCCTCATGCCGCCGATGACGATGTCCTTGTCCGTTTCCCCGGCATCCACCGTGGTCCAGGCCCCGGCGAAGCCGACGTTCAGGCCGACGAATACGGACTCCGAGACGAAAACGCGCAGGCCGGCCCGCGCGTCGAAGCCGGGCGCCGACTTGCTCGGGCTGGAGCCCATGGCCTTTTCCCGCGAATGGGCCATGAGAAAGGCGGCGCCTACGTCGGCCTGCAGCCGGCCCCAGCGCTTGGTCTCCCAGCCGGCGCCCAGGGACAGGAACGTCTGCGAAGCCTTGATCTCGTCGCCCAGCTCGGGGAGGACGCCCGTCGCCGAGGCGGAACTGCCGGCAAGCCAAACGCAGAAGCGGGGCATGATTTCGTAACTCAGCTTGAGCTCGGGGCAGAACAGGGCACTGCCGTAGAGCTCCTTGAAATCGGCGTCGATGGGCAGCAGCACCCCGGCGCCGGCCATGACGGAGAACTTGCGGCCGGCCGCGCCCAGGCCGGCGGCGAGGGAAAGGAGCAGGAAGGCGATGACGGTCTTTTTCATTGTCCCACCTCAGATGGTCACTTCGTTGGACAGGGCGAGGACTTCGCCCCCGGCGCTGCGCGCCTCGATGACGTAGGTGTAGCTGGTGCCGCTTTCGAGGTATTTGTCGCGGTAGGTGAAGGCGCCGTCCTGCAGCTCCGCGGCGGCCACCTCCCCCACCTTGGCGAAGCTGTTGCCGGGGATCTTGCGGTAGACGGCGTAGGTCTCGCCGCTGATCGCGGAGCCGGGCTCCTTCTCCACGGCGAAGCGGACCTCGGCATAATCCTTCACGGCCATCCAGCTCTGCGCCTGGCGGCGCGTGACGGTCATGGTCAGCACCAGGGCCTGCGAGAGGGAGCGCGCCAGGTTCAGGCGGGCGCCGTACACCATCTTGCCGTCCAGGGCGGCGATGCGGTCGGCTCCCGAGTACAGGCGGCCGATCTGCTTGGCCATGCCGTCGCCCGGGTATTGCGCGGCCAGCAGGCCGAGGGCGCCGCAGACATGAGGCGACGCCATGGAGGTGCCGCTGAGGTAACCGTAGTCGCCGGCGCGCACGGTCAGGTTCACGGAGTGGACGCCGCGCGACCTCAGCAGCAGGCCGTCCTCGCGGGAAACGGCGACCACCGGCCCCCAGCCGCCTTCGCTCCCCAGGGTGCCGTCGAAGCTGCCGGCGACGTTGTTGTAGATCACGACGCCGGCGGCGCCCGCGGACTGGGCGCGGAGCGCCTTCTGCTGGAAGGTGCTGTTCCCGCGTTCGATCAGGGCGATGTTGCCGCTGACCCCGGCGGGGAAATCGCCGGCACTCTGGCCGAGGCCGCAGTCATAGATCTTCCGGCTGAGCCCGGCGCTGCCGGTTCGGCCGGAATACTCCAGGGGACTGACGTCGAGGACGTCGCTCTCCGTTTTCAGCCAGGCTTCCAGCCCGGCGCCGCGCGGCACGGTCGAGTAGATCGCCTGACCCGGGGCGGCGATGTCGACCGACCGCTGGCCGTAATTGGAGAAGGAGGCCAGGGCGTCGTTCCCGTCGCTGGCCGCCACCGAGACGATGTTGGGCAGGTCGTAACCCGCCGGATAGAAGGGGGTGGCATCGTTGTCGGTCCCGTCGTTGCCGGCGGCGCACACGAAGGCGATGCCCTGCTCGCCGGCGGCGGCGATGGCGTCCTGCTGCAGCGCATTGCTGCCGCCGCCGCCGAAGGAGGCGTTGATGGCCACCACGTTCACGCCGTAGTCGCGCTTCATCTTCACGGCGTACTCGATGGCCTCGATGCAGTCCGAGTCGTAGATGTGCAGGTCGGGGCGGAAGCCCTTGAGCACCATGATGCGCGCGCGCCAGGAGACGCCGCAGACTCCGGCGGCATTGTCGCCGACGGCGGCCATGATGCCGGCCACGTGGGTGCCGTGGCCCTCGATATCCATGGGATCGCTGTCGTTGTCGCCGCTGCCGCTGGCGGCGAAGTCATAGCCGTGGATGTCGTCGCGAAAGCCGTTGCCGTCGTCGTCGACGCCGTTGCCCTCGGTCTCGCCGGGATTGCGCCACATGTTGCCGGCCAGGTCCCCGTGGCCGTAGTCGGCGCCGGTGTCGATGACCGCCAAGACAACGTCGCTGGAACCCACATTGCGCTCCCAGGCCTCGGGCGCGCCGATCTTCGCCAAGCCCCACTGCCGGTGATAACCGGGATCGTTGGGCAACCGCAGCAGGCGGCGGCGGTAGTTGGGCGAGGCGGCCTCCACCTCGGGCCGGGCGCGCAGGGACGCCAGCAGCTCGGCGGTGCTGCGCCGCGGGGAACGCAGCAGCAGGCAGGGGCGCCGGCAGGCCTCGGACAGCACGCGGAATGGGCGGCCGTCCCCGGCCTCCAGCTC
>JAKLEC010000097.1 GCA_022711715.1 Acidobacteriota bacterium
GGGAACAAGCGGGCCGGTTCGCGGCGCGCCTGCGCCGGATGTTTTCCCCGCCCCGCTTTGCGGACGAGGAACGGGACCGGCTGGCCCGGGTGCTGAACATCGTCCTGCTCTGCGGTTTCCTGGCGATCGCCCTGACGGCCGGGGCGGCCGCTGCGGCCGGAGAACCCGACAAGCCCTATATCATCGGCGCCGGCGCCATCATCCTGCTGCTCCTGCAGATCCCCCTGCGCGTGGGCCGGGTGCGCCTGGCCATCTTCCTGACCTTCCTGTTCGTGCTGCTCCTGATGACCATCGTGCTCGCCATAGGCAGCGGCATCCACGACCTGGGCGCGATGCTGTACCCGGTGATCATCGCCGGCGGCGGGCTGCTGCTGCGGCCGCGGGAATTCCGCGCCGTCGTCCTCCTGTCCTGGCTCTCGGCCGTGGCCATCATCGCGCTGGAGGTCGCCGGCGTGCTGCGCGGTCCCCAGGCAATCCATACCAGCATCTTCGCCCTGCTGACGGTCACCGCCTTCTTTCTGCTGGCCGCCGTTCCCATCCGCCTCATGGCCAACGATCTGCAGCGCCAGGTCGCGCGGGTGCGGCGCAGCGAGCAGGGGCTGCGCGCAGGGAACGAGGAGCTGCAGCGCGAGATCGCCGAGCGGCTGCAGGCCGAGGCGGCCCTGCGCGACAGCGAGACGCGCTTCCGCACCCTGGCCGAGTCGACCTCCGAGGGCGTATGCGTCTCCGAGAACGGCGTGATCCTCGACGCCAACGGCAGCCTGGCACGCATGCTCGACCGCCGCCTCGAGGACATCATCGGCCGGCCCATCGGCGGGTTCCTCGGCGCGGACGCGGCCGGCTTCTTCGCAAAGCCGGCGCAGGCGGGCGGATCCCTCCCCTTCGAGCACGACCTGCGCCGCCCCGACGGCTCGCTCGTCCCGGTCGAGAGCCGCTTCAAGACCATCCCCTACCAGGGACGGCCGGCGCAGGTGGTCACCTGCCTCGACATCTCCGAGCGCCGGCGCAGCGAGGAGGAGCACCGCATCCTGGAGGCGGAGATCCGCCAGAGCCAGAAGCTGGAGAGCCTGGGAACCCTGGCCGGCGGCATCGCCCACGACTTCAACAACATCATCTCGATCATCAACGGCCACGCGGCCGTGCTCGCCGCCAGGCTGAAGGACAACCCCGAGGCCCAGGCCGCCCTGCTGGCCATCCACGAGGCCTCCGAGCGCGGCATCGCCATGGTCAAGCAGATCCTGACCTTCGCCCGCAAATCCGAGGCCGAATTCCGCGCCCTGCACATCCAGGAGCTGCTGGCCGAGCTGGTCAAGATGCTGCGCGTCACCTTCCCGCGCACCATCGAGATCTCCCTCGCCTGCCCCGACGACCTGCCTCCCGTCTGGATGGACCCCAGCCAGATGCACCAGGCGCTGCTCAACCTGTGCATCAACGCCCGCGACGCCATGGCCGGCAGCGGCCGCCTCGAGATCCGCGCCGGCGTGATCGACGGGGCGTCGGTGGCCGCGCGCTTCCCCGCCGCCGGCGGCAAGCGCCTGGTCCTCATCCAGGTCGCCGACACCGGCGCCGGCATGGACGAAAGGACGCGCGCCCGGATCTTCGAGCCTTTCTTCACCACCAAGGGGCGCGGGCGCGGCACCGGCCTGGGCCTGGCCGTGGTCTACGGGGTGGTCCAGGCCCACAAGGGGTTCATCGAGGTGGAGAGCCGGCCGCAGCGCGGCGCGACCTTCTCGCTCTACTTCCCGGCCTCGGAGCGCCAGGCGCAGGCCGCGGCCCCTGCCGGCGAGGAGGCGGCGCCCCTCCCCCACGGCAGCGAGACCGTCCTGGTGGTCGAGGACGAGGAGGACCTGCGCGAGCTCCTGGCCTCGATGCTCCACGACCACGGCTACGGCGTACTCATCGCCCGCGACGGCATGGAGGCGCTGGAGCGCTACCGCCGCCACCGCGACGACATCGGGCTGGTGATCACCGACATGGACCTGCCCAAGATCAACGGCGCCGCCGTCAGCCAGTCGATCCTCAGCGACGCCCCCCGGGCGCGCATCATCCTCATCTCCGGCTTCGTCGAGGCGGCGCAGAAGGAGGAGATCCTGGCCAGCGGCGTCCGCGAGTTCGTGGCCAAGCCGTACACCCTGGCGCAGATGTTGCGCACCGTCCGCAGAGTGCTGGATGAAGAACCGTGACGCGTAACGCGTGACGCGTGACGCGGAAGAAAGGAACTTGGCTGACGGCTTGAAAGAGACGATCCGTGAGCTACATGGGTCGACGCTGCCGGACTCGTACAGAGGCGGCGCCCCCGAGGAGTGTTAGCTCCGAGTGGGATTCGTCGTAGTAGAAGCCAATTTACCCGGATGCTTACGATTCCTAGTCGGGGGCCGATCGTCATCGGAAAGGGATTAATGCCGGTCCATGGCTTTTCCGAATCACGAAGCACGAATCACGAATTACGATAAATCGTTCCTGTGCCGTTACTCGTCACGCGTCACGCGTCACGCGTTACGCGTCACGAAAGCTCGTCCATCCCTGCGGCTCGAAGGCCCTGGCCAGGGAGAAGGGGATGAAATCGCTGGAATAGACCGGCATCTCCTGCGCCTGCGGGCGATGGGTGGTCACGCGCGCGAACAGCGGGATGCGGTCGTAGACGGGGGAATGGAGGAAATACCGGAAACGCGGGGCGAGCCCCTGCGTGGAATGGTACTCGAAGCAGTGAAAATCCTCGAAAAAGGTAACTTCCGTCATGGCTTCACCTCCCGGTGAATGGCGTTGCCACCTTTTCCCCCCGCGGAGGAAGGTTGGCACGGTTTCATCGAGCCTGGCTCTCGACCGTTCGGCATGACTCAGTCAACCCTGTCAAAGAACTCGCATCATCTATAATATAAAAAGAAAAAAATGTCCACAAAAACACGAAGATGGAAGCCAGTAGTCAGAAGTCGGTAGTCAGTAGAACGGCAATATCCGGACGAATTGAATGAGTTCTACCCAGGGCATTTCTACTGGCTACTGGCTACTGTCTACTGGCTACTTCCTTCTGCTCGTCAGCACCAGGATGATGCCGGCCAGGATGAGGAACCCGCCCAGGGGCAGCGAGCTCCCATAGATGCCGCCGAAGAACGCCGCGGCCAGGCCGAGCAGGATGAAGGCCGGTGCCAGCAGAGCGGGACGCCGCTCGATGAAATACAGGAAGAGGAAGCCCAGTCCCGGCCCGACCAGGTAGTGGGGCCAGGTGAAGCCGGCGCCGTACCAGCGGGTATGGGTGAGCCACAGGAAATAGCCGCAATAGTAGGTCAGTATGGTGATGGGCACCACCGACCCCGCCGCCTCGCGTCCCCTGGACAGCCAGTTGACGGCCAGCGGGATGACCGGCACCAGCAGGAAGAGGGGCCAGAGGCGTTCGGCGTCCAGGAAATGGTAATAGTTGTTCAGCAGGAACACGATCCCTACGGCGGCGAGGACGATGCCCCCCGCCAGGGCCGCGACCCGCGTCCGTTTTTCGTTCACGTCGGCCATGGCGCCTCCTTGTTCATGAGATGAACGAGTCCCCGCAGGTGAAAGTTCAGTTGCCTGGTGAAAGGTGAAACGGCAGCGCCTGTTCCGGGAGCTCTCAACGTCTCTTTTTCTCTTTACTTTTCACTTTTCACTGTTCACTTTTCACTTTTTATGGGCTGGCCGTCGCTGTCGATGACCGTCACTTCCCCGAGACCCAGGGCGCGGATCCCCGGCTCGACCTGGGCGCGGTCGCCCACCACCACCCAGGCCACGCTCTCGGGGCGGATGGCCTTGCGTGCGGCCCGCTCCAGGTCCTCGACCTTGAGCCCCAGCACCCTGCCGGGATACTGCACATAATAGTCGTCGGGGAGGCCGAAACGGACCATCTCCACCAGCGATCCCTCCACCGCGGCCATGGTTTCCCACTGGCCCGGCAGCTGCAGGGTCTGGCTCTTCCTGGCGTTCTCGAACTCGTCCCGGGTGATGGGCTTGGCGCCCACGATGCCCGCCAGTTCCTTGCGGATCTCCTCGATGGTCTCGCGGGTCTTGTCGGCCTGCACCGGGGCGTAGGCGATGAACGGCTGTTGGCCGCGCGCGCCGCCGAGGAACGAGCCGGCTCCGTAGCTCCAATGCTTCTCCTCGCGGATGTTCATGTTGAGGCGGGAGACGAAGTCGCCGCCGAGGATGAAGTTCACGGTCTCCAAGGCGATGCGATCCGGGTCGGCGGCCGAAGGGGCCAGCTGCCCGGCGATGACCACCGACTGGGGCGAGCCGGGCTTGTCGATGAGAAAGACGGCCGGCCGCGGCCGCGGGGCGACGGCGGCGATGTTCTTGGCCGGGATGTCGCCTCCCGGCCAGGCCTGGAACAGCTTCTCCAGCTTGGGCCGCATCTCGGCGGCGCTGGTGTCGCCGGCCACGACCAGCGTGGCGTGGCCGGGCTTGAACCAGGTGCGGTGGAAGGCCGCCATGTCGGCGCGGGTCAGCCGCGCCAGGGAACTCTCGTAGCCGGAGCCGGTGAGCGGGTTGCTGTAGGCGTGCCCCGGGCCGTAGAGCAGGCCGGGAACGACGCGCAGGGCCATGGTGAACGGCGAGCTTTTCTCCTGCTGGATCTGCGCCAGCTGCAGCTTCAGCAGCCGCTGGAAGTCGGCCTCGGGGAAGCTTGGGTTGAGGATCACGTCGGCGTAGATGTCGAGCGCCTCGTCCAGCCTGTCCTTCAGCGCCGACAGCGAGACGTATGAAGCGTCGAGGTCGGAGCCGGTACCCAGGCTGGCGCCCAGCAGGGCCAGCTCCTCGCTGATCTGCAGGGCGGAGCGCCGGGTCGTCCCCTCGTCGAGCATGGCCATGGCCAGCTCGGCGGTGCCGGGGATGCCCCCCTGGTCGGTGGCGTAGCCGGCGTCGAGGACCAGGTTCAACCGCACCATGGGCACGGAGTGGCGCTCGGTCAGGATGACCCGCAGGCCGTTGGCCAGGGTGAAGCGCTGGAATTCAGGGAAACGCACCTCCGGCGCCGGCCCCGGCTCGGGCAGGCGGCTGCGGTCGGCCGACTCCCTGGCGGCCTCCCGCTCGGCATAGGGGCGGATTTCCAGCACGTAGGCGCCGTCGCTCAGCCATTTCGCCGCCGTGTCGCGCAGTTGCGCCGGGGTGGCGGCGGCGATGCTGTCCAGGGTGTGGCGATAGGCGTCGGGACTGCCTCCGAATACCTGGCTGCGGGCCAGGATGTCCGACTTGCCGCCGAAGCCGCCGATGCGCTCGGAGCCGCGCACGAAAGAGGCCAGGTACTGGCGGCGCCCTTTTTCCAGCTCGCGGGCCGTGGGCCCCTCGGCCAGGAAGCGCTTCAGTTCCTCGTCGATGGCATGCTCCACCGCAGCGGCGTCGGCGCCCGGGCGCACGTCGGCCTGGATGGTGAACAGGCCGGCGATCTCGCGGCTGTCGACGTAGGCGGTGACGTCGGTGGCCGTCTGCTCATCGTAGACCAGGCGCTTGTACAGGCGCGAGCTCTTGCCGGCGCCGAGCAGCCGCGCCGCCAGTATCAGGCCGGCGCTCTCGTCGCTGAAGGCCTGGGGCACGTTCCAGATCTTGGTCAGCCGCGTCTGCGGCACGCGGTCCTCGGCCACCTGGCGCTGCTCGCCGCTGCGCCTGGCCACCCAGGCCTGGTGGCGGGTGACTGGCGGCCCGGGCGGGATGTCGGCAAAATACTTCTTGACTTTGGCCAGCGCCGTTTCGGCGTCGATGTCGCCGGCGATGGCGATGACGGCGTTGTTCGGGCCGTAGTAGGAGGCGAACCACTGGTGGACATCCGCCAGCGAGGCGGCCGCCAGGTCCTCCATGGAGCCGATCACCGTCCAGGAATAGGGATGGCCGGCCGGGAAGCAGGCCTTGGCGATCAGCTCCTCGGCGAGGCTGTAGGGCTCGTTGTCGTACTGGCGCTTCTCGTTCTGCACCACGCCGCGCTGCTCGTCCAGCTTGGCCTGGGTGACGGCGCCCTTGAGGTGGCCCATGCGGTCGGACTCC
>JAKLEC010000098.1 GCA_022711715.1 Acidobacteriota bacterium
AGATTCCCATGGACATGGAGGTCTATTTCACCGACGCCGAGCGCGAGCTCTTCGCGGCGCTGCGCGCCTTGGGTCCCCTCGGCGGGGACACCCAGGCGCGGCCGAGCTGCCGGCAGCTCATCTCGCGCCTGGGCATGGCGCCGCTGGAGTTCTGGCGCGGCATGCTGGCCTTCCACCTGATGGGGATCGTGGAGTTCGAACAGGGGGCGGAGGAACCCGACCTCTCCGCCGAGATCGCCGCCTTGCTCGAGCTGAGCCAGCGGCTGCTGGCCGCTGAGCCCGGCGATCCAGCCGCGCTGGGCCTGCCGCCGCGGGCCGGACGCGAGGCGGTGGAGCGGGCCGCGACCGGGCTGCTGTCCCGTTTCGCCCCCGAGCGCTTCGGCGCCAATGCCGCCCCGGAGGTCAGGAAGATCGCCCGGGATGTCTGCCGCCAGCTGCGCATACTGGCCCAGGGTCCGGAGCTGCCGGGCGAGGCGGAATGGCGGCAGATTTCGCCGGCGGAATCGCCCCGCCCCCCGGCGCCCGAACCTGCCCTTGCCGCGCCACGGGAGCCGGTTCGTCCCGCCGCAGCGGAGCCTCCCCCTGCCGCGCCGCAGGAACCGGCCCGACCCGTGCCGCCGGAACCTCCTCGTCCCGAGCCGAAGGAGGCCCCGCCCGCCGAGGACGAAGAGGAGTTCGAGCTTTCCGCCGAGTTTGCCATCGACGAGCCCGAAGCCGGGGAGCCGGAAATATCCCTGGATGAACGCGACCGCCTGGAACGGACGCCGGTGCCGGGCGCCAAGGCGGCGCCGCCGCCGCAGGTCTTCTTCGAGGAGGCCGTGCCGCCGTCCGCTGCCGCCCTGGAGAACCCGGTGGAGTGGATCGTCGACCCCGATGTGTCGGGCGTCCCCGGGACGGAAACTCCCGCCGAGCCGCCGCCGTTCGCCCCGGTGGCGGCGCCGCCCGCCCTGCACATGGTCGACGCCGACCACGAAAAGGCCTGGGAACTGCTGCTGCAGGCCAAGGAACTGTACGAGAAGCGCGATCTGCCCGGCGCCGTGCCGCTGCTCAAGAAGGCGATCAAGCTGGAGCCGAAGCAGGGGGATTTCTATTACCTGCTGGGCCTGTGCCAGAGCGAGTCCGAACTGTTCCGCAACGAAGCCGAGATCAATCTGAAGAAGGCCATCGAGCTCAAGTCATGGAGCGCCGACCCGGTCTATGCGCTGGGCGTGCTCTACCGCGGCCAGGGCAAGATGAAGCTGGCCGAGCGCTGCTTCACGCGGGTCAAGGAAATCGCCTACGAGCACACTGGAGCCAGCCGGGCGCTGGTCGACCTGCGGCGGCAGAAGGCCGGGCGCTCCCCGCTTCAGCCGGCGAAGAGGAAGCGCTAGCCGGAGCTGGACTCAGAGCCGTTCGTAGGGAACGGAGAAGGTGTCGCCCTGCTGGATGTCCCCCGTCTTCAGGCCCTTGGTGAACCAGCGCACCCGCTGCTCCGAGGTGCCATGGGTGAAGGCGTCGGGGACGACGTAGCCCTGCTGCTGCTTCATGATGCGGTCGTCGCCCACGGACGAGGCGGCGTTCAGCCCCTCCTCGATATCGCCCTGCTCCAGGAGGTTCTTCATCCTCTGGGCGTGGTGGGCCCAGACGCCGGCCAGGAAGTCGGCCTGCAGCTCCAGGCGCACCAGGATGCGGTTGGCCTCCTCCTGGCTGGAGCTGGCCTGCATCCGTTCATTGGCCTGCTGCATCACGCCCAGGAGGTTCTGCACGTGGTGGCCGACCTCGTGGGCGATGACGTAGGCCCAGGCGAAGTCGCCGCGTGCCCCCAGCCGCTGCTGCATCTCCTGGAAGAAGCCCAGGTCGATGTACACCTTCTCGTCGCCGGAGCAGTAGAACGGGCCGGTGGCGGACTGGGCGTAGCCGCAGGCCGACTCGGTGGCGTTGGTGAACAGGACGAGCTTGGGCTCGCGATACTGCTCGCCGGCCTGGCGGAAGACCTGGTTCCAGACGTCCTCGGTGTCGGCCAGGATGACGCCGACGAACTCGCCGAGCTCCTTGTCCTCCTGGGAGAGGGCCTGGGCCTGCTCCTCCCCGGCGGGCGGCGCAGTCTGGATGTTCTGCATGACTTCTCCGGGGTTGCCGCCCAGCAGCAGGACGATCACCGCGATGGCGATGGCACCCAAGCCGCCGCCCACGGCCACCCGCCGCCCGGTCAGGCCCCGACGGTCCTCGACGTTATCGCTCGTGCGTCTTCCTTTCCAGAGCATGATCTTCTCCTTCGCGTGATGTTGCCCATATGATGAACCAATGCCGCGGTCGTGTCAAGGAGCATGAAGTCCAGGGAAGAAGGAGAGAAGACATAGGGAAATGCAGAGGGAAGGAAAAGTGGGAAAGAGGCTCTGACAGGGCTTAGCCCACTCTCTCATCCCTCATTCTTCCCTTTCTCTTCCCTCTGTCTTCCCTGAGCTTCTTCCTGCCGTCAGCCGGGGAGCAGCCGGTGGGCGAGCAGCGTGGACAGGAAGGAGACTGTCCCCCCCAGCGCCGCTCCCCAGGCCAGGTCAACCAGCGTCACGGGCAGAGGCCAGCCCTTCAGGGTCGCCAGGTTGGTCAGGTCGTAGGTGGAGTAGGCGATCAGCCCGAAGAGCGCCCCCTGCCACAATGCCTGCATGGCGCCGCCGCCGCGCAGCGCCGGGACGACGACGAAGAACTGCAGCCCGGCGATGAAGAGCATGTAGAACAGGATGGCCGCCGGCCAGACGACCGTCGGGCTCAGCAATTCCCCCAGCTGCCGCCGGTAGAAGCCCTTGGCCACCAGCCCCAGCCAGACCATGTCCACGGCGAAAAAGATCGCCAGGGTCAGCAGGTAGGCCAAGATCGTGTTCTTCAATGACATAGGGCCTCCATAGGGCTTTCAGCGCTCAGTGACGAGTGACACGTGACGAGAAAGAGGAAAACTTGGCGTGCGGCATACGGCGCGCGGCGTACGGCGTACGGGAAAGCCAGGGAAGCGAACTCGTTTGCTCCTTTGCTGTTGCCGTCAGCTGTACGCCGTTTGCCGTACGCCTTTTCTCTAAAACCTACTTGCCGAGCGCTTTCTTGATCGCGCCGATGATGGCCATCAGCACGCCGCCGCCGACGCCGCCACCGAGCACGCTGGAGATGATGCCCCCCAGATCGCCGCTGCCGGCGGCCGGGGCCATGCCCAGCAGGCCAAGAATCTGGCCGCCGAGGCCGCCGCCGAGGATGCCGACGATGGAGTTGCCGATGGTGCCCAGCGAGAGCTTCTTCATCAGGGCGCCGGCACCGTTGCCGCCGAGCGCGCCGCTGACCAACTGGATGATGAGATGTAGCATGGATCCCTCCTTAAAGGTATTTGAGCCTATGATAGAACAGCGGGAATAATTACGCAATGGAATAAAAGAAAACAACCCGAACAAAGGGAAAAGGAAAAAGATAAAATGTAAAAGTAAAAAAGAGGTCCTTGCCCGCGGATCTGGGCTCTTTCACTTTTTTCTTTTGCCTTTTTCCTTTTTACTTCACATATATTTGCTTTGCCGCCGCTGGGTCCGCCCGGCTGGCGTTGAAAAACTCTGCTGGATATGGTACCGTGCTTGCGGGGCAACGGAAAATGGGCGATCCCTACGAAGAAACCATATTCGACCGCAAGCTGATTCCGGCCATGAACGCGCCCGGCAAGGGCGAGCAGTCGATCGTGCTGACCGTCATCGCCGGCAGCGAAGTCGACTTCGGCAAGCACTTCGTCCTGGAGCGCAAGCGTACGGCCATCGGCCGCGAAAAGATCAACGACATCGCCCTCAGCGACGGCAAGGTCAGCAAGGCGCACTGCGAGATCTCGGTGATCCGCAGCAGCCGCGGCATCGAGCAGATCAGCCTCCTCGACCTGGACTCGACCAACGGCACCTACGTCAACGGCGAGCCGGTGGTGCAGACGACGCTGAAGGCCGGCGACAAGATCCAGGCCGGCAGCACCATCCTGCAGCTGAGCTACAGCGACGAGATCGAAAAGGAGTACCACGCCAAGCTGTTCGATTTCGCCGCCCGCGATGCCCTGACCGGCCTGTACAACAAGCGCTTCATCGTCAACGAGCTGGAGAACTACTGCCGCATCGCCCGGCGCAGCAGCCGCGCCTTCAGCGTCATCATGCTCGACATCGACGACTTCAAGCGCATCAACGACGTCCACGGCCACCTGGCCGGCGACGAGTACCTGAAGCGCCTGGCGGCGCTGATCCGCGACACGCTGCGCGATCAGGACATCGCCGGCCGCATCGGCGGCGAGGAGTTCCTGGTCGTCCTGCCCGAGACCGCCGTCGAGGGCGCGCTGCAGCTGGCGGTGCGCATTCGCAAGGCGGTCGAGGACTTCGTCATGGACCTGCAGGGCCAGGCCGTGCGCACCACCGTCAGCGCCGGCGTCTGCCAGTACGAGCGCGGCATGCGCGACGTCAAGGAGCTCCTGGACCTGGCCGACCGGGGCTTGTACGAGGCGAAGAAGGCGGAGAAGAACAAGGTGATGCGCGCCGTGCTCGCCGATATCCCGCGCGAATGACCACCCGTCTTTAAGATGATCCCGGGAACGGAACCGCGCTTTTTCCCCCACCGCCGCGGGCGATGAACGACCCCTTCGACGAGACCCTCCACGACCAGCCCCCCGACGCCGGCGACGAGGCGCCCAGGGACGAGCGCTCCATCCTGCTGGTCATCGTCGCCGGCAGCGAGCTCGACTTCGGCCGTCACTTCGTCCTGGAGCGGGAGGAAACCACGATCGGCCGCGGGGACGGCTGTGACATCGTGGTCCGCGACGCCAAGGCCAGCAAGACGCACTGCGCCGTGGCCGTCATCCTCGGCAGCCGCGGCGTCGAGCGCATCGAGATCCGCGACCTGGGGACGACCAACGGCACCTTCGTCAACGGCGAGCGGACCAACCGGGCCACGCTCATGGCCGGCGACAAGGTGCGGGTGGGGGATACCGTGCTGCAGCTGCGCTACGGCGACGGCATCGAGAGGGAGTACCACGCCCGCTTGTTCCAGCTGGCCGCCCGCGACGCCCTGACCGGACTGTACAACAAGCGCTTCATCGCCAACGAGCTGGAGAATCAGGCGCGCATCGCCCGCCGCTCCGGCCGCCCCCTCAGCGTCATCCTCGCCGATGTCGACGACTTCAAGCAGGTCAACGACCGCTTCGGCCACCTGGCCGGCGACGAGTACCTGGCTGGGCTCGCCGGCCTGCTGGCGCGCTCGCTGCGCGAGCAGGACATCGTCGGTCGCGTCGGCGGCGAGGAGTTCCTGGTCGTCCTGCCCGAGACCGCCCTCGAGGGCGCATTGCAGCTGGCCGAGCGCATCCGCCAGGGCGCGGCGGACTTTGCGCTGTCCCGCGGCGGCGAGGAGATCCGCGCCACCCTCAGCGCCGGCGTCGGCCAGTACGAGCCGGGAATGGGCGACGTCAAGGAGCTCCTGGACCTGACCGACCGGGCCATGTACGAGGCCAAGCGGCAGGGGAAGAACAGGACGAAGGCCTAGGCGTACGGCGTATGGCGTACGGCATAAGGAAGAGGATGCCTTGTAGAGCAACGAGGTTCCACGTGCCGCGTTCCACGTTCCATGTTGGATGCCAGAAAACAGCCAACGAAAGAATGCGAAAAATCTGTTATTAGTGTTCCGAATTGCGATGGCTTATTCTCGTAGTGGCAGAATTGACCAAACATGGAACGTGACACGTGGAACATGGGACCTTCAGGGAAAGGGGACGGCAAGAAAAGGGGACGGTACTTTAATTCTTGTATTCTTTATTGAACAACAGGAAGTTTACAAGTTTTAAAGTACCGGCCCTGT
>JAKLEC010000099.1 GCA_022711715.1 Acidobacteriota bacterium
AGAAGTTCGAGTACCAGCGCGGCTACAAGTTCTCCACCTACGCCACCTGGTGGATCCGCCAGGCCATCACCCGCGCCATCGCCGACCAGGCGCGCACCATCCGCATCCCGGTGCACATGATCGAGACCATCCACAAGATCAACCGCACGCAGCGGCGCCTGGTGCAGGAGCTGGGGCGCGAGCCGACCGAGGACGAGATCGCCAAGGAGAGCGCCTTCACCTCGGAGAAGATCCGCAAGATCCTCAAGATCGCCCAGGAGCCGATCTCGCTGGAGACGCCGGTGGGCGATGACGACTCGCACCTGGGCGACTTCCTCGAGGACGAGAGGACCGTCTCGCCTCCGGAGATCGTCTCGCAGATGAACCTCAAGGAGCAGCTGGAGGCGATCCTCTCCACCCTGACCGAGCGCGAGGCGCGGGTCATCCAGATGCGCTTCGGCCTGAACGACGGCAACGAGCACACCCTCGAGGAAGTGGGGCAGGAGTTCCAGGTCACCCGCGAGCGCATCCGCCAGATCGAGGCCAAGGCACTGCGCAAGCTCAAGAAAAAATCGAAGAAGCTGGTCAATTTCCTGGATAAACCTGAGAACTACAAGTAACGAACTACAAGGATCCGGAACTGGTCAGCGGCTTTCAGTCCGACGGTCCTTCAAGGTTCCACGTGCCACGTTCCACGTACCAAGTTAAGGCACTTCTCCAATGCTTTTTTCTGAACTTGGAACTTGGTACGTGGTACGTGGAACCTCGACGGACTGGAAGTTCTTCCGGCGATGCGCGCGGGGAACCTCGACGGACTGGAAGGTTTTCCAGGTATGTGCGGGTGGAACCTCGACGGACTGCCAGGTTTTCCGGTCTTGGATCCTCGCTGCTCCCGGCGCTCCATTGACACCCGCTTCGCAGTGGGGTAGACTGGTGCCGATGGAAATCGACCGCGTGACGCTGAAGATCCCCCGCCCGCTGTACGAAAAGCTGAAGACCGTCATAGACGGCAGCGGCTTCCGCAGCGTGAACGAGTTCGTGGTCTACGTCCTGCGCGACCTGGTGGCGTTGAAGCGCGGCGAGGCCGAAGCGGAGAAGGATCTTTCCAAGGAAGAGATCGACGCCATCAAGCAGCGGCTCAAGAACCTCGGGTATTTCTGAGCCAGTCCCCGGCATTGCAAATTTAATACAAGCGTAGTACAATCAGAGTATGAGGCCGTTCCGGTTTTCACTCGTATCCAGGCGGATGAAGGACGCCATCGCCGGCAAAACCATGCTGGCGTTGACTCTCTTCGCCGTCCTCCTGGTCCTGCTGATGATCGCCGGCCTCTACCTGAAGTCGCGGCCGGTCCTGTCCAGCCATTCGCTGGGCGAGCTCTTCTTCTCGACCCGCTGGCGCCCCTTCCGCGGCCAGTTCGGCTTCCTGCCCTTCATCCTGGGCACGCTGTGGGTGACCGGCGTGGCCATGCTCATCGCCGTGCCGCTCTGCCTGCTGACCGCCATCTATCTGTCCGAGTACGCCCCGGCGCGGGTGCGCGAATGGGTCAAGCCGCTGATCGACATCCTAGCCGGCATTCCCTCGGTGGTGTTCGGCGTCTGGGGCATGCTGGTCGTCGTCCCCTTCATCAAGGACACGGTGGCGCCGGCCTTCAAGGTCTTTTCCACCGGCTACTCGGTGCTGGCCGGCGGCATCGTCCTGGCCATCATGGTCTTCCCGGTCATCATCCACGTCACCCTTGAGGTGCTGCGCGCCGTGCCCAGCGAGGTGCGCGAGGCCTCGCTGGCCCTGGGCGCCACCCGCTGGCAGACCGTCAAGCGCGTGGTGCTGCGCAAGGCGCTGCCCGGCGTCGCCGCCGCCGTGGTGCTGGGCATCGCCCGCGCCTTCGGCGAGACCATGGCCGTGCTGATGGTGGTGGGCAACGTGCCCAAGGTGCCGAAGTCGGTCCTCGACCCGGCCTACCCGCTGCCGGCGCTGATCGCCAACAACTACGGCGAGATGCTCTCGGTGCCGCTCTACGACTCGGCGCTGATGCTGGCCGCGCTCATCCTGCTGCTGGTCATCCTGGCCTTCAACGTCGCCTCGCGCCTGGTGCTGCGCCGGGTGGAACGGAGCCTGCGCTGATGGCGCGCGACCGCCGCTTCGCCGAGGAACGGCTCTTCCGGGGGCTGATGATCGCCGCCACGGCGCTCATCGTCTCCTGCCTGGCCCTGATCCTGCTGACCGTGCTGGCCAAGGGCCTGCCGTTCATGAGCCTGGACATGGTGACCCGGACGCCGCAGGGCGGCTACTACCTGGGCAAGGGCGGCGGCGTGCTGAACGCCATCCTCGGCTCGCTCTACCTGGCCGGCGGCGCCACCCTGCTGGCCATCCTCATCGGCCTGCCCGTCGCCCTGTACCTGAACGTGTACGCCCGGCCGGGCGGACGCTTCGTCGCCGCCAGCCGCTTCGCCTTCGACGTCCTCAACGGCGTCCCCTCGATCGTCTACGGCGCCTTCGGCTTCACGCTCATGATCTTCTTCGGCCTGCGCGCCTCGCTGCTGGGCGGCATCATCGCCATCGCCCTGCTCATCCTGCCGATGATGGCGCGATCCATGGACGAGGTGATCCGCCTGGTGCCGCGCGAGCTGCTGGAGGCCTCCTACGCCCTGGGCGCCACCCGCTGGGAGACGGCGCGCCGGGTGGTGGCACGCCAGGCGCTGCCCGGCATCCTGACCGCGGTGCTCATCGCCTTCGGCCGCGGCATCGGCGACGCCGCCGCCGTGATCTTCACCACCGGCTTCACCGACGCCGTCCCCGGTTCGCTGCTGCGCCCGGCGGCGACGCTGCCGCTGGCCATCTTTTTCCAGCTCGGCGTGCCCATCCCCGAGGTGCAGGGCCGCGCCTACGCCTCGGCCCTGATCCTGACCGTCCTCATCCTGGCCGTCAGCCTGGCCGCGCGGCTGCTGTCGCGGCGGCTGACCCGCCACGTCGTGAAATAGGAGCCCGCATGGAGAATCGCACCCACATCAGCGTGCAGGGGCTGAACGTCCACATCCGCCGCGAGCACGTGCTGAAGGACATCAACCTGAGCATCCCCGACCGCAAGATCACCGCCATCATCGGCCCCTCGGGCTGCGGCAAGACCACGCTGCTGCGCTCGTTCAACCGCCTCATCGACGCCACCGAGGGCGTGCGCGTCTCGGGCCGCGTGCTGGTCGACGACGAGGACATCCTCGACCCGCGGGCCGAGGTGACCCACATCCGCAAAAAGATGGGGCTGCTGCTGCAGAAGCCCTTCCCGCTGCCCATGTCCATCTACGAGAACGTGGCCTACGGGCCGCGCATCCACGGCATCCGCGACCGCCGCCGCCTCGACGGCATCGTGGAGTGCTTCCTGCGCAAGGCCAGCCTGTGGGACGAGGTGAGCGGCCGGCTGAGCCAGCCGGCCTCGGCGCTCTCGCTGGGCCAGCAACAGCGGCTGTGCCTGGCGCGCGGCCTGGCCGTCGAGCCCGCGATCATCCTGGGCGACGAGCCCACCTCGGCCCTCGACCCGCAGTCCAGCCAGCGCATCGAGCAGACCTTCACCGAGCTGAAGCGCGACTACACCATCGTCATCGTCACCCACATCCTGCGCCAGGCGCGGCGCCTGGCCGACCACGTGGTCTTCCTCTACCTGGGCGAGCTGGTCGAGCAGGGCCCGGCCTGGGACTTCTTCAACAACCCCAAGCATCCCATGACCCGGGAGTACATCAAAGGGCTGATCAGCTGACAGGGCTTCAAGGTTCGAAGTTCGACGTTCGACGTTCGACGTAACGAAGGCCAACTCGCTTGGGGGCTTAAGATTTCCAGTCGGTTGCTGACCGTTCTGACCTGGTTGGAGGCGGGTCGACGTTGCCGGTCCTGACAAGGGCAGCATCCCCGAGGAGCGTCAGTTCCGAGTGGGATACCACGTACCATTTCTAGAAATAAAACCTTCCAGTCCGTCGAGGTTCCACGCTGCCGGCCCCGCCAGGGGCGGCGTCCCCGAGGAACGTTAGTTCCGAGTGGGATACCACGTACCATGTGCCATGTTGAAAGCCAGAAATCGACCGGTGCTTTAACATGGAACTTGGAACATGGAACGTGGAACCTTTGCGCGCAGATGGACAAGGTCATGAAATGATGATAGAATCCCCGCAACAGTCCTATGCGCCTGTAGCTCAATGGATAGAGCGTTGGCCTCCGGAGCCAAAGGCTATGGGTTCGAATCCCGTCAGGCGCGCTCTTTCAGAAATTATCCGATCTCTTAGTGATAGTGATAGTGTTAGTGTTAGTAACAGCAACGAGCGATCTACTTCTGCTACGAATCACGATCGATCCATTGCCGCTACTCGTCACGCGTCACGCGTCACGCGTCACGATAGCCCGGCCGTTCCTGGCTACGGCTCGACCTTGACCGTCCAGGGAAGCTTCTGCGCCTCGCCCTCGGCGCTGCAGAACTTGCCGCCGCTCACCAGCCGCGCCTCCTGCTTGCGGGTGTCGACCTCCAGGAAGTACTGGTCCCAGGGCGCGTAGCGGAACTGGTAGAGATAGGACTCGCGGCGGCACGACCACCAGAAGGGGAGGTGGAAGATGGGCCGGCCGTGGGCCTGCAGCAGGAACGTTTTGCTCTCCGGCTCGTAGCGCAGCAGCGTCTTGGCCAGCTTCAGGGTGAAGCTGGCGGGAGGGGCGGTCAGGGAGCCGCCGCTGACTTCGACGCGGATGCCCGTGTCGCGGTCGGAGCCGCCCTTGCGGCAGAATTGGGCGCCGGAGATCTCGTAGACCTCGCGCGACATGGTGTCGACCTCCCAGAAGACGCCGCTCCAGGAGACGTGCTGGATCTGGAAGACATTGGGCTTCATGCGGCAGAGCTTCCAGTCCTTGCCGTCGGAGAGCAGGACGTCATGGCAGCGGATCTCGAAGCCGTAGTCGGCCGGCTTGAACTGCAGGCGCGTCTCGGGCAACTCGATGACCAGGGCCGCGGGCGCCGGGACGCTGATCATGATGAAGCCGCTGCCGACGTTGTTCTCCTCGCTGAGCTCGCCCAGCTTGTCCTCGGGATCGGCCACTACCGCCAGGTAGCGCTTCCCCGCGGGGGTGTCGGCGGGGACCTGCAGGCTGCCCGGGAAGCGCACGGTCAGCTGCTGCTTGGGCTCGAGGAGGGCGACCGTCTCGCGGCCGCCGCTCAGCAGGACGTCCTCGGCGTACCCCGGCGCCTCGGAAGCGGGCTTGACCGGGATGCGGTCGTCTCCCGAAAGGACCACCTCCAGCCGCACGTCGCGGGCCGCCACGCCGCCCAGGTTCTCGACCGTCGCGGTCACGGCCTGGCCCAGGGCTTCGCCGGGCCGGGCGTTGACCGGATAGTTCAGCTGCACGGCCACGTCAGGGAAGTCGCGCAGGGCCACGGCCACGGCCTGGACCACCGCCCCGGTCTTGTCGTCGCAGGCGGCCAGGCGGATCCCCGGCCGCGGGTTGCCGGCGCGGATGGCCTCGGCCAGGGCGGCGGCGTCCGCCGGGGCGAAGCGCACGGCCAGGAAGCGTCCCTGGACCGTCTTGTGCTCCCACTTGAACTTGCCTTTCTTGAGGGCGCCGAGCGCGGCCAGCACGCGGTCCTGCCGGTCCAGCAGGCGCAGGTCGGCGGCCAGCAGCCCGGCGGTCAACTCCGTGGCCAGCGCTTCCAGGTGGGGGAGGCTG